>JBJKQM010000030.1:0-17478 GCA_046705365.1 Thermoplasmataceae archaeon
ATTCCCTTACTGCCACCCTCACTGGGGCATAATTATATAGTTCAAGTCTTAATGTCCTCAATTGGATGGGAATAACCGATCAAATCGGGAACCTTACTTCAGAAGTTTACGAGAAGGTATTGCTTGACAAAATACTCAAGGGAGATGTGCCAAACCACATTGGCATCATAACCGATGGGAACCGGAGATATGCACGGAACACGGGCCTTTCAGAAAACGAGGGGCATATACGTGGCAAAGAGAAACTGGAGGAAGTTCTCCAGTGGTGCATGGACGTAGGTGTCAGGGTTGTTACCGTCTATGGTTTTTCTACTGAGAATTTTAGAAGGGACAAGAAGGAAGTTGATTTTCTTTTCAGACTCATCAATGATGCATTTCTCGATCTTATGGAGGATCAAAGGATCTATGAGAACAACATCCGGGTCAAGGTCATCGGGGAACTTGACATCCTGCCTGATTTTCTGCGCGAGACAATAAAGAAAGTTGAGGAATCCACGAGAGGTTTCAGGAAATTCAGCTTCAATATAGCCCTTGGATATGGCGGAAGGGCTGAAATCATAAATGCCATAAAGAAAATGTATTTTGAAATCCAGGAAGGGAAATTCTCTATAGATGACGTTACAGAGGAAAAATTCAGGGAGTACCTGTACGACAAAAACCTTCCGGATCCCGATCTGATTCTGAGAACCAGTGGGGAGGAAAGAATTTCCAATTTCCTGCTTTGGCAGTCTGCGTATTCTGAACTCTACTTTTCTGATGTATACTGGCCAGACCTCAAAAAAACGGATTTCCTGAAAGCCATAATTTCATACCAGAACAGGAAGAGGCGTTTCGGATCTTAGATGTTAGTTGCAGTCGATGACACTGATTCCAGAAACAGGATGTGCACAACTTATCTCCTGACTGAATTGATATACAGGAGCGGGCTGGATGTGATTGGTTATCCCCGCCTTGTCAGGCTCAATCCTGCAATAGAGTACAAGACAAGGGGAAACGGTGCACTTGCTGTAAATCTTGGTATCGGCTCTGGTGAGTCAAGAAAAATTGGACGTATCAATGGTCATGACATTATTTCATACTCCAAACTGAAGGAGGGGCCATCCGAGGATTACATTCTGGAGCTTGCAAAAGAGACAGTTGAAAATCTGGCTGTGATGGATGAACCAAATACCAACCCTGGAATAGTTGTCTCCGAATCGTACCTGCCTGATAATTTCTACTGGAAGGCCGTCAGGGAGGAGGTTTCAATCAAGGATGCGGAAGACTTTGTCAGGAACAATAATGGCAAGTATATGAAATTCAAGAACGGGAGAGGGATTATAGGGGCTGCTGCATCACTTTCCTGGCCTGGTCTGCAAAGAACTTACGAAGTTCTGACTTACAGGGACCATGAAGCTGCCCTGCCAGGCAAATCCATGAAGTTGAAAATAGCAGAAATGGCTGACAATGTTCCAGGGACCTTCAACAACATAGATCATGAGAATCATTATGCTGCCGTGTTTCCGAAGGATAGGACCCCCGTTATAATGGGAATAAGGGGTATGTCTGGAGATACAATCCTCGAAAGCCTTCCAAGGTTGCTCTCCGGATCCGGAATCACGCCGGACAGGCATCTATGTTATGAAACAAATCAGGCAACAGACGACCACATAATAAAAAATCAAACTGCCCTTGTGGAGAGACAGTCGTATTTCCTGGCCGGAACGGTGATTTCCAAGCCGGAAGTTATAGAGGGATCACATTACTTTTCCAGGCTAAACTCAAACGGTCAGCAAATTAACATTGCAGCATTCGAACCTACCAAACAGTTCAGGAGCGTCTTCCACAAGTTGTTGCCTGGAGACTCTGTGCAAATCTATGGTTCATATGTCAACCAGACGATCAATATTGAAAAACTGGAGATTATTGATCTCTCTGTTATTTACAGAAGGGAACCACCAGTATGTGACAATTGCGGGCAAAGAATGCTGAGCAAAGGGCGAATGGATTACAGATGCAGGAAGTGCAAAACTAGAAAGGAAATTCCTTTTTACAGAAGGATTGACCGTGGTTTGCATCCCGGTAAATATGATGTACCTGTTATAGCAAGAAGGCATCTCAGCAAACCTTTCGAACTGGAATCATTCTCCGGGGTGCCTGTTGAAATGGAGACCGCTTAATGTGGTGCATAACTGGCATTCCCGGCTCCGGAAAAACTACTATCTGTGGATTGTTGAATGAACGGGGAATTCCCTGCAAAAATGCTCTGGATTTGCCTGGCTCCAGCCGTTGCATAGAAAATGGCGAAGTTGATATTGAATGTCTGAGCATGCTCGTCGGGCAACAGGATCGGGATATTGTTTTAGAAGGCCATTTTTCCCACTTGCTTGGATGCGATTCTGTCATAATTCTTGAAAGGGCTGAGGAAGAAATCTGCAAAGAAATGGAGAACAGAAAATATTCTCAGGAAAAAATTTCTGAAAATATTGATGCCCTGAGATCTGACGCAATATACTATGAAGCACTGGAATATCTGCCCTCAGGAAGGATCCACAGGATAAAAGTTGAGGAAGGCAGAATCGATCTTGCGCTTAAATCGTGTGTTGAACTCATACAGCGATCCAAAAACAAACATTAAGACAATCGAGTATATTTTCCATTGAATGGTGCTGGATTCATATCGCTCCACTGCAGACAAGATACTTGTCCCTCTTTCGAAACCTTTCATGGGAATTAACCCCAACCTAATTTCAGTATTGTCACTTGTTTTTGCAGGTTTAACGGGCCTCTTCTTCTATTTCGGAGGGCTGCTTATGCTGGCCAGTTTCTTTACTCTTCTGCTGTCCGCCCTCTTTGATGCCATAGATGGAAAAGTGGCTAGGCTGAGGAATATTGCAACAAAGAAGGGAGATCTGCTCGATCATGTGCTGGACAGGTATTCTGACATACTCATTATGCTTGGATTTGTCTTCAGCGTATTTGCACAGATTTCTGTTGGAATGCTCGCCATAATTGGCGTTTTACTGACAAGCTATCTGGGAGTCCAGTCCCAGGCACTCGGACTCAAAAGAAATTATTCAGGAATACTTGGAAGGGCTGACAGGCTGGTATTGATGCTGATTTTTATCCTTATTCAGTTCTTCATCAGATATGGGACTAGCTTCCATGGATTGCTCATAACACCGATCAATGTGCTCCTCATATGGTTTGCACTGGCGGGAAACATAACCGCCATTATGAGATTCAGGGATACTTACCGTGCACTGGGTTCTTCCTGAAGTCCAAGGATAAGTGCTTCATATTCCAGTGCAATTTCCTTTGCCCTGTTTTTGTCGGGTGACTCTCCGTATACCCTAATGATTGGTTCTGTACCGGACGGCCGCATAAGTACCCAACCGTCCTCGAAATAAAGCTTAAGGCCGTCAGTCCGGTCTGTCTCCTTCGGAACCGCGTATGAGAGAATCCTGGCTTCGAGCACTTTCCAGTCCTTCTTTCTTTCAACTGATGTTTTATGTATGAAATATTGTGGCAAAGTGGAAATTAGCTCAGAGATTTTCCTCCCATCCTCGGCCATAAGATTCAGAATCAGTGCAACAGTCATGGCACCATCTCTGCAGTACTGGTGCCTGCCGTAAATGATCCCCCCATTCTCTTCTCCACCTATCATCGCCTTGTTTTCAATCATCGCCCTGGAAACAACCGGGGCTCCGACACGAGTTCTGATCAGTTTTGCAGAGGACTGCCTGCAAATATCAGAGATTGCATCAGAACTGCTGAGTGGAGTTACAACCGAATCCCCTTCCCTGACAACGCTTTTGACAACAAGAGAGAGGGTCATGTCACCATCGATGAAGTTTCCCTTCTCGTCAATGAATACGGCCCTGTCCGCGTCTCCATCATGAGCCACTCCAAGGTTAAAACCGCCACTTTTCATCAGGGTAATCAAATCTTTGAGATTCTCAGGTCTTGGTTCAGAAGTCCTGGAAGTAAACATTCCATCCGGATAAGTGTTCAGGGAAACAACACTGCAGCCAAGTTTCCTCAGGAGAGTCGGGGTAGTGAAGTATGATGCACCGTTTCCACTGTCAACGAGAACACGGTACTTTCTGCCTCTTATCTTTGCCGCATCGACCTGAGATATGATTGCGTTGAGGTAAAGTTCCACCGCATTGTTGTCGTAGGTGAGAAGTCCAGCATTCTCCCAGCCGGATAAACTGTAATTTTTCTTGTAGTAAATATGCTCTATTTCTTCCTCGTTCTCTCTCCTGAGCTCTGTGCCATCCTCTGCAATGCATTTGATTCCATTGAACCTGGGAGGATTGTGTGAGGCGGTAATAACAACCCCAAAAAGTTTCCTGGTTTTGCAGTAAAACTGCAGAGCAGGTGTGGGAAGCACACCAAGATCCACAACTGAGCAACCCGTGCTCATTATGCCTGAAGAAACGGCATTGAAAATCATGCTACCCGTGTCCCGGGTATCCCGGGCCATTGCTATGTTCCCTGATTTAACATAGGTACCAATGGCCTTGCCTATTTCAAGTGCGAATTCTGTTGAAAGATCACTGTTTGGAACGCCCCTAATTCCATTTGTGCCAAAAATTGGAGGGTACTTATCATCTGTGGACAAATTTACCAGATTTTCATTGTTTTGTTATATATGAATTTAATTGGCTCATTCCTTCAGGGTATAATTTCTACCTCTCCATGAAATTTTTTTCATTCTCCCTGCTTTGATAAGATTGTAAAAATAGAGAAATGGAATCAGGAAACTGATTGCAAATGACCAAAGTGGCCAATTTGCGGCCCTTTTTACAGCCCTTGCACTGTTAATGAATGCAGGAACAAGAAAGATAAAGAAAATCGGTGTGGTGAGGATCCCAAGCAGTATGGTAGATATGAGAAGCAGGTTTTGAGCACCGTAAAACAGGAGGCCGTAGGTGAGAACATTTTTTGTGGAATATACGGACAGTGCAGTCTGCCTGTTCGCCCACTCAATAAAAGTTCTGAAATCATCGGGAGAGTTCACCCTGGGCATTGCTTCATTCACATATGCGATGTTCAAGCCCTGTTTCTTGCACAATTTTGTCAGGGCGATATCGTCTGAAACATAACTACGGAAAAAGTCCATATTATCGCCCTCAAGCAGGGTTTTCCTGAAGGCAAGGGAACCTCCCCAACCGAACCTGGTTAGTCTGGATTCCATCATGCCAAGTCCAACGAAACCCCAGATCAGCTTGACTCTGGACCAGAACCCGCCAACGGGGTAGAAGTATGGGAAAGTGGTTGAAATTCCAACTTTTTCAGATTTGAAGGGAGAAACCAGTTTAAGGAGCCAGTCAGGCTTGACGAGAATATCTGAATCTGCAATAATGTATACGTCGAATCCAGGTTTTTCTTTCAGGGCTGATGCAATGGCCCTTACCTTGCCACTGCATTTTGTGCATTCATCACTTGAGACGATGTACTCGATCCCTGTCTTTTGAATAACAGGTACTGCTGCATCATCGTCCGAATCCACAATCGCCAGGACATTGAAGTCAGGGTATCTCTGTTCCTTAATGCTCCGAAGGTTTTCTTCAAGCGAATAATCCATACCCCTGCAAGGTACAATGACAAGGGGCGAGAGGCCATCAAACGTTTCGTATTTTTCCTGTGGGTTTCTTACAGTTGCGATATAAGTCAGACCAAGGAAAATCAGAATAAGAAGGGCAATAAAAATATCAAAGGGGATGTTATAAAAAAGGGAAAAAAACATTCTCAGACCAGAGTTACTTCCTCAGTGTCAACCTGGCCGACACCTTCTACTGAAGAAATTGTCTGTTCTACCTTATCGATCTTCCCCTCTTCATCGGGGACAATTACCTGGAGTTTTATCGCCTTGAGGCCGAATCCGATTTCCTGAAGTTCGACCTTGTTAACCTCGCACATAGGTTTGACACTCCCAACAACTTTATCCTTCAGCGCATCAATGTCTAGCTCGACATCCGTTGGAAGTATTTTCAACAATACAGCTACGTCTCCCATTTATATCACTTTAAGGTCCCTGGAATCCGCATTTAGGGCAGTCATATTTCGTTGAATGCTCTCTGCAATCCTTGCATCTGCCTATCAGCTCATCTCCGCACTGAGGGCATTCAAATATTGAGTAACCCGTCTGGACAAGTCCTATTCCGCAGGACGTGCAATTTTCCTTGTATCTCATTTAAACCATTATCCTCTTCTGG
Source organism: Thermoplasmataceae archaeon (assembly GCA_046705365.1). GTDB lineage: Archaea > Thermoplasmatota > Thermoplasmata > Thermoplasmatales > Thermoplasmataceae > JAJZOM01. The sequence goes on from JBJKQM010000030.1 coordinate 6,204, forward strand.
GGAATACCGTGTCTGTGGCTTGGAAATCCCCAACTCAAGACTTCACCAAATTTCTGGAAAATATATAATGGTTATCTAAATTCCCATAATGAAGATGACCTCCATTAAGATAGTATCTTTAGTAAATGCCAGAAGGAAGGAATTTCCAGTTGAAAAATGGTTCAAGGCTTCGGAAAGCCCTCTGTATGTTGCATTAATCACAAAACCGTCACCCGGTCTGTGGGAATTCCTTTCCCAATCAAAGGAGGTTGTAATGGAACTTGATGGTAAATCTTACAATTTCAGGATACCCTACAGAATTGAGGTTGGGGAAAGCACCATATTTTTTGCTACCCCGTCGGATGAATCCAGCAGCCCAGTGTTAAATCAGTAGGCAAAAATGATGAACGAAAGGACTGCAAGAAAGATTGCCAGAATGAACACAATTGCGTAAGTCCTTATATCCCACATCATAACTTTCTGGCCATCAAGCGGCGCAAAAGGTATCAGGTTAAATGCACCGAGATAAAGATTAATCTGTGAGAGGAAACCAAACACGTTTCCCAGTGAAGAAGAGATAGTCAGATACCCGGCTGCCAGGAACGCTGCACCGAGAGCGATGTTGGTTGCTGGGCCAGCGAGCGCTGCCTTTCCGATCCTGTCATTGCCAAATATTCCCGACATGTAAACCGCACCCGGTGCAGCAATGACAAAACCGAAAAATGACATTAGGAGGCCTCCAAGCAGTCCCATTGGCCAGACACGAAATTCCGCAAACCCTCCATATCTTCTGGCAACCTGCCTGTGTGCCAGTTCGTGGAGCAGGAAGGCGAGGCAGACTGCTGCAAAGCTAAGAGCTACAATGTAAAGGGCACCTATGGGGGAGACTCTGTAACCGTTATGGGAGAAAGTGGAAATTGAAAAGGCAAACGTGAGGGCAAGAACTGCAATTGCAATATCCTGCAATTCCCTGCGCATTCTATTATATCCAAAAACAGGCAATCAGATATCTCCTTCCTCGTTCATCCTTGACATGTATTCCATGAGGGTCATTACTTCCAAAGACTCTGATATCCCTATTTTCAGGAAAAAGGCTATATGGAGGGGCTCCTGCTTGACATTTTCTTTCAGCGCAATTCTGAGAAGCTTTAGGAGAGCATCATCCTTGAGTCTTGGTCTTCGGGCAACCTCCATCTGGTCCTTTATGTAAATGTAAATATTTCTGGCCAGGACAGGGTCCTTTCTGTCCATATTGTTAAAGATAACACTAATTGTAAGGTCTTTAATGGAGTCCATTTCAGTGTCTTTCACAGCTTTCTGAATAACATCTCTGGTCAGGATCTCATACTTCTCTTCGTTAACATCAAAATAGAAATCTCTGCTGTTAAGGAACTGATATACTGCTTCAATCTGCTCAATTGGGATGTCAGCCTTGTAAAATGCCTCCTTTTTGTCAAATTTCTTTCCGATTTTATATTCAAGTTTCAGGAGTCTGCTCACATAAAAAATGGTCTCCATGAATTCCTTCTTTGTCTTCAGATCCTCCCTGAGCTCACTGTGTATGTCCTTTTTCAAAAGGGTCCCTTCATAACGGCTCATCAGTTTCTCGGCCATATCGAAGTTGTCTGCCTCCATGTAACTTCTAATGACGAACTGGAGGCTCCTCCCGTCCACAAATTTAGGGTTTGTTTCATAGAACTTGACTACTGAATCATAGTCCTTGTCCTCATAATAGAGTCGCAAGAGAGTATTTGTGAGGCCCATGCACCTGGAAAAATCACCACAGTATTTCAGGCTGCCCAGGAGGAGCTGAATAGCTTCTTCCCTTTCACCAGCCCTTATAAGAAGATTGGAAAAAAGGCCAACGATCTCCAGGTCCTCGGGATTGTTCTTGTTTAGGTTTCTTGCAACCTCTAGAGATAATTTTGTGTCCTTGTTTTCAAATGTCCTGATGGCAATGATCTTCCCAAGCCAGGTATAGCCCTCCTGCTTGTACAGGTTTATCAGGAAATCCCTGACGTCAGTGTTGTACCAAAGATTGTCTGCAGCATATCTTACTATATCCTGATCCTCTTTCTTCTTCAGGGTCAGGTTTTTAAGCAATTCAAGGGCTCCTTTTATGTTGGATGTCTTTCCATAGAGTTTCAGGAGGTGAAGCTTATTGCTGGTCTTTTCAATAAGTTCAGCTGATTCATCGTATTTCCCGGCCTCAAGCAGTGCATCTATGTAGTTCTCTATGTCTTCAGGGCTTTCACCCATGGAAATTGCTTTTGAGTAGTGTTCAAGCGATTCTTCATATTTTGAGGTCTTGAAGTAGGCGTCTCCGATGATTTTTTCAAGCCAGGCAGATGGATTTTCTGTTTCAATATCGAGCAGGAAATTTATGATTTCCTGGTTCTTGCCAAGTTTGTCCAGGATTTCTATATGCTTACGAACATCACCTTTCCTGTACTGGTTTGTGGAGAAGAGGATCGAAGAAGCCTCGAGTGCCTTCCCGTAATCGTTGGACTGATCTGCCAGATCTCTCTTCAAACGCACGATCCACGGGTTCCGGATGCTGGCTTCAGCCTCCATTCCCACGAGGATGGATGCAATATCCCAGAGAGAATTGGCCGATATGTTGTTGTAGAGTTCCGAAAAATCAAAGGTATCGATCATATTCATCTCCACAATTTCATCCAGGTAACGCCTGAAATCTTTCGAATCACCTGTAAGAACTGAAATGTTAAGGGCGAGTTTCAGGAAATCTGTGTTTCTGAGGAGGTCAAGTGCACTTTCAACATACTTCCTGGCAGAATTGTAATCAGCTTTGTGGAAATCTATCAGTGCAGTGCTGTATTTGTAGAATGGATCAGCGTCGGAATGCACAGTCCTCTGCAATTGACCTTCCGCTTTTTCCAGTTTGCCAAGCCTAATGAGTGCCTCGGTGAGGGGAAAGAGATACCTGGAGGAATCCACTACATCTTCTGAGATCTTTCCTTCATATATGGAAGTCATGAACTCCATCAGTGCCCTTATTTCCTTGAATGCTGGCTGGTAAAGCATGCTCCTGATCCTGTCCGGAACCTCGGGCAATCTCGATGAATAATATTCATGGGAAATAATGTAGGCGACAGCTTGTGACTCATTGCTGCTTATCACCTCATCAGAAAGGCTTTCGATCTTCAGATGGATTCCCCTGAGCCTGTTTGAAACTATTGTGTAATACGGTTTCTTGTCCTTAAGCTCGGAAAAGATTGAATCAAATTTTGAAAGGACATCGTCATCCCGCACATTGAAGAAAATAGAATCTATGACTCTTGAAGTATTGAGAAGAGCTGGATCCTGCTGGAGTTCCTTGATGGCATCCTTGAATTCATCTTCAGAAATTTTGCAGGCCACGTAAAGAGATCTGTAATTGTGTTTCAGGATCTCGTTTCCTTCGCAAATTTCTATGATGGTCTCGTACTCACCACGTTTGTAGAGCCAGTTCATGGCGTAAGACGTAGCATAGTTGTTTTCAGGGTCTTCTTCCATGATTTCTCTGGACAGATTGAAAGCCTCACTTTCCTTGTTCAGCTTAATGAGGGTCCTTAGTTTCAGGTCCCTCAACTCCCTGTTATCCCCATGTTCCTGGAGTGCCTGGTCAAGGTCCCGGATTGCCTCCGTGAATTTAGACCCCTGCAACTCGCATTCCACTTTCTGTACCATTACTGAAGGATCTTTCTTTGCCTCCGGGTACGTTTCAATAATGTGGTGGCACTCATCGTACAGTTTCTGTTCAAAGGCAAGAGCTATTGCATTCTTGATTACGCTCATGTCTGAATTGTCCCTGTGTGCCAGTTGCTTGAAGATTTCATAGGATTCCTCTTTTTCTCCAAGCAGCTTCAAAGCTTCTGCCTTGGTTTTGAGAAGTTCATAATCATCGGGGAACATCTTCAGGCCGGAAGAAGCCATTTTTACAGTAATCTCAGGCAGGGTGTTGCGCATCAGAAGATAACCGAGGTTCCTGAATTCCTGCAGATCTGAGATGTCTTCGAATGGAAATGCCTCAAGTTCAGATATCAGCTCTCCCCTGCTTCTCTTTTCAAGTATTTCCAGTACTCTAAGGCTGGCCCAGATATCTTTCCGGACTTCTACCAGCAGGTTGAGAAAAGAGGACGCAGCTTCCTCGTTGTGGTTTACATTGAAGTTTTCAAGTATTGTGCTTCTATGGGCGATTTTGTCTTCACTTTCAGATAAGCCCCTGAACACCGGTTCATAATACACATTCTTTCTGGAGAGGTAAAGGGCGGCAGTTTCGTATCTGTCAATCGCCCTGGATGCTCTGAATATGATTTCCAGGGATTCCTCGTCAATAATTAGTGGCCTGTCTTCAATAAGAAGCTCCAAAATAGCATCGTATTGATCGGAACTGTTCAGTTCCCTGAGTTTGAGGGTCCAGAGGTCTGGTGAATTGGTAATAAACGAAAGAGTTACGTCTAGTTCTTCCTTGAAAGTGTCGTAACTGAGCTCCTTCAGTTCAGAAAGGCAACTGGAAATTTCCAGAACATTCTCATCATTTCCGGCCAGATCACCAGGTACCCATATCTCTCTCAATTCCTCTATTGCCTGGTGTAAGTCACGTAATGCGGGTTCCAGATTTTCCTCATCCCCCGACTTGATTTTCTCAATGTCGGAGGCAAGTCTTCTGACAGACTTCTTTATCGATATGGCTTCGGCCATCTTTTCTCTAGATGTCAAAATGTATATTATGCTTATCCAACACTGTTTATAAAGGGGGTTAAAAAGATGTTAGAGGGAACCGCCCAGAATGAGGTTTGTAACCTGGAGGGTTCCGTACATGACAATTGTGACAATCCATGTCATTATAACAAAATGATGCAGGCTGTGCACCACTTTTCCGCCATCAGCTATTTTCAGAGCAGTTCCTGCAATGAAAGCGTGCGTGAGGAGAATTGCAATTATGAATACCTCAATAAGAAGGATGGATGAACTTGGCTGTGATACGAAAATGCCGAAGGAATTCAGTGAGGCAACATTGAAAGTGGTGAACACCTTGTTAATGATCTGGAGAACACCGAAGGCTATGGCAAGTGAAAATGCGAGACCCCCTGTAATTCCGTATATGACTCCAGTATAGCTTGTTACAGAGGCATGTCTCCTCTTCCTTAGCCTGATAACTCTGTCAAAGTTGTCCGCTACAACTGCACCTGCCTTATCGGCATCTGCCCCAAGATCCACACTCTCAACGAAACTTTCAGAGAACACTTCAATCAGGTGGGATCCGGTATCAGCGCTGAAATTCCTCCACGACGAGATGTTGTTGATCCTGTACGCAAGCCTCCTGTAGAGGGCTCTTATGTCAGTTGTCAGGGTACCAAAGTCATGCAGGACGATTGCCTTCAGGGCCTCAATAATCATGTTGCCTCTCGCAGCTGCAGAGCCTGCAAGGGATCTTATGAAACTTCCGAACATTTCATCCTTCTTTGAAACCATTTTCTCTGCCTGGGATCCAACGTACCCAGGCACGAAGAGTGGAGAAACAACAATGGCAATCACGAAATAGAATGGCAGTTTGTATTCGAGGTTAAGCGCAAGGGACACAAGCAGTGCAGTAATTGAACCCATCACTGCCATGATCAGGTATTTCCTGATTTTGAGCTGGAGTGGCGTTTTAATTCCCGTATCGTGCCATATGGGGTCATTTGGCAGTACCACCTTGATTCCGTAGACCAGCATGGCTTCTCCCAGAACTATTGTGAGCATGCTGAGAGAAAGAACCTGCATTATGTTGATATGAATAAGGATGGGCATTATCATAACAAATGTGATAAGAAATGCGAATGAGAGGAGCATTGAAACATAAAGGTCCTTGTAGAGGTCAAATGTGTACAGTGCTGATATGTAGGTGGTCTCGAAGTTATTCATCACAGTCTCTGCTTCATTGTTTACGAATTCCTCAAAATCCTGTCCGCTGTTAATTGCGTGACCGAATCTTGCCAGGAAATCCTCAAAAACCTCACTGGGGCTCTTGCTTGAAAGAAACATGGCCGCTTCTGAAAGGCCCCTCCTCCAGTTCTTCACAAGATTAACGAGCTTTTCCATTTCAAATCTTATTTTGCCAAGTTTCTCCTTCTGGGCCAGCAGTTCCAGCATATCTATCCTGTTTGCTGCACTGACTGAAAGTGTGGCGAAGGCTGTTATAAAATAAGGTATGTTGGAATTTATGTCTGTTTTGGCAACGTCCCGTTCAAGGACCGGCTTCAAAATAATGAACATAATCAGCATTGCCCCGGCGGCGGAAACCCCTGCCATATACAGGATGCTCGTGAGGTTGTATAATACAAGTCCGGCCACTATTAGGGCGAAGGAAGCACCAATGACCATGAGGTCTCTCTTCTTGAACTCAATCCTCGAAACTGTGCCCAGAAACTTGAACTCGACCATGACTTTCACCCAAATATCGGTATAGCTGCCTCTCCTTTTGTGTAGAAGGTTTTGATCAACTCAAACACCTTGTAATATGACATGATGTTGTTCTTCAGCATCCATTCTATAATTCGTGCCCTCTTGAACAGCTCATCATAAATTGCCTTAGGATCTGTCATTCCCGCAGTCTGGGCTATCCTCTTTTCAAGAATGTAGCTGTTGTTCAGGCCTCTGAACACGTGACGGTCAGTTGTCGGATCCCATTGGAAAACCTGCTTGGTGGAGACACCCCCAAGTTCCTCGAAGTAGCCTTCTATTTCATTTATGCTTGTAGTCCGCCTCAGAAATTTGCCGTTTACGTAAACTGCCTGCTGAATCAGTGCGATGTTAAGGTTATCCATGAAGGTTACCGGTATGTTGATTGGAGTTCCTGTGAACCTCTGAATCATCTTCTTGACTGAAGCCGCATGGAAAGTTGAAATGACAGGATGTCCCGTCTGCATAGCCTGGAAGGCCATTGATCCCTCTGCGCCTCTTATTTCTCCCACGATGATGTAGTTAGGTCTTGACCTGAGGGCGGTCTTAAGCAGATCGAAGAGTGTCACCCTGCTTTCCTCTGCTCCTCTTTCCCTGGTTACTAGCTGCTGCCAGGCATCCTGGGGGGCCCTAACTTCCGGGGTATCCTCGGCACTGAAAATTTTGGATTCAGGCCTTATGAAAGGTATCATTGCATTCACAACCGTGGTCTTACCACTGGCTGTCTCCCCGCATACGAAGACACTCTGCCCATATTCAAGGGCAAGCCAAAGGTATGCACCTTCTTCAGCGGAAAGTGTATTGAATCTTACCAGCTGGACGATACTGATGGGTATATCGGCGAATTTCCTTATTGTAAAGCTCGGCCCTCTTGTTGAAACATCGCTGCTGTAAACAATTGACAGCCTGGAACCATCCGGCAGAGTTGCATCAACAATAGGTGTCTTGTCAGAAACTGGCCTTCCTACCCTTTCGCTCAGCCTCTTGCTGTAAATGGAAAGCCTGTCATTGTCACCAAAGCTAATTCTTGTCTTCAGTGAGCCAAATATCTTGTGGACGATGAAAATATCATTTGCACCAATTCCGCTTATATCCTCGATGTGTGAATCTCTGATGAGCGGTTCTATTGGGCCAAGCCCTATTACATCTTTTTTAATGTTATAGAGCATCTTATCTCTGAGATCTGCTTTTATGGTAACAGAATTCATCTTTACTTTGTTCGCCGGGCCATTAGTTACAGCCTTGTTGTAGATTTCCACCAGATTCTGATCAAGCACTTCCTCGGATTCAGGAGGAGGATAATCCGCAGCATACCCCAGGATAACTGTTAGTATCTGCTCCATGAATCCCAGTTCTTCCGGGGTCAGGTCAGGTTCTATGGGTTTGTAGATTTTGGTTCCATTGTCAGTGTAGATATGAATAAAGATGGGGTCACCCACAGGATAAATAATATCAAGAGAAGCCTGGTCTCTGAGTGAGTTATCCGGGACAGGAACAAACTGTGGGGTCCGCTGTGTCTGGATTCTGTAGTCCATAAGGTACTGTGCCAGGTGAGGGTTTCTCTGGAGAGCAACCTCCAAACTGTCAGATACAATGTAGTCCGCCATTTTTCACCTCATGATACGCTCGATATTTCCACTATAAGCCCCCTGCCGGGTTCAATTCTGAATGGTATTGCCTGCTGAAATGATCTCAGAGCCATGGGGAATTTGACCAGGTCAATCATGTGTTTCCTCTCGCTTGCAACTTCTTTCGTAGTCAACCCTATGATTGTAGTGGACAGTTCATGTATTGTCGAAAGACTCTGGGGGCTTACATCTGCCGGGTTTATTGTAACTATAACTATTCTGTTTTCAGAGAATTTCCTCAATCTGCTGAAATATTCTGCAACCTCGTAGTCACTGAACATTTCCGGATTAAGGGAGTCGATTATGAGTACCTGCTTCTCCTTTACCTGCTCTATGCTGAGCAGTTCATCCAGTTCTGCCTTCCTGTTTTTCCTCATGAGAAAGACCGAGGTGATGAATGAAACCTGGTCTGACAGGATTTCGTTCATCATGGGATATCCAAGAGATTCCGCCTCGTTCATGAATTCCCTTACTGGGAACTGGGAGGAGACATAGGCAATGGTTGCATTATGTTTTATCATACCATAGGCTAATCTCAAACACAGGAGTGTTTTTCCTGCCCCGCTGCCTCCTTCTATGGTAATCACCTGGCCGACGTATAGGCCACCACCCATTCTCCTGTCCAGTTCGTCCCCCTCGAGGGAAAAGTTCAGATACACTTCTTCACCTTTAAATCTGGAACTCCAAGTTCTTGCTCAATCCGTTTGATAGTGTCACCGTAATCTGGTTGTAACCAGATCCAATTGTCAGGTTGACGACTATTTCCCCGACCTGGCTCGGCATTATTTCACCCGTATTGTTTGGAGCTATGACATTTAGGGCACTCCCAGTTACCAGAGTCCCGTTAATTAGTACACTCAAGGTACTGTTTGTGAATACTATGCCATTCTCTCCCGTGTTCTTTATGTAGAACACATAGCCGTTGTCATATGGTATGTGACTTGGATCATTTATGATTTGAAAATCTGACTGGATCAGATTTGAAGTCCCCTTGGCCGAGTTCTCCATGCCAAGAGTAAGATGGGCCGTCTGCCCTCCAAGTACGCCTACCACTGACACACTGAGCACCAGTGTGGCTATGAAGAATATCATTTCCGATGTTGCTAAAGATCCCATTATATTGTCACCTTTACATATTTCTGGTATCCTGTGTTGAATACCAAGTCTATACTGTAGTTGCCTGCTGCCGTGGTCTTGAAGACCACGCTCTCGTTCCCCAGGGGGAACAAATATTGATTTGAATACGTGAAGTTAACGAGAGTCCCGTTAACCAGTATGTTTGTGCCATTCATGTCCAGGGTGACACTCCCTGTGTTTGTAACATTAAGAGTTACACTGTAATTGGTTCCGGACAGGCTGTAGTTGTACCCTGCCACAGATACCTGTGAATTCAAGTAATCGTAATTGTTGTGGTTGAAGTTGTCCTGTGCATCTTTAAGCTGAGTTTCAGCGTGCACGAAGTCGGAATAAACCATTCCAAAAAAAATAAGGGATGAGCTTAGCAATACTGCCACAGCTACAACGTAACTAAATCCCATACAATTCGTCGACTCCCTTCTTCAACATTCTGAAGTCCCTTTCGAGAGCTTCAATTAGATCTCTGGTTATCTCGCCTCCGTTGAGTTTTTCAATGAAGAGCATTGTAACTATATGGTCCTGGATTGATGGTTTCACTTTGTATTCCTGGACTGGACTGATCAAACCCGTCATTTTGGTGAATTTGATCATCTGCTCCTTCACAGACTGGGAGATCCAGCCTATGCTCTCGTAGTAGTCAAGGACATCCATTGTGTTCTCAGGTCCATAATTGTCGAGAAGGAATTCCAGCCAGCGAAGGGCAACCATCAGGGAAACCACATCATCACCAAGTGTTTCCAGCTTGGCTTTTCTGTGGGCCTTCCACGGATATCTCGCCTGTACCTGGCTTGTCTCCATCTCGGGTTCAGGACTCTTCTTCTTGTTTCCTTCTCCGGATAGCATTTTTTCGACGTTGGAAATCTCCTTGAAAAGGTTGTCCACCTTTCCCAGAAGAGAGTTCTCCTTGCTTTCACTGTACCTTTGTTCAAGGTTGTTAAAGAGGGCTTCTATGTCGGATTTTGAGAATTTCGTTGGTGAGTTCAGTATCTTCTGCCGAAGCTCTTCCAGTACAAATTTAGGTATTGTTTTGTCTGCAGAGTCCATTTTGGTCTGCAGAAAACTTTTCAGTGCTTCATTGATCATTTGCATCCTCCTGGTGTTCCATATCCGAAATCATGTCGTCAATGTCAGGGGTCCCATAAAGTTCCTTAAGGTCACTGATTGCAGACTGCACCTGTCTCTCAAGATCCCTTATGCTCTCCCTGAGCACATCTGTAACTTCCTTAATCTCCTCAGGAGTAACATCCATAAACGGATTGAATTTCTTCGATACCATTTCATATAATGATACTACCATTTTAACGTTCTCCTTTAGTGACTCAAGTTCCTCTCTGATTTCAGTTATGTTCCTCTTTGCGGTTTCCATTGATACGTTCAGTTTACTGATTTCATTTTCAACCGCACTGATTCTCTGGTTAACACCATCCATGAATTTACTGTCCATTCCCTGTGATTGCTGAGTTTCAATTGGTGGTTGAAGTGGTGCGCTCGGTTGGGGTACGTTGACTGTGGTCTCTTTCTTCTTCTTTCCTAAGCCCTTTACATTATCTAAGAGACCCATTGTGATCACTGTTTAATTAGGAGAAAGAGTACAGCTTACTGAAGCTGTACTACCTTCTGTGTGAAAGCAAACGGTGCGTCGAACTGCAGTACGCCTGGAGCTCCAACCTGTGGGTTGACGGATCCGGATACCTGGCTGTTCTGTGTTATTCCCGTTCCAAAGACTGCTGTCACGTTAATGAGTATTGCTGCCTCTCCACCAGATGTAAGCACTGGGTAGTTGTAGGTCATTGATGACTGTGGGTCCTTCAGGTCAAGCACTGCGAAGTGGCTTGAGCTTGTTGAACCGAAGTAGGTTGTGTTGAACACGTTTGCTGTTCCACCTGTGAGGTTGTTGAAACCTGTTGCAGAGTCAGCATATGTGAGTGATGCAGTCTGGCCATCGTATGTAATTGAAACTGTTGCCTGGTTCAGGTTTATTCCTGAGCTGCCAGCGTTTGGTGTAACATATATGGCTATCCAGTGAAGGTTGCCTGCTTCTGGTACGCTTGCATTGCTGTCAAGTCCCCAAACCGAAGCTACTG
>JBJKQM010000031.1:0-14860 GCA_046705365.1 Thermoplasmataceae archaeon
GTAATCAATGATTTAAAAGAAAAATTTGATTGTCAGTATGTTCTCTGCGGCGTTTTTTTAATTTAGATCATTGAGCTTTTGCATAAAAATGAGATAATAGTTCAAATAACAAAGATGAGAACCAATTGTAAGAATGGGGGCAATAGAGGATATGACTCTCGGTACTTTTATGCGGACGCCGGGAATTGAACCCGGGTCAAGTGCTTGGGAAGCTCCTGTGATAACCCCTACACTACGTCCGCTTTGGAATAAACCTGTAGCCTGTATTTGTTATGAAAATAAAAAATTATGGAGGTGGTTAATACCAGCCTCTGTATTTCATTGCGTCTGCTACCCTCTTTACAGAAACAGTGTAGGCAGCAGTTCTTGGGTCGACTTTGTAGGTCTTGGAAGCTTCCAGGACCGCCTTGGTTGCCTCGGTCATTTTCTTTTCCAGCCTTTCGTGGACTTCCTGTTCAGTCCAGTAGTAACCTTCGTTATTCTGCACCCATTCAAAGTAGGATACAGTAACTCCTCCTGCATTTGCAAGGAAGTCAGGTAGAACCAGGATGCCATTCTTGTGGAAAATCTCGTCAGCATCTGGTGTTGTGGGGCCATTTGCAAGCTCAAGGATCACTTTTGGTCTGATCTTTGCAGCGTTGTCTGATCTGAGCTGATTTTCAATAGCTGCTGGCACAAGTATGTCCACCTTGAGTTCCAGAAGTTCCTCGTTTGTTATGTTCTTGGCTCCGGGGAAATTCTGCACTGTTCCAGTCTTCTTCTTGTGTTCAAGAAGCTTATCAAAGTTTATTCCGGACTCGAGGTAAATTCCGCCTTTTGTATCAGACACGGCAACTACCTTTGTCTTGAACAGTTCTGTAATAAGCTTGAGAGCAAACTGGCCAGCGTTTCCGAATCCCTGTATTGCGGCAGTGGATTTTGAAAGGTCCATGTTTATTGTCTTTGAGGCTTCCTTGAGGACATACATGCCGCCTCTGGCGGTGGCATCTCCTCTGCCAAGTGATCCCCAGTTCTCAAGGGGCTTTCCAGTAATTACCCCTGGAGCTGAAGTTCTTACGATTTTCTCGTACTCATCCATCATCCAAGCCATAATCTGTGGGGTAGTGTAAACGTCAGGGGCAGGAACATCTATTTCTGGGCCGATAAAGTCTGCGACCGCCCTTATGTATCCTCTGCTAAGTCTTTCAAGCTCTCCCACACTCATTGACTTGGGATCGCAAATAATTCCTCCCTTACCTCCGCCAAGAGGAAGGTTTGTTATTGCTGTCTTCCAGGTCATCCATGCTGAAAGTGCCTTGACCGTCGAAAGGGTCTCTTCGGGGTGGAACCTTATGCCTCCCTTAGCTGGACCTCTTGCGTTGTTGTACCTTACTCTGAAGCCTGAGAATACTTTTGTTTCTCCGTTATCCATCCTAACGGGTATGCTGACCTGAAGAATAGCAACTGGGGAACTGAGTAATGCTAGTGCTTGCTTGTCCAAATTCATAACCTTTGCAGCCTTGTTGAGCTGCTCAAGAGCTATGTCGAACGGATCCAAATTTTCTGGCATCTTTTCACCTTATGTCTATAAAAGACAGTTAGAGATGTCTGCCGTGTAATTTAATCTTTCACGTTAATATATAGCATGACTTATTGTATCATGGCAGATCTCGAAAGTTATAACAAATCGTGAAAGATTTATACAGGTCCATTCAGTAAAGCTCCAATGGCAAGTGAACAAGAAATTTCACGTTTCAGGGGATTAATGATTTTCGGTATAATTGGCCCCGTTATTGCAATATCTTTTACCATACTTGATATTTCACTATCTCCATGGTATTCCTGGGGAAGTAGCGCTTTAAGCGACCTTGGTGTCCACCAATACTCATTCCTTTTCAATGGGGGGTTGATAATTGAAGCAATTGCGAATCTGATATTTGCAATTGGGTTAAGAAAACTCAACCTGGCGAATTCAGCCACTGCATCTACACTGGCTGTTGCCGGCGTTTCGCTTGGACTTGTCGGAATATTCAATGAAAACTATCACCCGCTCCACCTTATATTCGCGCTGACATATTTCATAATCTTCCCTATTGCAATAATCGCATTTTCATCAGGAAAGAGGAATTCAGAGAACTATTCCAGAGCGGTTGGTTATATGTGCTCTGCCATTGGGCTGGTCTTTATAATAGTTGGAATAGTCCAGGATTTCAATGTTTTCAGCACTCCACTTGGCCTTGGAGTTTATGAATTCGTTGAAGCTGTAATGCTTTCACTCTGGACATTCTATACAGGTGCTTTTTATCTTACAAGGGTTGAAAAAGCAAATATGGATGAAAGTGTGCTGGATGAAAAGTCTTAATTATCATCCATCCAATTATCTTAGGCGCAATTAGAATCGATTGGTGTAAAATATGCTGCGACTTACAATATCAATAAAAAACCTCAAAGAAATTGCAGATCTTTTGAACACAGTTGTAACAGAGGCAAAATTCAAAATCGATAGTACCGGCATATCTGTTATTGCCGTGGACCCGGCACATGTTGCAATGATAAGTATAAGTGTCCCCAAAGAAGTCTTTACAGAATTCCAGGTCGATAATGAGGAAGAAATAGCACTTGACGTTGAGAGATTAAAATCAGTCATCAGACTGGCAAATTCCAATGACCAGGTCTCACTGGCAAAGGAAAAGGAGAAGCTTAAATTCGAGATCAACAACATCGTCAAGAGTATTTCACTGCTTGACAACAGCACGGTTACGACCCCAAGGATACCGCAAATCAACTCAGAATTTTTTGTGGTTCTGGGAAAAACTGAGCTTGAAAGGGGACTTAAAGCAGCTGAGGATGTTTCTGATTCTATAAGATTCTCTCTCACTTCTGAAGATTTCAGGGCCAGATCCATGTCAGATTCAGAAGAATCGGAAATGGTCTTAACAAAAGATATGATCAAGGAGCTTCAGTGTGCGACTCCCATAAAGAGTTCCTATCCTCTGGAATACTTGTTGAAACTGGTGAAGTCCCTGACATCTTCCGAAGATCTAAAACTCAGTTTCAAGGATGATTATCCCCTTACAATTGAGTTTAATTTCGGCCAGAGCAAGACAACGCCAAACGCAATAAAGGGATCATTCCTGCTCGCTCCAAGGATGGAGCAGTAAACCATTTTTTAATTTCATATATCCAGGCCCATGAGTATCTCGTCCACGTAAGAATCATGAATCTTGGCCACATTTTGATGCGAACCCTCCACGTGAAACCCTGACTTCAGGTAGAGATTAAGGGCAGTTGTGTTTGTACTCCAGACTCCCAGCAGGATCTTTTTGATTTTTCCATTTGTCCTGGCCCAGTTTATGGAGTAATCCAACAAGGCCTTTCCTATGCCATTTCCCCGGTATTCCTTTACAATCCACATGCCTAGGTTTCTTACATGCTCCGTTTTCGGGGAGTTGGAATACATTGTAAGAACAATTCCCCCAACAATCTTCTCATTCAGTACTGCAAGGGCAAACAGGGTCTTTTCTCCGTTATTTGCCCACCTCTCAGTCCAGATCTCCTTAATGTTGGGGCTAACAGATTCTGTATTAAGATAGAGCTTCTCAGAAGCAACCTGTTCAAATGTGGAAATCCCATCATCATAATCCGCCGGCAAGGCTAGCTTCACCATTATGGTATTACCGTTTTTCAGCCGAAAATTCTCAGATGGGGACATCAGGATAAAGTTGTGGGTAAAGTATAAATGTTGCCTTATTCAATTTAAAATAATTAGTAGCACGGGCGGGGAGGGATTCGGACCCCCGACCTGCAGCTTAGGAGGCTGCTGCCATATCCTGACTAGGCCACCCGCCCAGATGTTCTTTTTCATTATTGCTAGGTAGTATATATTTTGAAGCTTCAAAACTGCACGCATTACTAAGCATCTGTGCCCTGTTAAAAGCCGCAAATCCTTTCCAGCCGGGAGTGTCGTGCAGGAATGGCAAACTTATAATTCAATTATTTATACCAAATATAATGTTGCTAAGAATTGACGGCCTTTACAACCGAATCAATTTTTCTGCTGCCCATTTCATCCCGACCATAGAAAAGTGTTCGAGGTTGCATGGACATGATTATTCAATAAGCCTTGAACTGGAAGGGGATCCTGTTGACGGCATCCTCATTGACTATGGAATTGTGAAGAGTGCCGTAAGGGGCACTATTGGGGACATGGATCATAAGGTTCTCATCCCACAGTCATCAACGTTGTCCAGGGTATCTTGCGATCACAGGGAATGTGTAGTATCCTATGGGACCAAGGAATTCCGCTTTCCTGTGGGTGATGTCTACATGCTTTTGCGTGATATCACCTCAAGCGAAATGCTTGCAGACTACATTTCCGAGAAAGTCTCCGAAAAACTCAAACAATACAAGAATCTGAATAGACTCCAAATATGCGTATATGAAGGGCCTGGACAGTGTACCTGCAAGGAGCTGAAATTACGTGAATAGGGAGAAGGCAGTATGCCTTCTGTCAGGCGGGCTTGACTCGGCCACAGTCCTTGCACAGGCCATCTCAAGAGGTTTCGAATGTCATGCAATCAGCTTCAGGTATGGCCAGATCCATGAAAGGGAGCTTGAATCCTCAGAAGCAATTGCTTCTCATTATGGCATCGAGAGGATTGTTGCTGAAATTGATTTAACTGGTATTGCAAGGAGTGCACTCACCGGACACGGCGATATAGCAAAAAGAGAAATAGAAACTATCAGCGATGAGATTCCCAATACTTACGTACCATCGAGAAATATCATATTTCTCTCCATTGCTGCTTCTTTTGCAGAAAGCATTGGAGCAAGGCACATTTTTATCGGCGCAAATGCCATTGACTATTCCGGATACCCAGATTGCAGGCCTGAATTCTTTAATGCTTTTGAAAGAGCCCTGAATCTGGGAACAAAATCTGGACTTGAACAGAGCTTCCGGGTCCACGTGCCCCTCCAGTACCTGAAAAAATCAGAAATAATAAAACTAGGAAGGAAACTGGGTGTGCCTTATGAAATTACAACTTCATGCTATGAGGGGGAAGCTGAAGCTTGCGGTGAATGCGATTCATGCATACTGAGGCTTCAGGGTTTCATGGAAGCTGGCGACTCTGACCCTGTAAAATATAAAAAATATCCTGATTTTTACAAAAAATATATGGAAAAATTAGTTGGATGATTTCAGGAATTCATCCACTTTTTGGCAGCTTGACTGAACAGAATCAACGGTCTTTTCCCAGAGGGCTTTTTCCTCTGAATTGAAATCCATGTCATATATGTGCTCAACACCATTTTCCCCGATTCTGATCGGTAGACCTATAAAGATACCATCAGCACCGTAATGTTTTGCGTGTGAACCCGAGAGATAGGCTGCACATGGTATGACTCTTCCCTTGTCTTTAATGATGGATTCAACCATTGCTGTAATCGAAATGCCCGGAGCATAATATGCACTTCCGGTTTTGAGGTAATTGACTATTTCCCCTCCACCAAATCTTGTTCTCTTGACTATTTCATCAATCTTCTCCTTTGAGAGAAGTGAAGTGATCGGGATTCCTGCCACATTGGAGTACCTGATGAAAGGAACCATGTCGTCACCGTGGCCGCCTATTACAAACGCATTAACGTCTTTCACGGAGACCCCCAGCTCTTCTGCCAGGAAAGTTCTGAACCTGGCACTGTCAAGCGAGCCGCCCAAACCCATTATTTTCATTGGGTCAACTCCTGAAGCTTTCTGGAAAGCGTATGCCATGACGTCTGCAGGGTTGGACACTATAACTACCTTGGAATCAGGTGAGTACTTCTTCACATTTACTGCAATTGAAGTCATGATCTGAACATTCTTGCTGAGGAGTTCATCTCTTGTCATTCCCGGTTTTCTGGCTAGGCCCGCAGTAATTACTATTACGTCAGAACCTTCAAGATTCTTGTATGCCGTTGGGTCAGTGGTTGTGAATCCTTTCACGCTTACATCTGCGCCCCAGTGCGGGTTTCCCTCAAGGATATCAAGTGCTTTCCCCTCAGGAACGCCGTCTACAACATCAAAAAGGTATACGTCACCCAGTTCTTTAAGAGCAAGAAACTGGGCCAGTGATGCACCAACATTTCCAGCACCAATAACAGAGATTTTCTTTCTGGCCATGCTTCATGATGGTTGAAACAATCTTAAATTTGTTGGGATAAATATCATTGGTGATTAGGATTGCCGTAAATCACATCAAAAATGCGGCCCTGGCCAAAAGCAAATATCCCGATTAGTTGGCAATAAAGACCATAAAGTCGCAAACCTTTAAACCGTGCACATTTTTATACCGGATTTAAATGTATTAATTGATTGCTAAATCGGTTTTTTACTTAATAAGCTGAATAGTGAACTTTGTTTACAAGAGTAAAAATTAAATAATGAAAGACTTTTGTTAGACTATCTATGATACTAGTCTATGACGGGAGCGGTAAGCAGGAAAAGCTGTTTACTGACATTATGGCTCCCACAGGTATTGAATACCAAATTATGAACAAAATCTCCAGGGATCTGCTGGAGAAAACAAAACCATCATCACTGATTTATTACCTGGACGGTACCATGAAAAAGGAGGATACTGCCCTTTTTTTGGAAGAGCAACGCGGATACCTGCTTATTCTTCTCTCAGAACTGGAGAACCCCATAATTGATGAGAAGATTAGATACACGTCAGAACTTGTTCTCCTGGACCCGAAGAATATAGAGGAAACAAGGAAAAGATTGCGCCAGGCGCTTGCCGGACATGTTATAAGCAAATTAAGGGTCATCAATGATACAACTATTTACCTAGCCAAGAATGGCCTCTACCCTGGAAATACCTACTTTACAAAACCAGAATTTGCTCCAATCTTCATGTCGCTTCTGATTTCAAATCGCGTGGACAAGGATCAAATTCTCGTAGTTTCAAGATTCAACCTCAAGTTTGAACTGCCAGAAATTCTCAATGACGAAAATTTCGTTTGGGTGACCGATTCCATGGGAGCACAGAGGAATAGGCCCGTCAACCTGACATTCATTGTAGACACAATAATAAAGAGAATTAGCGAAAACAAGGCGCGTATCATATTTATAGATGTATTTGATCTACTCATAGTATACCACTCCTTCTATGATGTGGCAAGGGCCTTTGAACAGATTAAAAGTGTTGCTCTGGAGAGGAACGCATATCTGTTACTGGTGTTTGGCGAAGGTTCCATGGACCACATTCAGTTTGGACAGATCACTAGATACTGTCTGGACTGGAATAAGGATATGGTGTCTGACCTAGAGGCATAATCATATGGATAAAGAGGGGTTGTTCGGTCTCCTTGATCAATTTTTTGATCAAAAGTTTGGAAGATCCTTAGTAGTTAAGGGTAAGCCTGGTGCTGGAAAGACCACTTTCGGTCTTGAATACATGGAGTCTGTAATGAAAAAGACCCCTGTGTGCTACCTCTCTGCCAGATTTTCAGATGAGTCTCTTCAATTTACATACCCCTGGATCGAAGATGTTTCCATTAGGAACCTTAGTGGGGACCTAAAGGGTGAAATAGCCAATGTCAGCACCGAATCCCTGAGGAAACTAGAGAGACTTATTGAGGAGGGAAAAGTAACGAACGGAATGGAGAGCGGCCTTATTCTTAATATAACGGATCTTCTTCCCGAAGTAAGAGCGCTTTATGAGTTCGTAGACTCCAACTCTGGAAATGAGCCGCTGATTGTCATTGATTCCATTGAAGCCTTATCAGAGAAATATGACATTAACAGCCTTCTATTGTTCTCCATGATACACTCTGACCTGGTTGAAAGATCAGGCGCGAGACTCATCTGCATTCTTGAAGCAAAGGAAAACCCTAAGCTGGAATACTTCTCAGATGGAGTTATTTCAATGGATTATGCTGTGGAAAATGATTTCCTTGCCAGAAGAGCTGTGGTTGAAAAGCTCAGGGGAGTTTCTGTGGGCTCTACACCAGTTTTCCTTTATACCCTTAAAGGGGGAAGATTCTTCCCGCTAGACCAGCGTCAGATTATTTATCCGGAGAAGAAGGTCAAAGTGGATCGGAAGAGCAAGAGTGAACAGTTTGAAGTCCCTCTTGAGTCGGATGAATTGCATAAGCTCACTAAAAACGGTTCTGGCAGTGTGCCACTTGGATCAGTAGTAATGATACACAGAAAAGGAAACACCAACGTTGTGAATGATATTGTGAACCTGATGAAGAACAACCTCATCAGAGATGCCATTCTTGATGGACGTGGTGTCATTGATGCCACTTCAAGCAGCTATGAAACTTCCAGAATCCTCGTAAATTCACTGGATTCAGAAATAATGAAACATTACATTACTGCTGAGAAGTCAAAAAGGGCAAACTCCTTTGTCATCAATCTTGAAGGAAAGAGCATTGTTGAGGATTTTCCAAACGATGTTATTGACTTCTTCATGTCTTCCTCTTCGAGACCCGATTTATATTTCTTTTCCACAGATTTCCTGATGTTCACTTATGGCCGGGATTTCTTTGGCGACCTTGTTAACCTTATTAACAGTATAAGGACAACCGGTGCAATCGTCATCGTGACGGATGATGAATACTACGAGAAAATCAGCCACTACGCTAACCTGACAATTCATGTTGCAGAAGTGAATGGTTACGCAGTGGTCAACAGCACACCAAAAGTTTTCTATGCAGCCATTCCTGAATACAGCAAGGACGGGTGGCCATCCATAGTTATGCAGGAAATGGTATAGGGCGCCTTAATCCTCTGTACTGATTATTTCAATGTCCTTAACAGACATCAGAGTATCCTCATTTTCGATATCTTTTGCTTTCAGGGACAGAGTCATTAGTTCTGAAATCACAGCATATATAGCATCAAAAGACTGTTTGAAAGTATCCTTCAACCCTTCACCCATTGTCTCACAAGTGACGTGGACCCTGTTTCCCGTGACCTCAAAATCAATATATTCGACTATGGGCCCTGTGCTGTTATTTTTCAAGTCTTCCATTACAGTGTCTCTGGCCAAATGGAATTTGTTCCTGTTCGTTTCAACCGTCTTCAGTAGATCATTTATTCTCTGGAAAGGGAGTACAAGAGTTCCCTGAGCTTTTACCTTGACCATTTAATCAGTCCTGTTCTCAATAAGTTTAATTGTGGCTCCTCATTTATGCTTTATGTTTCCAGTATCAAGAGCAAGGCGTCTCAGAGTGACCAGCAACATGAGGGACATGATATCTGAAACGATCTTGGACACAAAGAAACTCATAATGCCGGTTTTTGTGGATGAGAATGCCACTGAACCTGTAACCATAGATTCTATGCCAGGCATATACAGACAGACTCTCAAATCACTGGAAACCTACCTCAAGCATCTTGAAAAGATTGGTGTGAAAGGAATACTGCTTTTCGGAATCCCATCCGAGAAAAATGCAGAAGGTACATCTGCCTATGAACCGGAAGGTGTTGTTCAGAAATCCATAAGAATAGCTAAGAAAGCTACATCCCTCACTGTAATGGCTGACCTGTGCATGTGTGAATACACTTCACACGGACACTGCGGCATCCTGAAAGGAGACTACGTCGACAATGATTCCACCCTTGACAGTTATGGAAAAATAGCCCTTTCCTACGCCAAAGCCGGAGTGGATGTTGTGGCACCAAGTGGCATGATGGATGGCCAGGTTGCATTCCTAAGGGATGTTCTGGATGAAGCTGGTTATTTGAACCTGCCTATCCTTGCATACAGCGCAAAGTATGCTTCCGCCATGTATGGCCCGTTCAGGAGCGCAGCAGATTCTGCTCCCTCATTTGGTGACAGGAAAACCTATCAGATGGACCCCAGAAATTCCAGGGAAGCAATGAATGAAATCGCACAGGATATCCATGAAGGTGCAGACATGGTAATGATAAAACCGGCACTGCCTTACCTTGATATTATACGCCAGGCCAGGGAAACATTCGATTCACCCATAGCTGCCTATAGCGTAAGTGGGGAATACTCCATGATCAAAAATTCTGTGGATAATGGTCTCCTAGCAGATTCTGCAATTGAAGAAACGCTCATTTCCATCTTCAGGGCTGGTGCAGATATCGTTATAACGTATTTTACAGAATATCTGTGTGAAAAAGCTTGAGAAATGGGCTGAATTTGCACCTATCTCAATAGTTAATATAAGAGCACTGGATATTGATAATAGGTGAATTAAAAATGCCAGTACATCTAGGACAAAAAGCACCGGATTTTACCATAAACTCGACACAGGGACCTATTACTTTCTCAAATTACAAGGGAAAGTGGGTATTGCTCTTCTCCCACCCGGCGGATTTTACCCCGGTATGCACCACAGAATTCATGGCCTTTACTGAGAATATAGATGAGTTCAAGAAACTTGGAGTGGAGCTCATAGGCCTTAGCGTTGACAGCATATACAGCCATATCGCATGGCTTAAGGATATCAAGGAAAAGTACGGCGTAGAAGTGCCTTTCCCGGTTCTAGCAGATCTTGAGAAAGAGGTTGCAAGAGAATACAACCTTATGGATGAAAAGGTGGGAACAACCGTGAGAGGTGTTTTCCTCATAGATCCTAACCAGACAATAAGATGGATGGTTTACTACCCGGCTGAAGTTGGCAGAAACATGAGAGAGATCCTCAGAGTTATCAAGGCATTCCAGTTCAACTGGAACAGCAAGCTTGCAACACCAGCTAACTGGGAACCCGGAACTGAAGGAATCGCTGCTGCACCCAACACTTTCAAGGGAGCCCTTGAGAGAGAGAAGGAAGCCGGCGCAGAAAGATGGTATCTTAAGAGAGTCAAAGCCTGATCCTCTTGACTGATTGCGCAATGTATAACGTGACAGTGGGGAATATTCACCCCTCTGTCATTTGTGTTGAACTATCGAAGCTTATACCATCCCTTGACTTCCTGAGAGACCTCCTGACTACTGAGTACATAGAAGAGGGCATGCCTGAGTTCATAGAGAACTTCGCCAGAACCGATGAGGTAATGCCTACTGACAAGACTCTCGGTTTTGTTGTAATAAACAGCAACAAGAAGATGATCTCCCTCTCGTTCAGCAATCTGGAACAGAAGGTAAGGAACGAACTTGCAGAAGTTGCAGAAAAGTTCAAAGAGATCGGCTATGTGGCAGACCTGGATCTGCCCACCAGCTGATTTTTTTTAAAGCAGATTTAATAAACAAACCTGTTTGCTCCCACAAGCAGTGCATTAATAGATTGTTGCCGGAAAAGCGGTTCCCGGACACTCCGGAAAAAAGTATAAAAGGTTAAATAATGCACATAGATACTTTCTCAATGTTCTGGAACGACATTGGTGGCTGGCTGATTCTTATAGTTGTAGCCCTGATTCTTTTCGGTGGAGCCAAGAAGATTCCTGAATTTGCAAGAAATCTTGGAAAAGCCACAGGAGAATTCAAAAGAGGCCAGGTCGAACTTGAGAACGAGATCAAGAAAGCCATGTATAGTGAACCAGAGGCCCCAAAAACCCAGGAAATGAACTATACTGAAGCTGCAAAAAATCTTGGTATCGATCCCACAGGAAAGACCAATGAACAGCTATCTAAAGAGATATCTGACAAGCTAAGCAACAATCAATGATAAATGATGAAGTTATTCCGATTATCTTTCGGAATCTTGATGAGATACGACATAGAGTAGTACGAATTTTGGCAGTATTTCTCATATTCTTCGGTATCTTCATTCTATTCTCCATTCGCCTTTTTAACTTTGATGGATACTCATTCTATTTCGTCTACCCTGATCTTTACCACAATCTTTCCGCACAACTGCTGACTCTTATCGAAAAGAGTGTTCTTGCACCCGGAACTGTTCTGCTGATTGTGAAGCCTGCTGATGGACTGACAGCGGACGCCTATATCGCCATGTTTCTTTCCCTGCTCTTCACCATGCCTTACATAATTTACCATGTGAGCATGTTCCTTGGGCCAGCCCTGAAAAAGAATGAGAAGGTCCTTCTCAAGAGCATACTTGTGCCTGCGAGCCTCCTTTTCGTAGCTGGTTCCATGATGGGGCTGCTTTGGATTGCGCCCACAATGTTCAGAATTTTTAACAGTTTTGACATTGGCCTGGGTGCAGAGACTACCATGAGCCTGATGAATTTCGTCTCATTCCTTGTTGTATATATCCTCACATTTGGGGTATCATTTGAGGTCCCGGTCTTTATGTATGGCCTTACAAGAGCTGGAATGGTGCAGGCTTCCACCTGGGCGAAAAACTGGAGATATGCAATAGTGGGCTCACTCTTTTTCGGGCTTCTGTTCTCGCCGGGAGTTACAGGTTTCACAGAAGTGCTGATGGCCTTGCCTATGATTGCACTCTATTTTGGCGGGATCTTCTTCTCAAAACGATACGAGAAGAAAACTGGCGTTTCTGAATCACAGACTGTTTCTGAACCTCTCTAACTGGGCCATAGTCAGGCAGGTTGGATCATAAATTTTGAAGAACAGATCATCTACAATAGATCTGTGCTGTGAAATCTCACTGCCATGCTTAATTATCTTGAAGAGTCTTGATTCTACTTTCTTTGCATGTTCCAGAGACTTCTTCTGGAAATTTACTGAATCGATCATTTCACTTATAATTCCTGCATCCCTGGCTTCATGGGCGTCAAAAATCTTTCCCCTTTTTATGAGGGAATAGGCCCTTCCTGAAATCCTTTCAGGCACTTCAGGGAGAATTCCTGTAAGAGAGGGCAATCCAAATGCAATTTCTGGCATTCCAAACCTTGACCTTTCTGTTGCAATTATAATATCAGAGCAGAGAGCTATTTCCAGGCCAAGGCCAAGGGCAAAGCCATCCACTGCGCTTATTATGGCCCTTTTTGAACTCAGCATTGTCCTTGCTATGGTGGTACCAAGAGAATAGGCTTCCCTGATGTGCATTTTATCAGTAATACGTTTGCAATCAGCAGAATAACCCATGCAAAATGCTTTCCTGTTTACAGAGGTTATCAATATAGGAGAGTCACCGCTATTTACCGCATCTGTCAGGGCAATCAGCAAATCTCTAAGCCCATCGTTGTTAAGGCAGTTATTCACTCCGTTTGAGATCTGAATAACATTGATTCCCTGGTCTTCCTGTAAAGAAACTAAAGGTGTACGCGTAATTGGCAACCTTTTAGTGATGCCACTGGTAATTAAAATTTCACTACTGAAAATCACTAAATTATTTCGTTATTTCGTCTGAAAACGTGGAATGATGGAGATAATTGCTGGAAGTTTCATTCAGCCAATCCGGAATCCATTTTACACCACATACGTGATCGATGATGACATGTCAAGCATTAAAAATTCCCAGCAGTGATCAAAAAAATTAAGGAGTTCTGTTAGGAACTTTAGAAACACTTCAAGCATTCAAATGAGAACTTCGCCTATTCAGTGGGGCAACTCAATACATTGTGAGGTTGTACTTCCGATCCATTTCCTCGTACTTTTCCCTACTAGAAATGCCAAGAATCTGGGTCAGGGTCTTCATCTCCCCAGCATACTTCCTGTCATAGGCCTCCCTGCCCATCTTTAGCCGCTTTTCAGCTTCATCAAAAAGGACCTGTTCACCATGTTTTTTCAGGCAGTGTATGCACTCTGCGGCAGATTCTTCATTGTCTTCAAGGTGGGAAAAGCATTTTTCAAAATTTCTCTTCATTTATCGTCACACCTCTTTCCGTCGAAGTCAGGGTACCTTACGTTGTACCTGTCCAGTGAGTATTCCAGGAGGTAGAAGAATGAGGCAAGCATATTTTCTCTGTCCCCTGTTATATCCAGGTAGTCCATGAGAGCCTGCAGCCTGCCTGTTTTTTCCCTGAATTCATCCAGTGTAAGCTGTCCCTGTAGGAGACTTTCCAGTTCTTTCAGGAATTCAGAATATTCCGTTGCTTTTTCAGTTGGCTTCTTCTTGAGAGCATAACTCAGTGCTTTCTGCCTTTTCCTGATCACTGACATTGCATCGTCGAGATCGCCGTATATTATTGCACTCTTGATTATTTCTATATCAGACAGTATTGGCATTTAAATCACCTGAAGAGCCCCGGAGCCATGCTTATCATGGACGGGAACCATATTACCAGCAGTGAGAGGGCAACAGTAATGAAAGCTGAAACGTAGACAGGGATCTTCACAGATCTCTCTAGGATGAATGTTGCGCCTTCCTCTGGCTCTTTTCCAAACATATAGAGCATTACCCTGAAGTAATAGAACACGGAGATGGCACTGTTCAATATTGCAATCACGGCCAGCCACCACAATCCTCCCTCTATTAGAGACAGGAAAAGTAGATACTTGGCAAAGAAACCGCCTGTAAGTGGGATTCCTGCCAGTGCCAGCAGCAGTATGGAGAACCCGACAGCGAGTGCCGGAGCCTTCTTTGCCAAGCCGGAAAGGTCTGAAATCTGGATGTTGTCTTTCCTGACCACATTAAGGGTTATGAAAGAACCTCCTTTCATGAAGATATATACTATGGAATAGAACATACCAGCCGCTATTGCAACAGAAGCCACATTTCCTGTAACATTGCCCATTGATGCAACAACTGCGAGCACCAGAATGAGATAGCCGGCCTGAGCCACACTTGAATATGCAAGAAGACGCTTTACATTGTTCTGAGAGAGGGCTGAAATATTGCCATACGTCATGGTCAGGATTGCGAGAATCGCAAAGAGATAGTAAACTTCAGGCAGGTCTGAGGAGAAACCGACCAGAAACATCTTCAAAACTACCACAAATGCCAGCACCTTGCTTCCTGCTGAAAGGAATGCAGACACTGAGTTTTCAGCACCGTCATAAGTATCAATGGCCCACTGGTGCATCGGGAAAATTGCCAGCTTGAAACCGAAACC
>JBJKQM010000032.1:0-8532 GCA_046705365.1 Thermoplasmataceae archaeon
AAGGAGGTTCCTAAATGGATAAAAATAGTTACGTGAAATTTGAAACTCCCGAGTCCGTGGAAAAGAAACTGTTAGATCTTGTCGAAAATTCTTTCAGAAGTGGAAAGATAAAGAAAGGCACTAATGAGGTTATTAAATCCATAGAACGGGGAGAGAGCAAGATAGTAGTAATAGCAGAGGATGTTTCCCCACCTGAAGTTGTATATTACCTTCCAATGCTCTGTGAAGAGAGAAAAGTTGCCTATGCGTATGTCAAGAAGAGAAGCGATCTTGGCGCAAAGGTAGGAATAGCTTCCGCAGCATCCATATCAGTGGTTGACTACGGAAAGAGCGAAGACGTATACAAGCAGATTATTGCTGAACTGGCAGAAGTCAAGAAGTAAGGTGAATTGAGTTGGCAGATGAAGGTACCCCCGCAGAAGTAGTCGAACTGATGGGCAGAACCGGCATGACCGGGGAAGCAACCACAGTAAAAGTTCGAGTTCTTTCTGGCAGGGATCAGGGAAGAATCATTGCCAGGAACGTCCTTGGCCCGGTAAGAGTCGGGGACATTCTGATGCTCAGGGAAACCGCAAGAGAAGCAAAGAGGCTATCTATCAGGTGAGAAAATGGCAATAAGAAACTGCAACTTTTGTGGAACCCAGATTGAACCCGGAACTGGAATTCTTTATGTGAGGAAGGATGGAAACACCATGAACTTCTGCAGCAGAAAGTGCCAGGTAAACATGGTTCAGATGAAAAGAGTTCCAAGAAGAGTGAAATGGACAAATGAGTACCATTCAATCAAGGAAATGAAGAAGCAGAGTTCAAAGAGCTAATGGTGACTCTATTGGAAAAAACACTCATTTTAGTAAAACCCGATGGTGTCAAGAGACGCCTTTCGGGAAAAATATTACAGAGATTTGAAGACAAAGGAATGAAAATTGTTGCACTCAAGATGCTGCAGCTCTCTAAGGAGAAAGCAGAAGTGCATTATTCAGTGCACAAGGAAAAGCCATTCTTCAAGGATCTTGTCAATTACATCATTTCAGGCCCAATAATTGCAGCTGTTCTTGAAGGACACAATGCAATAGCCATTACAAGGAATATGCTTGGGGCCACGGATGGTTCAAAGGCTCAACCAGGTACTATCAGAGGAGATTACTCAATGGGAATTGAGAAAAATATAGTCCATGCTTCTGATTCTACTGAATCATTTGAACACGAATTTCCCATTTACTTCAACAAAAAAGAAATAATGGAAGCAGAGTACGGGGACGAGCCACACATCTACTGAGGTGGTTATGAATAATAGACAGTACAGACAGCCCATTGTTTGTGTACTTGGCCATGTCGATCATGGCAAAACATCTATTTTAGACGCTATTCGAGGCACAATTGTTGCCAAGAAGGAAGCTGGCGGCATTACCCAGAGAATTGGTGCCACCGATATAGCGCTTTCTGATATTGAGGAAAGGGCAAATATACCATCAGGAAAGAGTAAACTCAAAATCCCAGGACTTTTGTTCATTGATACTCCGGGCCACGTTGCTTTTTCAAACATGAGGGCACGTGGTGGTGCGCTGGCTGATATTGCTATTCTTGTTGTGGATATAAATGAAGGATTCAAACCCCAAACCATTGAGTCCATAAATATACTTAAAAAATTCAAGACGCCGTTCGTGGTTGCAGCCAACAAGATTGATCTCATACCGCTTTTTACTCCAACAAAGGACAAGAATTTCCAGCAGATGCTTAAGTCCCAGAGAGAGGAATACAAGACAGAGCTTGAAAACAGGCTCTACAATCTAGTAAACAAATTCTATGAATTCAACCTTACAACAGAAAGATACGACAGAATATCTGATTTCTCCAAGAATATTGCAATTGTTCCAATGAGTGCCAAACTGAACATTGGCATTCCTGACATTCTGATGGTTATTGCAGGCCTTGCACAGAGATATCTTGAAGATAACATTATCTTCAAGGATGTTGAAGGCAGAGGCACAATAATTGAACTCAAGAAGGAAGAATCCCTGGGAACCACTCTTGACACTGTTCTTTATCAGGGAATCCTGAACAGGGGAGATACTGTGGCTCTAAATACCAGAACTGGACCTGCTGTGACCAAGATTAAGGCCATGCTGGTGAATTCCAGGGGTAGGGCAAAGAAGATGCTCGAGAAGGACACTGTTTATTCTGCATCTGGAGTCAGGGTCCTTATTACTGACAAACTGGATGTTGTTTCCGGTTCACCTATGATTGTTGTGAGGGATGATCCCAGCGAAGCCTATGAAGAAATAACAAAGGAGTCTCAGGCAAATATAGCGTTGAGTGAACACGGAGTAACAGTGAAAGCAGATGCACTGGGGTCATTGGAAGCCGTGGCATATGAATTGACCCAGAAAGGAATAGAAATCCGTTCAGCAGAAATTGGTGACATATCAAGGAGAGATATCACTGACGTGGCGACCCTCAATGATCCCCTGGATCGGATGATCATAGGATTCAATGTTGCCCTTACCACCGAGGCACAGGAAGCAACCATGACCACAGATGTTGGTGCACGGGTAGGAGACGTTATATATTCACTGGTGGAAGACACTGAAAAATGGCTCAAGGCACGTAAAATTGAACTGGAGGAGGGAAGAAAGAAGAGGATGGCAGTTCCTTCAAAGATTTCCATTCTCCCGGACTATATTTTCAGGGCAGCAAAGCCAGTAATCGTTGGGGTCAAAGTCTATTCGGGAAGGATTAAGGTTGGAGACACCCTTATCAAATCAGATGGAAGGTATGGCGGAACAATAAAGAGCATAAGAGACGGGGAAGTTTCCAAACAATTCATAGATGCGCCTGCTGAAGTTGCGGTTTCAATTGACGGTGTGACGCTCCACAGGCAGATTTCTCCAGAAGAGCCACTTTATGTTGATATTCCGGAATCAGTAGTAAAAGAACTCAGGGAAGAAAAATTGGATGAACAGACCATGCTTACCCTGGAAGAGATTATAAAAATAAAACGCAAGGAAAACATGTTCTGGGGAACAAAGACTTAGAGCACGAAATAAAGCAATGTGAATACGCTTAGGGCGGCTATGGGAATAACTGCTATCGTTTTCTTTATTTTGATAACCGTGAAGAGCAGGAATATTCCAGATAACAGTATCATCACATAGATAGACCAGTAGCTGACTCTGAGATCAATGATACCAAATAACATCGTGGCACCCATTATAAGCGTGGCTTTGTACAGAGTACTGCCTGTGACTATGCCAAGTGTGGCATCACGGTCTCCTTTCTTTATTCCAAGAATAAACATTATGATCTCAGGCAGGGAACCGGCAAACCCTGTGATTATAAAACCAGAAATGAATGGCGGGATGTTATATGAGAGGGAAAGTCCATTTGTATAGTTTACAATAGCCTCTGATGCAAGGGCCAGGAGCACCAGCGCAACAATCATTGACGCCGGACTGTACTCCATGTGGATGAGTTCTTCCTCTACCGGGGGTTCCTGCCCTCTTTCAACGTACATGTATAAGAGGAAAAGTAAAGCCATCACAATTCCAATATACCATGGTATTACGGGAAAGACGAATGCAAATAACACCAGCACTGCAGATGCAACGATGAGGATTATACCGTCGTTCAGGAATTTTCTGTAGGAGCCTGCAAACACAAGCGGCAGCACTATAAGGAAAACTGCCATTGTCACAATGTTTGATCCCTGAAGGGTACCGAAACTTATATCACCATAATGGTGGAAAGACGCAACGAAGATAACCGAAAATTCATCAATAACTGCACCCAAAGAAAGGAGGTATGCACCTATGGATTTTGATGAAATGCCCCTCCTTTTGCCCATCTCCCTGGCATTGTCAACAAAGCTGTCCCCACCAAGATAGAGGCTGAAAAGCGCAATTAAGATGCCTGCTATCTCAAGGGGCAATGGAACCCTTGTAATAAAAATTGAAAAGACTACGAAATAAATTGAGAATAATAGAGAAACTAAAAAGAAAAGATTCCGTGACAAATGCTCACGGTATGATTACGTGCTCTGGACTTTCAACCTTGACTTCTTCCGTAATTGAAGTTCCGCGGCGAAGTCTCTTGCAATCTATAGTGTCCGGCTTTAAATTGTCCACGATGTAATCAAGCGCTATCTCTGCACCCTTCGGGTCTCCGCACGTATAGATATCCAGTGTCACAAGTCCATGTTCCGGCCAGGTGTGAAAGGAAAGATGGGACTCTGCCAGCAATACAACACCGCTTGCCCCCTTGGGCTGGAACTGGTAATAATCCGAGGATATCTTTGTGAGATTACCCACTCTTACTGCTTCTTCAATAATCGGGTATATGCTATCTGCTCTTGAGATTATTTCCGAGTCTACACCATAGAGATCTGCCAATATCTGAAAACCTACTGCCACTACCATCTTCCTCCATATTTTTCACCTTCTTCGGGGTTGATATTCCATCGTATTAATATGTTGTATTTAAATATTTATAAAGGCTGATCAGTTTTATTAAAATTTGGAGAGCTTTATAATTTAATATTTTACAATTGGGCAGAATTCATATTCTTTTAAATATTATATTCAAATTATATTAAAGGATTCACAAATAATTTATTTTTACTGTTATTTCCTTGAATTTATTCTGTAATTCCTTTAGCTCTGAAAGCATATAGTGGAACCTTCTGGAGGAAATCAGGAGTGCCGAACTCAAACCTCTTGTGGCAGCCTCGAACACTCCATCAATTGATGCATATTCCATGTCAGGCTCAAAACCAATCTCCTTCAGGGTAATGTATGCCTGCTCTCCGGCAACTGCCAATATCTGGGCACCAGCAAGATGTTCCTTCAATTGCCTTAACTGCCCCCCCTTGTCTGATATTCCTTCTATAGGTGGCAGTACGAAAATATCAATACTCCCAATTTCCACATCTATGATGCTTGAAATAGATGTAACGGCAACTACCTCACCTGCTGATGCCGAATTCTTACTGATTCCGGTAGTCTTTTCGCCACCCAGACTTGCGTGAAGATATCCGGATTTCATATAGATACTGACTCTGTCTCCAGCTGAAATATCGGTATCTGCTATGGCTTCCCAGGTAACTATATTGTCTATTTTTGTCAGGTTTTCAGTAACAAAGTCCCTCAAGGAACTCAGCCCGGACTCCAAAAAATTGAATCCTTCCTTGGTAAGTTCATTTCTTTCATTCAAAAGCCCTTTTTTTCTCATTATTTTCAGGTGGTAATTAACTCCCTGAATGGTTATTCCTATACTTTTTGCGATGCTGCCAGGTTTTTCTGCATGGTCAAATAACTTGATGAGAATCATCAGTTGAGTGAGGGTCCCTTGATCCAGCACCATTAATCCTGTAAACAGCAGGGATATTTATTAGTTTAATGCATAGGCACGCTGAGAGGTATGTCAGATATGTTCAGGATTCAGGACGGTAAAGCTGTAGTTTTTGACCTGGGACTGGAAGATTACGGCAATATACTTGTTCTACAGCGACACCTGAATGCACTCCGCAATGAGAACCTAATTGGAGACTGCGTCTTTTTCCTTGAACATAATGATGTATACACCCTTGGAATTCACAGAAACGCGGATGAAATACTGTCTGAAGACATCAGTCCCATAGAAGTCGAAAGAGGCGGGTCAGCCACCTATCATGGACCCGGGCAGCTCGTCATATACCTTATTATCAACCTGAAACAACACGGATTCAACGTAAAGGACCTGATTCAATTAACTCAGGAAGCTATAATAGAGGTGCTTGAGGAATACAGTATCAAAGGTGAAGGAAGGCTCCATGGTGAAACAGGTGTATGGGTTGCGGAAAGGAAGATCTGTTCCATCGGCTTCGCCTTGAAGGGGTTCTCCACACTCCATGGATTTGCGCTCAACATTTCAACTGACCTTTCAAAATTTGGAGCCATAATGCCCTGCGGCATGAATTCAACAATAATGACCAGCATGGAGAATGAAACCAAAGCCCTGGTAGTTGCAGAAAAGGTAAGAAAAATGCTCAAGGAAAAATTACTTTCAGAATTAGGTATAAAAAATTATTTAGAAATAAATTCCTTAAAAAAAGGAAAGGAGTATTTAGTGGGCAATGGTCTGAGACTGCTCCCTGAGGAACTGCTGAAGGTAGTAATATGATCCTGTTCCCTTTCCGCTGATTCCACTCATCTTCCAGCCAACAAACGGCTGTGACCCGACAACAGCTCCAGTTGAAGCTCCTCTGGCCCTATTGGCATATATTACACCAACATCTGCATTGTCAAAGTAATAATTGATTTCTTCCGGGTCTTCTGTTATTATGCCGCCTGTTAGACCATATTCTGATTTGTTGATTTCATCAACGGCCTCCTTGAGGTTCTTCACCTTGATTATCCCGACAACAGGCAGGAATAATTCGTTCTTGACAAGTTCAGAATCTTTGTGGACGTCCTTTATCACAGTCGGTTCCACGTAGAATCCCGGTCTGTCCAGTGCCTTCCCACCAGCAACTACTTTTCCATACTGGTTGAATTTGGACTCCAAAGACTTGAATTTATCAAAGGCAGCTTTGTTGATTACAGGGGTGCTGAATGCCTCTTTCTTTCTTGGGTCCTCAGGTGTAACCCCCTTGCACCTCTCAACAAGCGAATCCACGAATTTATCATATATGGACTCTTCTGCATACACCAGAGATGTTGCACTGCACTTCTGTCCGGAGAAACCAAAAGCTCCTCTGAAAACACCTTCTACAGCTTTCTTCATGTCTGCCTTGGAAGTCACAATGACCGCATCTTTTCCACCCATTTCTGTAATGACAGGTTTTGGCCTCTTAGCCTGGGCATTTCTGAAAATATCCATCCCGACTTCTCTGGACCCGGTAAACACTATTCCTCCAACATCATCATGTGTTACAATCTGCTTGCCGACAACGCTGCCTGAGCCTGAGAGGAATACAAGAACGTCTTCTGGAACCCCGCATTCATGCATAAGCTTCACAGTAAGGTATGATGCCAGTGGAATATCACTGGACGGTTTCAACAATACAGCATTACCAACCGTAAGCGGGCCTGCTGTCATTCCTACAGTGATCGCATAGAAGTTGAACGGCGGGATAACAGCGAAGACACCATATGGCTTCATCACACTGAAGCTTTCCTCGTTGTCGTATCCTTTTCCAGTTAATCTCACGAAACCATTATTTTCGATCATGTTGAGTGCATAATATCTGAGAAAATCTATACCCTCATCAACATCAGCCATGGCTTCTGTACGGTTTTTACCATTTTCATATGCAAGCAGGGCTGAGAAGAAATACTTCTTTTCACTGATCTTATCTGCAACTTTCAGCATAACTTTGGCTCTGTGAACATACCCTGATTTGTACCAGCTCTTGTATGAAGACTTCAGCATTTTCAATGCTTTTTCAAGCGTCTCCTTGGATGAGAGCTGAAATGTGGCAAGCTCTTTCTCGTCTATTGGCGATATCTCCCTGATCTTCTCCTTCTCGACAACTTCGCCGTTCACAAGGTTTGGGTATTCTTTTCCAAAATATTTTGGGACTTCCTTCAGCGCTTCCTCATAAAGCCTGTGGAATTCAGCTTCCTTTCCTTCTTTGACCATCCTGACAAAAGTCGCTTCATTCTCAAACATAACTAACATATGCCATTGTAATACATTAAAAATTTCATTTCGATATATCCGAGAGCGGCAATCAAATAGTATAAATTACTGGAATTGCTGAAAAATTTTATTGGATTTTTGAAAAAATTGAGTGTTCAACACTTCAGACAGTGTTGAGTCCCCTATCCACGGTTATGCACTGGCCGTTTATGCCCAGTGACATCTCACTGGCCAGAAAGGCGTTAACCATAGCCACTTCGATGGGTTCCAGTTGCGTTTTCTCTGAAAACTTTGTGAAATTGAATGGGAACACCTTGTAATATGTGTCCTCTTTCCCTACGCTGCCTGGGAGAACCGCATTTACCCTTATGTTGAATTTTCTCAGGTTCTCTGCGGATTTTCTTACAAGTTCTTCCAGCGCGTACTTCGAAACATTGTAGCTCAGGTCGTTTCCCCTGAATATGTTTCTGGATGCGCCGACCAGGACAAATGAACCGCCTTTCTTCATCATGGCTTCAGAGAATATTCTCAGTACTGAAAGCTGCGAAAGGAGATTTATGTCAAGCATCTTCTGGAAATCTTCCTTTTCAGGTATAACTCCCTTAAAACTCTGCCAGGTTCCAACATTTGAAACAACTGTATCGATTCCGCCATAGTCAGCCAAAATCTTTTCACAGACAGCTTTGAGTTCTTCATCTTTTGTGGCGTCTGCCTTATATGCCTTGATGGTGGAAGATTCTACAAGCCCGAACATCTTTCCCGATCTCGAAACAATGGCTACCTTTGCGCCAAAATTTATAAGCATTCTTACTGCAGATATTCCCTGACCTGAACCAACCCCAATAACAACTGCCACTTTCCCCGCAAGTGAGTCTCTGATTAAATCAACCATATAAGATGGAATGTGCCATCTTTAAT
>JBJKQM010000033.1:0-7459 GCA_046705365.1 Thermoplasmataceae archaeon
GTCAGCGGTTACAGTAGTCGAAGTTCCGCCACTAACAGTGGCAGGGATCAGATTCTATGATGAAACCGTTGAGGGCCTCAGAATAGTTTACGAAAAGTGGGCTGAGAACCTTAATAAGGAAGTTAACAGACGTATAACTGCCGCCCAGAACAGAAAAGAAATCCCAATGGTTTCAGAAGTATCAGATGTGAGACTTATAGTCCACACAAATCCGCAACTCGTTACAGGGGTTCCCTCCAAAACTCCTGAGATATTTGAGATAAGAATTGGAGGAAATGACGTTAAAGAAAAGATGAAGTACGCCGAGGAACAGCTTGGAAAGGACCTGCATTTCTCAGATTTCTCCAAGGCAGGCAACTTTGCTGATATTATTGGGGTCACAAAAGGCAAAGGTTTCCAGGGTCATGTTAAAAGATTCGGTGTCAAGCTTCTTTCAAAACATAACAGGAAGCACAGAAGAATGATTGGAACTCTTGGTCCATGGCATCCTGACTGGGTTAGGAACACTGTTCCACAGGCAGGTCAGGTTGGTACACACCAGAGAACAGCACACAATATTAGGATAATGAAATACGCCAAGAATGAGGGCGAAGACGAGATAAATGTCAAGGGCGGATTCACAAACTACGGCCTGGTAAGGACAGAATATGTACTTGTTCACGGTTCAATTCCTGGAGCAGCCAAGAGGCTGGTCAAGTTCAGGGACCCATCCAGACAGCACGTTTCTTCAGTTGATCAGATAACGATCTCGTATGTATCCAAGGAATCAAAGCAGGGTGATTAAACTGAAAACAAATGTTTACGATCTTAGTGGTAAAGTCAAGAAAAAAATAGATCTTCCTGAGGTATTTTCAACAGTACCAAGAGAAGACATAATCAGAAAGGCATTCAGGGCGATTTCCCTGTCCCTTAGG
Source organism: Thermoplasmataceae archaeon (assembly GCA_046705365.1). Lineage (GTDB taxonomy): Archaea > Thermoplasmatota > Thermoplasmata > Thermoplasmatales > Thermoplasmataceae > JAJZOM01. The sequence goes on from JBJKQM010000033.1 coordinate 915, forward strand.
CAGCCATACGGCGCATCTCCGCTCGCGGGAACCAGAAGGGTAGGCCACAACTCAGGACCGGGAAGAGGCGCTGCTAGAATACCAAGAACATCCGGTTCATCCAGGGCTGTTCTTCTTGCAAGTTTCGTTGGTGGAAGAAGTGCCCACTCGCCGAGAACAGACAAAGTTCTCTATAAAGGCATCAATGAAAAGGAAAGAAAGGTCGCAAGGGAAAGTGCAATAGCCATGACTTCTGTTTTAGACTCGGTCAAGGCTAGGGGACACCGGGTTCCCGAAGGTCTCAAACTCCCGGTTGTTGTTGACAATTCAATTGAAAGTATAACCAAAACAAAAGATGCAAGGGAATTCCTTGAGACACTTGGGCTCTTTGAAGATGTAGAAAAATCCAAAAATGGAACAAAAGTCAGAGCCGGCAGAGGTAAAATGAGGGGAAGGAGATACAAGCAGCCAAAGAGTCTGCTCATTGTGGGCTCATCAAGGTCAAGCCTGAGAGCATTTTCATCACTTCCTGGGGTTGATATAGCAACGCCCAACAGTCTTAGCATAAGAAAACTTGCGCCTGGCGGAGTTGGAGGAAGGCTTACAATCTATACAGAAAGTGTTATTGAGAATCTGAGGGGTGGTCAGTAATGGTTGAATATATCATAAAGCCGGTTGCAACAGAAAAGACCATGCTACAGGTGGAAAAGGAAAACAAACTAACGTTTATCGTTCATAAAAAAAGTAGAAAAGAGGACATTAAGAAGGAAGTAGAGGAGAGATTCTCCGTTAAGGTTGAGTCAGTCAATATGCTGGTAACTAAATTTGGAAAGAAGGCAGTTGTAAAACTAGCACCAGAATTCTCAGCCGATGACATAGCAGGGAGGATCGGAATATTCTGAGGTGAATTATGGGTAAATTAATTATTCCACAGAGAAGAGGAAAAGGAGGACTTGTTTATACAAGCCCCAGTCACAAGCACGTAGGTGACATGAAGCTGATTCCCGAGGGGCAGTATGTTGTCAAGGACCTCATCCATGCACCGGGAAGAAACTCTCCAGTGCTTGTACTATCAAACAGTAATGGAGAAAAATATCTACAGATTGCTTTCAACGGAGCTTATGTTGGCCAGAAAGTCACATCTGGTTCCAAAGTTGGTCCAGCACTGGGCAACACGCTTTCACTTGGTTCCATACCAGATGGAGCTTATGTGCACAATATCGAGAGCATTCCGGGAGATGGAGGCAAGTTCTGCAGAACGGGCGGCACTAGTGCACAGATTGTGAGCCACGGAGATGCTGTTGCAGTTAAACTTGCATCCGGAAAGATAAAACAGTTCCACCCGCTGTGCAGAGCCACAGTTGGTTTTGTTGCAGGGTCAGGAAGTAAAGATATACCAATCCTGAAGGCAGGGAGGAACGTTCACTACCATCAGAGCAGGGCTAAGAGACCTTTCTCAGTCAGAGGAGTTGCAATGAATGCGGTGAACCATCCTCATGGAGGAGGTAACCATCAGCATGTTGGAAGAGCCAGCACTGTGGGTCGAGGAACTCCACCGGGAAGGAAGGTTGGAAGGCTTTCGCCTAAGAGGAGGAAGTAAGAATGGCACAGAATAGACAGGCATCAGTAAAATCCATTAAAAGAAGGGCGCGAAAGTCACAGAAAGTAATGGTGGGGAGATCCAAGGAATTCAAATTCAAGGGATTATCCCTGGAAGAACTTCAGGCACTTCCCATGGATGAACTTCTGGAAGTACTTCCCGCAAGGGCAAGACGTTCCCTGAAGAGAGAAAACAACCATGATCAGGGAGTTCTGTATGAAAAACTCTCATCACCGGATCTTAAGCAACTTAAGACCCATGTCAGGGATTTGATAATCCTGCCAAAGTTCGTGGGGAAAGTTGTTGAAGTTTACAATGGAAACTCATATGTCAGGTTTGAGATAAGGCCGGAAATGATCGGGCACTATCTTGGAGAATTTGCCCCAACGAGAAAGGACGTTAAACACTCTGGACCAGGGGTCGGAGCTACAAGATCGTCCAAGTTCATGCCACTGAAGTGATGAAAATGAAAGGATATTCAATAGCACAGATACCGGAAAGAACTGCCATTGCACGAGCAAAGGAAGTTGATATTTCCCTTAAAGATGCAGTAAACGTCGCTCATTACCTCAGAGGCATGCCTCTCGAAAGGGCTAAAGACACCCTTGAAAAGGTAATAGCCAAAAAGGCACCGGTACCGTATTTCAGGTACCTTGATTCAGTATCACACAGAAAGGGCATGGGTCCCGGCAGGTATCCTGTAAGGGCTGCAAAGGCATTCTTGGATTTGCTGGAAAACGTAGAAGCAAATGCTGAGTTCAAAAGCCTTGACACCGATTCACTCATAATAAAACACATATCTGCATCAAAGGGCAGGGTAATCAAGAAGTTCACACCAAAGGCCTATGGTAGGGCCGGAGCGTTCTTCCGTGACCTGATAAATGTAGATATAGTGGTGGAGGAGGTAACAGAATGAAGGAAAGAAAATTCGTATCAAACGCCGTTAATAAGCTTCTGGTCACAGAATATCTCAGAAGCGCAACAGAGAGCGCCGGATTTGGTGGCCTTGAAATGAAGAGGACCCCTTTCGGCACAAATATCACACTCTTTGCAAACAAGCCGGGACTTGTAATAGGAAGGCATGGCAGCAAAGTGCAGGAAATCACTGAAACCCTTGAAAAGAAATATAAGGTGGAATCACCGCAGATTGAAGTCAAGGAAATAAACGAACCTGATCTCAACCCACAGGTTGTATCCAAGAAAATAGCACTCTCACTGGAGAAAGGCTGGTCTTACAGAAAGGCAGGAAACACCTCCCTCAGGAGAGTCACCGAAAGCGGAACCAGAGGGGTAATGATAAAGATCTCGGGCAAGATTTCAGGAGAAAGGGGAAGATCCCAGAAATTCACATACGGTTCAATTAAATATTCCGGGGAACCGGCAAGAGCAGGCATGGAAAACGGCTTTTCCATAGCAAAGATGAAGCTGGGTGTTATCGGGGTCAGCGTGAAAATGCTGAGAAACGATTACAAACTTCCGGATGAAATAAAAGCAGACATCAGGCCACAGGTGGCGACAGTGTCAGAGGTGCAGGAAAATGGAGCTAAGAGCGAAACAGTTGAAACAAATGAATAAGGAAGAAATTGAGGACAGGTTGAAATCCCTGAAGGATTCCCTTCTCAATGAAAGGGCTTCTGTGGCCATGGGAGGAGCACCTACCAGCCCAGGCAAGATAAGATCAATCAGGAGACAGATAGCCAGGATCAACACGGTCCTCGGCTCGGAGGATTACAAGTAATGAAGGATAAGAATTTCACCGGTTTGCCGAAAGAGTTGCAACCCTGGGAAGGATTTACCCGGGACAACCAGGCAGTGAAAGTCAGTGTGGACAAAAGAAGGTATGGAAAGAACGTGACAATAATCGAAGGAATTGATCCCAAATCAGAAAATATACATGATATCGCAAAGGAACTGAAGAAGAAAGTAGCCTCTGGTGGAACAGTAAAGGACGGCAGAACTATCGAACTTCAGGGCGATCACAGAGACAATGTGAAAAGATATCTCGAAGATATGGGATTTAAAGTGGAGTTGGTATGAGATGGATACAAGAAACTACATGAAGGAATTTACAGGTTCAAGCATTCTGGTTATCTCACACTCAAACGAGCTTTACAAAGACATGAAAGGCAGCATAGTAGAGGAAACTGCCAGAACCTTCAAGATTAGCGTAAATGGCCACATCAAAATCGTACCAAAGAAAACCGGTAGATTCACAATCAATTCAGAAAAATTCAGCCTCACAATAAAGGGTAGCTCCATACTCATGAGACCGGAAGAGCGCCTGAAAAACCTGAGGAAAATAATCAAACACGAAAACAAAGGTGATGACTATAACTAAGAATATTGGATTTGAAGTAACTCCGCCGGAAGAGGAATGCCAGGATAAGAAATGCCCATTCCATGGCGAACTCAAGGTAAGAGGACAACTTATCACGGGCACAGTAGAGTCAGCTTCAATGATTAAAAGTGCCACAATTGTAAGACAGTACATGAAACCGCTCAGAAAATATGAGAGAAAGGAAACAAGGTTCTCGAAATACCATGCACACGTTCCTGACTGCATACATCTCCAGCCTGGAGACACAGTTAAGATCGCAGAGTGCAGGAATCTTGCAAAGACAATCTCTTTTGTTGTCATAGAGAAGGTGACACAATGAAGGGGATAGCTGGAAGACAGCATAGAGGACTTCCATTGGGGGCAGTTATGCCTTGCGCTGACAACAGCGGTGCAAAGATGATCAGCCTCATTGACGTTAAGGCTTACCATGGTGTGGCCTCCAGGATCCCGGCAGCGGGCGTTGGCGACATGTTCATTGCAAGTGTTAAGAAGGGGACCCCGGAAATGAGGGCAAAGGTTGTTTATGCCGTGGTAGTGAGGCAGAGAAGACCTTTCCGAAGGGCCGATGGGACAATGGTGCAGTTTGATGACAATGCGGCTGTACTCGTAACTCCGGAAGGAGAAGTCAGAGGTTCTGAAATAAAGGGGCCAGTGGCAAGGGAAGCAGCTGAAAGGTGGCCAAGGATAGCCGCAATAGCTTCAACAATAGTATAGGTGTGTGAATTTCATGATTTCAAAAATTAAGGTATCACTGGACGGCGACCTGAGAAGAAAATACGGTGTCAGATCCTTTCCCATAGTGGTTGGGGATATCGTAAAGGTTAGCTCAGGGAAGAGAAGAGGTGAAGGTGGTAAGGTCATAGAGGTTGACCACGCAAATGGAAGAGTTTCAATCGAGGGAATAACAATTGCCAAGGAAGATGGAAAACAGACCTCCCTTTTCCTGCGCCCAGGTGACCTGAAGATAACCAAACTTGATTTTTCCAGAGATGAAAGAATCAGGAAGATAAAGGAAATAGCAGCCATTAAGAAAATTACAATAGAAGAGCCGGAACCGGAACCTGCAGAGCCGGAAGAACCCGAAACTGTAGATGCCGAGGCTCAGGAAGTCGAGGAAACCGATACCCTCGAATCCACTGCTGAAGAACCTGAAGAGGAAACAGCAGAAGCAGAAGAAGAAAAATCGGAGAGTGAAGCAACAGATGATCAATAAGACAAAAAGACTGGTAATTTCACGAGCCACAAAAATACCCAGAAAAGTGTTTTTCTGGGGGGCTACACCAAATGCCGGGAAGCATTCAAAGGAAAGCTCTGTGGCACTCCTTACAGTACTTAGGGACTATCTCCTGCTGGGAGACAAGGAGCGTGAAGTGACAAGAATGCTTAACAGCGGCTTTGTAAAGCTGGATGGAAAGGTGGTGAAGGAACGCAAGACTTCCGTTGGCATAATGGATATAATAACAATTGTGCCCACAAACAAGCACTACCGTGTCCTCTATGATCACAAGGGCAGACTTGTGACAAGAGAAGAGGATGAGAAAACCAGTGGGATAAAACCAATGAAGGTTTACAACAAGATAACCATAAAGGGCGGCAAGACTCAACTTGTTATGCACGACGGGCAGAACATCATCACAGATGACGCTTCAATATCAACAGGAGACGTCCTTATTATGTCAGTTCCCGACAAGAAGATTCAGCATGTCATTAAGATGCAGCCGGGAAACAAGGCATTCCTTACTGGTGGAGCACACGTAGGCAATGTTGCCACCATAAAGAAAGTTGAAGTGAAGGAATCATCCACAAGCAACCTTGTCCACTTTGAGGAAGGCTACTCCACAATTGCAGACTACACATTCGTAGTTTCAGGGCCAAAATACACATTCAATGTTACAGGAGGGGCACAGTAATGCCGGCCAAGAAAGCAGCAAAAACCACCACAGAGAATCCGATGAAGGATATTGTGCTGGAAAAAGTTGTGGTGAATATTGGTGTCGGTCAGGCTGGAGACAGGCTCAACAAGGCAGTCCGGGTCCTGGAGATGCTCACCAAGCACAAACCGGTTCTTACTATTTCAAAGAAAACAGTAAGAGATTTCAACATAAGGAAAGGGCTACAAATAGGTGCAAAGGTAACTCTCAGAGGCGACGATGCAGCAGATTTCCTCAAGAGGGCACTCTACGCAAGGGAATACAAGGTACAGCACTATTCATTTGACAAGCAGGGAAATGCTTACTTCGGAATCGCCGACTACACAGATTTCGAGGGCATGAAATACGATCCGGATATCGGAATATTCGGTCTCGATGTTGCCATAGTGATAAAGAGAAGAGGAGGCTACAGGCTCCAGAGAAGAAAGATAGGGGCAGGGAAACTCCCGTCCACAATTAGGGTACCAAGGGAAGAGTCAATGAAGTTCCTTTCAAAGGCCTTCAAAGTTGAGGTAGTCAGGTGAAACAATGTCACAGGTAAAACTTGAACCAAAGAAAAATTTCGGCCACAAGGAAGGCTGCGTAAGATGCGGGAGAAAGAGAGGCATGGTCAGGAGATACGGCCTGAGGCTATGCAGACAGTGTTTCAGAGATACTGCGCCAGAACTAGGATTCAGGAAATACAGCTGAGGTGAAA
>JBJKQM010000034.1:0-6805 GCA_046705365.1 Thermoplasmataceae archaeon
TCACGGATTCACTTTTCCGGGCAAAACACAAGTTATTCTCCTCAATATTCTATGATCTCGAAGAGGAAATCTGGGAAAAGAAAAACCAGCAGATACTGGAAAACATTAAAAAAGACTCTCCTGTGGAGAACTCTGTAATTCTTTCCTCTGTGGAGAGCCGATACTGGTTTAAAGACCGTCTTGGTGAACTGTTCGGTTAAGCCATGGTAACGGTTAAAATATATATTCAACTTAACAATAAGGAGAGGCAGGCCGTGCCATAAGGCAAGGTTTAGCCAGTGATGCTAAAATGACAATATTTCAGGGCAAATCAAGAAAGAAATTTACGGGCGGTAAGCTGAAAGCTTCCAGATCAAAGAAAAGATATGAACTTGGAAGAGAACCCACCTTCACAAGAATTGGTCCAGAGGCAAGGAAAATCCTCAGAGTGATGGGCGGAAACACGAAAGTTGTTCTTATGAGGGCAGAATCCGCAAACGTTTATGTTCCTGCTGACAAAGTTACGAAAAAAGTCAAGATACAGACTGTTAAGGAAAACCCGTCAAACCCCCACTATGTCCAGAGAAACATACTTGGTAAAGGAACAGTCATTCAGACTGAGCTTGGGGAAGCAAAAGTGACTTCAAGACCCGGTCAGGATGGAGTTGTAAACGCAGTTCTTCTATGACTCTGACACTTTATTCCCAGTATTTCAACGTTAAACTTTCAAAATCCATGGGAAGAAGAATTTCAAAGGATGCTGCCAAGAATTTTACTGATGAAAAACTTGGAGAAATTCTCCGTTCCCTGAAATTCCAGTTTGAGGCCAGAGATGCCAAATATTCAAGAGTTCCATGGGAAACCTGCAAAATGTATATCGTGGAAGCCAACGTAAAGAAGTCCACACTTATCCAGCTTATTGAGCGCAGACTCCTTAAACAGTAACGATCCCGGATTTCTAAAATTATAAGTCATCTGACTTTATTCATTATTATGGAATCGGAAGCGGTTTTATCTTACAGCAAGAAAGGAACATTGATCAACCTCTATAAAGTTCCAAAGGAAATTACTGTATATTCGGGTGGTCAGGAAATTATCAGAACCCGGGATGCGCTTTTACTTGAGGAAAAGGGGCGCGGTCCAGTATATTACTACCCATTAAAGGACGTTAAGACAGAATTCCTGTCACCAAGTGATAATCACACATTCTGTCCTTATAAGGGTGAAGCGACCTACTACAACCTTAAAGTGGGGGACAGGATCTTCGAAGATTCAGTCTGGCAATACAGAAAACACAATGAGGAATTCAGTATCCTTGAAAATTACATTGCCTTTTACGACAAAGTTGTTGACAGGTTAGAAATCAGTTGAACCAGGCCTCTATCGCCCTAAACCACATTTTTAGGGATAATGTATTCCACGATGACTGTGTCAAGCCATTTGCCGTCAAGTTTTCCATGAGCCCTGTATACGCCAACTTCCCTGAAACCAACTGATTTTAACATGTTCCGGCTTGGAATATTATCCGTGAACACTCTTGAAACCAGTTTCCAGAAACCTTTTCTTTCGCATTCTTCCACAAGGTACTGCATGGTGTGTTTCCCCAGACCTTTTCCCCGGCATTCTTTGTCAACGTATACTGAGAATTCTGCTATGCCACTGTAACACAGTCTTGAACTGTATGGAAAAGTTGCTGCAAAGGCTTCCACTTTTCCATTGGATTGGGCTACGACAAAAGGAAATCCGGATTCAAGCCATTTCTCAATATCGGCTTCCGTCCTTGGATCAGTTTCAAATGTAGCGATTCTCTCTGCGATGCCTGAATTATAAATGTCAAGAACTTCAGGAATGTCTTCTTTTCTGGCCATTCTGTATGTATGTGTAATGTTCAATTCCCTCTCCTTAATGGAAAGCCAAATCAATCCCTTCGCTTCTTGAAGCCACCTGACTGAAGTTTCCTTGGTTTTTTCTTTACTGTATAATACTGGAGGGGATGTTTAAGCCAGTCCTGATGACACAGTGTATCTTCTCCCATATAACACAGATGATTGGACTGAAGCACATTGCACTTTGGAGGCGAATACTCGGTGCTTGAGATTTCTCCGGTAACATGGTTGACCTGGTATGTTGTGAGGCTTTCCCTGAAATCTGGGGCAGTCTTGAAAAGCCCGATAATGCCGTCATTCTTCATTCCAATCTTGTGGAGAAAACTAACCAGCGTAAACCTGGCCATATGTGGAAGGTTAACCCCATCCTGCATTTGCGAAATATATTCCTTTATACAAGGAGGGAAAAGCGAGAAATCCACCTCACCAAGGTCAAAGTTCTTCTTTATTCCTGAAGATTCAAGCTTTTCAACAACCTGAGCAATACTGGCTTTTATTGGTAAAAGAACTCTTGTAGTGTCTCCAAGGTTCACTTCGTTATAAGATTCGAAAGCCCTTCTGACGAATGCCTCCCTGACTACTTTTGCAGCCGTATCTCTGTCTGCATATACTGTGCCTGACTGGACATTCTGATATACAAGTCGATACCTGTAACCACTAAGTCTTGAGGTGAAAGTCACGAATTCGTTCACAGGAATGGCAAAAGTGCCATCGTCCCCATTGAAGTCCATTCTGACTCCGTAACGTTTTGCATAATCTGGCACATCGTCCATGTCAACAGATGAAGAAGTTATGAATTTCTCTACCAGATCCCTGGCGTGGTTCAGCACCCTTGAAGTTAGGATATGCTCATCAACGTTTCTCAGGATCCAGAGGGAGAGTGGAAGGCATATGAGATCATCCATGGTGGTAACTTCCTGGGAAGTTTCATTCCCCATGGCCTCAAGAATTAGCCTTACAGAATGTCTCCTTACCTGACCGGATATCTGATCATTTGAATCGAGCAACCTTGTGATGCCAGTTTCCCCGACATCCAGGTATTCACTTACTTTCTGGCTTAACATCCAATTACAGTTCTATGAGGTCCCTCGGCGCTGTTGTTATGAGTTCGAAGGTGTCTTTCTTTACGATTACATCATCCTCTATTCTGACTCCACCAACTTTAGGAATGTACACGCCAGGTTCCACTGTGACCACCATGCTCTCCTTAAGAGGAAAATCATAAGTTGAAGCAAGTGCCGGGTGATCGTGAACATCCATTCCCACCCCATGACCGAGTGAGTGTATGAACCTGCCCTTGAATTTTGATTCGTCAATTACTTTACGTGCTGCCAGGTCCACATCCTTGCCGTTGACATTCTCCCTGATTATGTTCATGCTCTCAGTCTGTGCCCTGTAGACAACATCATACATTTCCTTCATCTCTTCTGTTGCGCGGCCATAGACCACTGTTCTTGTAATATCAGAGCAGTACCTCTTGTATCGTGCTCCAAAATCCATGAGAACGAACTCGTTCTTCCTGAGTTTTCTCTGCCCGGGTGAATAGTGTGGCATTGATGCATTTTCTCCAAATGCCACAATTGAACTGAATGATGGTTCCGAAGCCCCAAGTTTCATCATTTCATATGCAAGTTCAGAGGCAAGTTCGCTCTCTGTGATGCCTTCCTTTATCTTTGGAAGCACTTTGTCAAAAGCCTCACTTCCTATCTTTGCAGCCTCCCTGAGTTTGTCCAATTCCTCGGGGCTCTTCATGACCCTTGATTCCATTATTGAACTTGAAACATCAATGAATTCCTTCTCTGGAACTATCCTTAGTAGTTTCTTGTATTCCTCGAGAGTAAGAGCCTGATAATTAAGACCCACTATATTTGAGTCTTTGAGTGCTTCTTTCACAGAATTCTCAAACTCGCCCTTGCCGTTTGCCACAACCACCTCCAGGCCAGTCTGCCTGGCTGTCTCCTCCTCGAGTGCAGAGGTTATAATCTTGAGCTCATCCGGTTTTATTACAAGAGCAGAACCCTCAAAGAGTCCACCTTCGACACCTGTGAGATAGAAGAATGTCTTGTCTACTGAATTTTCATTTCCCTGTATTATTAATATGGCATCTGTTTCCCTTGCATAATCAAATATTCTGTTAAAATCCATAAGATCAACTGACAATGGCATCCGTGATAAAATGTTTTTGCGAAATGCCATAAATCTTATTTCAGCCCCAGTGGGTTAAATGTTTATCTTTATACGACATACTCCACCATTGAGACTTACAGAAGTTTTCCACAGCATCCAGGGTGAAGGTCCGCTCATTGGAATTCCAATGCTTTTCATCAGAACAAACAGATGCAATCTCAGGTGCAAGTGGTGTGATTCCACCTATACTTTTGAAGGAGGTTATGAGGAAAACCTCGAAAAAATCCTTGACGAAGTTGAGAAATGGAATGAAAAATGGATCTGCCTGACTGGCGGTGAGCCCCTGCTTCAGAGGGATTCCCTGGATTTAGTCAGGAAAGTTTTGGAAGCAGGCAGAAGCGTTCTGATAGAGACTGGGGGTTCACTGGACCTGAAAAAATTCACTGAACTGCAGAACACAGTGATTGATATGGATGTGAAAACTCCTTCCTCCGGAGAACAGGCATCCATACATCTTGAAAACCTGAAATACCTCCGCCCTGCTGATTACATAAAATTTGTAATTGCCGATGAAACAGATTACGCATACATGAAGGAATTCCTGAAAATTAACAGGGAAACGATCAAATGCGGAATCGTCGTCCAACCTGCGTGGGGAACAGAATTAAAATGGCTTACTGAAAAAATACTTGCTGACAGGTTGAAAGTGAGAGTACTCCCTCAGCTTCATAAGCTCATATGGGGAGAAATACCGGGAGTGTGACATTAGATGGCTTACGATGTAATAATGGCAGGTAAGTTCTACAGAGATTATTCATTCCAGTATCTTGAACTTGGCATAAATAACGGAAAAATTGAAAAGATTGGAAAAAACCTAAAGGGCGGAATAAGGAAGGAACTTGAGGGGGCAATACTTCCAGCCGGAACTGATATACATGTACATTTCAGGGACCCCGGAGAAACTGAAAAGGAAGATTTCAGAAGCGGTACAGAGGCGGCTGCTTTCGGTGGAACAACAACTGTTTTTGATATGCCGAACAATAAGACCCCTGTTCTGGATTATAATACGTTTGGCGATAAACTAGTGTCCGTGAAAAATAGGGCTTATGTGGACTTTGGGCTCTATTCGATGTTCAATGGCAGCAATGCGGAACTCATAGACAGGAGAACCAATGCTATAAAGATCTATTTAGGGGGCAGTACAAATAGCACTCCTGCAGGGAATTTTACCAAAAAATCCATTGATGCACTGAAGAAACTCAATGTCCCAGTAGTTTTTCATGGTGAAGACGCAAAATGCCTTGCAGCCAGCAGGATGGAAGATGTCCGCAATCTCGCTGAACATGACCTATCCAGGCCGGAGGCATGCGAAAAAATTTCCGCACAGTCCATTCTGGAATTGGATATACCAAAATCGGTAATGGGGCACATCAGCACACCTGAAAGCCTTGAAATCCTGGACCGTAAGGTATCTGGTGAAGTTACTCCACATCATCTTCTACTGAATAGCGGGATGGAACTGGGATCATGGGGAAAAGTGAATCCCCCTCTCAGGGATAGAAGTGTCCAGGAAAGAAACCTGCAGGCCTATCTCGATGGGAAATTCAACCTTCTTTCCTCCGATCATGCGCCTCACACTGAACATGACAAGGAGGAATTTTCACAGGCGCCTTCAGGCATAATAGGAGTTGAAACTAGGATACCCCTTATGCTTGCCCTGGTCCAGAAGAAAATCCTGAACCTTGATGTCCTTTACAACACAGCAATCAAGAACCCGGCCGAACTGATGGAAACCAACAAAGGTAAGGTGGATGTGGGCTATTTTGCAGATTTCATGGCTGTCAATCTGAGCGACATTTCAAGAATCAACCAGGAAAGGCTGCATTCTAAGACGCCTATTAGCCCGTTCAACGAATTCTATGCCGTATTCCCACACACCGTGACAGTCAGGGGAGAAACCCTGATAGAAAAAGGTGAGCTGGTAGATGGGCGTCTTGGCAAGTACATGGGAGACTTAAAAGAGCCCAAGGTTTGAAAGAACTTCAGCCACACCGTCTCCATTATCGCTAACAGAGACATAATCTGCCATTTCCTTAAGTTCATCCTGTGCATTGAGAGGAACGGCCTTAACCACATTTTCCTTGAACATTGACACATCATTGAAGGAATCGCCCATGACTAGTATTTCACTATATTCAAGTTCATAACTCTGTTTCAGGTGTTCAAGTGCGAAACCTTTGTTCTGGCCTTTATTCAGGAGGTGCCATGAATAACCGCTGTCAACCGTTTCAAGGCCTTCGGAATCGGCAACAGATGTAACATATTCCTCTGACTTGTTTACGGGAACATAACCACATGAAGTCTCACGCCACTTGTTGGACAGTATACCTTCCAGTCTGCCTTCCTGTTCAAGCCTCCTGAAAACCTTCATGGGCTTTTCGTTTGAAAAGAAGGCCTCGGTGTTATGAAGGAATTTAATACCTCCATTCTCTCCAAACACTGGCCCATTTATCCCCAGCAAGATTTTCAGGCCATACATAACTGGTATGACATTGCCGCTTGCCAGGCTGATTGTCACCCCATCTTTTTGAACCTTCCTTATGGATTCAATTGCCCTTGTCGAAATAAGCCTGTTCCTGTCCGTCAGTGTGCCATCAACATCCAGAAGGACAAGTTTTATCATTGACCTCTAATTCCATTGCCATTAATAATGGTATACCGAAGGAAAATGGCTCCCCCGAAGGATATTGCGTATGAAAGAATGCATCGCTTATTCGAACTGGCCCACGCCAGGAAAGATGATGAGCCGGAAC
>JBJKQM010000035.1:0-20713 GCA_046705365.1 Thermoplasmataceae archaeon
AGGCCTATTGTGATCCTCTCAACGTTTGCCTTGACTAAATCATAATAGAAGCCCACGTTTCTCCGAAAAGCTTTGTTGTACTCAGAGGTGCCATCTGTCATTTCCACAATCAAACCTCCTCCAGTCCGCAACATTAGTGGTATGGCTTTTGTATTTGTTATAAGATGAGTTCCAACCCCATAACGCAACATTGTAAATCCCTTAGTTAAATCGTGCTCCCACAATCTGTTCTCCCATTCCATGAAAGGATGGCCCCCAAAGATGTTGTTCACAAGAATATCCAACCTACCTTTCTCTCCACTTATCTTTTTAATCAACTGCTCAACTGCAACAGTATCTGAATGATCAACAATTACAGCTTCTCCATCTCCCCCTGCTGCATGAATCATGTCAACTGTTTCCTCAATAGTCTCAGGTCTTGCCATGTCCGAAGGTCCATAGATCCTGCTGCTTCTTCCCGTAGCATATACATAGGCTCCCGCTTGAGCCAAAGAAATAGCTATGGGCCTTCCTGCCCCCCTTGTAGCCCCTGCTACGAGAGCACATTTTCCATCAAGTGTCTTGCTGATAACCATTATCTTTCCCTCCTCAGTAAAAATAAAATGCACAAGGCATAAAAACAATATGGCAGGGCTTAAAACATAATTAGTCCAAGTTGTTTTTGTCTATTATATATGCAAGCCACTGGAGGGATTTGAACCCCCGACCTGCTGATTACGAATCAGCTGCTCTACCTGCTGAGCTACAGTGGCACTTTTGTGTGCAGAATGAGGTAATTGCAACTCTAATAAAAATATCTTCAATTGAAGGAGACTACTCTCAGTTGTACTGACTCTCAGTAAGGGCCTCCTTTTCCTGGAGGGCCACCATATGAGCCTTATTGTAGTCAAAAATCCTTTTGTGGATCGCTATCTGGAAAGCTTCCCCAGTAAAAAGACCCGCAATGTATGATAGTATCATACTCAATATGATGCCCACAGTAACATCAAAGAATATGAACAGATAAAGCCTTAAAACAAATGCAACGGTCCATCCAAGGACTGTTGTGACAGCCCTCCGGTAATAAAGCTGTCCGTTACGTTCGAAAAAAGTCAGCTGGTCCTTCAAGACACCTGAAAGTCCCAATCCAACAGCAAATGCTATAAAACATGCGAGAAGCCCAATCAAATCCAGGCCAATAAAGGTGAAACCTGTAAACGCCAGATATAGGAGAGGCGAGAGAATTAAGCCGAAACGTGTGTATTTACCCCCCTTAGAGGCACGGTAAAGCTTTCTTCCAACGAATAGCAGAACGAAGCCAGCGAAGAATTCCAGTTTGTATTCAAATAAAAATTTTAGAAAAATAGACTCGTAAGTCTCCACAAGGCTGGTGATGTCTATCATTGAAGTACATGAGGCATAAAAGAAGTATTAGAAAAAGGTTCGGTGTGTTATGGCAGCTAACAATATAGGGCAATGCCCGAAGGTATCTTTGGGTAGAAATACGTTGATTTTTGTGGCATTACGCGTCCTTTTTCTGTCATAGATAGGAATGTGCTCTTGTCCCATTCCGGCATTAGAATTGCAAAACCATAGTCTCCCCTGTCCACTTCTTCCACCGCAAACGGCACACTGTGGGTGTATCCAACTTTTAATGCTACATCGTCAATGGACATCCCCATAATCTTCTCGAAAATCAGTGTATTGACCAGGGAGGGGTCGGTTTTGAACCTGTATTTGCCATACTCCCCAATTTGATCAAATGCGTTTTCTTTTGGGGAGAGTGAATGATAGCTCCCGTCGTATATTGTGATCAGCGACAGGCTTTCATTCTGGCTGATATCATCGATCTGGAAATATTCCTCAAGGGCAGGCTTTATTTTTCCAAAGGAGAATTCTTTATTCATGAGGCGGTGTATCCCCGATATCATCAGGGATTCCTGTTGAAGGGACGTTATGAATGCAAGACTGTACCTCCAGAATTCTTGTCCCGCTTCCGGATGGTTTGAAAAAATCTCCATTGTTGCTTTGAGTCGGTGGTGACCGTCCGCAACTATCGCTTTGTCCTTCTGTATTGACCGTATTATTGAGTTAACAGTTTCTTTATCAGTGACCAGGAAGAACTTGTTGATCACGCCGGAGGGCTCTTCAAAGGTCCTTATGGGGACTTGACCCTTGACTGCAGCCCGGAGTATGCGTTCGAAGCTCTGTCCGTTAATTGCGAGGAATATAGGTTCCAGCTGGCATCTGGATTTAAGCATTACCTCTTTCCTTTCCTTTACTGCCCAGTCAAATGTCTGTTCATGCGGCATGATTATTCCAGCGGGGGGTGATGTCTCAACTGGCGCAATCAGGCCGACCCTGCAGAAATCCTTTCCATTTCCCCTGAAATCCTGGGTTATGATTATAAGGGAATCCTCACCTTCCCTCACAAGGATTCCTTCTTCCATCCACCTGTCTATCAATTGCCTTGAATGACCTGCATCTCCGGAATCAGGCAGTGTCAGGTGTGTTATATTATATGGATTCTTCTTAAGAACCGCTTCCTGGGATTTAGTTACCACGTCAAAAGGCGGTGAGGTGACATTTTCCAGGTCTTTCCTGAAAAGAACCGGTCGAAAGGGTTTGATAATCAAGCAGTCAATCCTCTTTATACACCTTTTCCAGGTTAGCCAGATCCTTGTCGTAGCCCCCTTCACCAAGAGGGGTTTCAAGTATCATGGGTTTCTCGTGAAACCTTTTGTCGTTAACGAAATTTGATATACCGTCCAGGCCAAGCATACCATCACCTATCTGTTCATGGCGATCTACACGACTATTTATGCCCTTTTTGGAATCATTCAGGTGGAATCCTTTGAGCTTTTCCAATCCAAGTATGGATTTGAACCTGTCCATCGTCTCACCGTATCCATTCGAGCTTTTAATGTCATATCCCGCAGCAAAAACATGGCAAGTGTCGAAACAGATGCCGACCTTATCCTTGTTGGAGACCTGATCTATAATTTCAGCAAGTTGCTCAAATGTGTGACCCACAGTCTTACCCTGTCCCGCTGAAGTTTCCAGAAGAATTGTACATTTCTGGTCTTTCCCTATTATCTCGTTAAGATTATCGGCTATATTTTTCAGGGCAATCTTTTCTGTTGAACCATTTGCAGAACCCGGATGAAATGTCAGATAATCAATTCCAAGGGCATCAGCACGCCTAACTTCTTCCCTGAAACCGTCCATCACCTTGATCTTCAGTTCCTCATTGGAAGTACCCATGTTGAGCAGATAGGAGGCATGAATCATGATTCCAGACATTTTTCTTTCTGAAACTTCCTCCCTGAATTTATCAATGTCCGCCTGCTCAAGCGGTTTTGCTTTCCATTGCATCTGGTTCTTGGAAAATATCTGGAAAGTCCTGAAAGAGAATTTGGAAGCTCTTTCTGGGGCCAGGTAAACACCTCCTGAAGCTGACACATGGCCTCCGAGCAATAAATCGTCTGTTATGGACATGTAATTCCTTACCTAAGCCAGTTTTTCACTCTCAATCATCATGTTGATGAACTGGTAAACATGAAGTGCGAGTGCGGGATTGTCTGTATATCCGCAGGCATCCATTTCAGGACCGGCAAGCAGACCCCTGACCTGGTCACTGACCACGTCGGTTGCAATCAAACCTTCCTTCCTGAAAACTTGCACATTTGGAGGCACTCTCTTGTTGGGAGGAGTTACAAATATTACCTTGACGCCCCTTTTCACCGCATTATCCAGGTTTTTCTTCAGTTCAGTCCGGATCTCCCTTACCTTTGGTGTTGCAATGATAAGCTCTTTTTCTGCCAGGTTAATCATTTCAGCAAGCTTGCTCATAACCTTCTGTGTACCGTAAATAGTGTAAACAAGCTGAGGCTCGCCTTTTGAAGGAAGCATATCCTGCAGGTCCTTCAGACTCCTGAATAGCAGATCAAATTTATCCTGGAACTCGGAGCGTATTCTGTTCATGTCATCCGGCTTGAACATTCTTGGTCTTCCATCAGTTTCCTTTGCAAAACCTTTCTGAACCAGAGATTCCATCACTTTGTATGCTGATGTCCTTGGTATATTTGCAGTATCTGCAACTGTATCCGCATTTGCAACACCATGATATACCAGAGCCACAAATCCCTGGGCCTCGTACGAAGATAGTCCCAGTAATTTCAACATTTCTGCTATTTTGCTGAGTTGCTCAGCATTAGCTTCCATAGCTACTAATTATCTTATTGTTTATATGATTTTCTTTTTGATAATCCCTGTGAACTCCTTAATTTTCAGTGTCAATGCAAGATATTATACATAATGAAAATAGAAATGTTTGTTGCAGTTGTGGCTATTATTAATGTTAATATAGATTGATAGCTGCATATAATAATGCAAAATACATATCTCTTAATCGTATGAAAGAGTCAATACAGGAATTTCTCAAAATGGACAATTATCTCGGAGACATGGATTTCACTGTTAAGAGGGCAGATCCCGGAGTACTGGAGATGAGCCTCCCTCTTAAGGAGCGACTCCTTCGCCCGGGAGGGATTATGAATGGGGGAGCCATTATGACAGTTCTTGATGCCGCAGGTGGCCTTTCGGTCATGACCTATGGCGATGTTGGAAACGAAGTCACCATCAGTATGAATACTAACTTTTACCGTGGAGTCAGTGAGGGTCCCATTGAGGTGAAAGCAACTGTGACTAAAAGAGGAAGGAATATTACTTTCAGCAGGATAGAACTCAGGGACAGAAGTGGCCAGTTGTGTGCTGAAGCCACCGGATCCTGGTACGTTAAAAGGATTGATGAATGATGTTGGAATCTGATCCGGACAGGTTTGTTTCTTCACTGAATGGCAAAAGGGTAATAATCGGAGTGACTGCGAGCATTTCAATTTACAGAGTTCCGGATATCATCCGTGATTTAAGGAGAGAGGGGGCCGAAGTGATTGCGGGAATGTCCAAGGAAGCCTGTGAAATGATGAGCCCGGAAGTATTCAGGTGGGCAACAGGCAACCCTGTCGTAACAAACATAACAGGCGATATAGAACACGTCAGTTTATTTGAGGAAAAAGCGGGTGAAACGATGCTGATTGTCTGCCCTGCTTCATACAATTTTGTTGGTAAAGCTGCTTCTGGAATCTCCGACGATGTACCGTCACTGTTTTTCTCGTTCGCCCTTGGTAACGGTAACCCGATTGTCATTGCCCCTGTAATGCACGAGGGCATGATGGTCAATCCGATCAACAGGCAGAACCTGGAAAAACTCGGAAATCTTGGTGTCAGCATTTTACCTCCAAGAGTTGAATCCGGGAAGGCAAAAATATCAGAATCTGACAAAATAGTCGATTACGTCTCGCGTTCTTTCTCGGGGGATCTACTTGCAGGGAAAGACATTCTTGTGATCGGCGGCAGAGGGGAGGAGAGCATAGACCCTGTCAGGAAAATTACAAATTCCGGAACCGGAGTCACGGCTGGATGGCTCATAAAGAATTCTTTCAGGCTTGGTGCCAGAAAACTGGTATTTATCGGCAATTCTTCAGAGGTTATTCCTGACTATGCCACCCACAAGGAGGCCGCAACCTTTGATGAATTCCGCAATGCAACGCAAAAGACGCTGAGAACACAGAAATTTGATCTGGTTGTCAATGTGGCTTCACTGCCGGATTTCAGTGTTGGGGACCAATTCACTGAAAAAATAGACAGTTCCGTGCCATTGGAACTCCACCTGAAACCACAGGAAAAACTGAACAATCTTATCAGGGCAGATCACAAGGGTACCCTGGTAGTATTCAAACTATCGGAACAGAAGAATATTGAGGAGACCAGGAAGAATTTTGAAAAGTGTGAACCCGAGATAATAATATTCAATTCATATTCCGACAGGTCCATGCCCTTTGGTTCCGTTAAGAACAACTATACTGCAATCAGGAAGGATGAGGTTATTGAGATGGGAGAATTGTCAAAACCTGAAATGACCCTTGAACTCCTGAAGATGGCGAAAATCATTCACAGCTGAGGATTTAAATGAAAGTTTTGTGCGTGCAGTCTCCAAGAATTCCATTGGAAGAAGCCTTGCCCTACCTGAATAGCCTGAAGAAAGAAATCGGTCAATTGAGCTTTGATTTCCTTGTTCTGCCCGAAAAGTGGATTACTACTTCCCTTACAACGGATGAGGAAGATTGGGCAAAAATAATCTCAGTCTTCAAGGAAATATCCAGGGAACATCTTGCAACCGTGGTCCCCGGAAGTTATTCCATCCAGAGGGAAGATGGATTGTACAACTCTGCACCTGTTATTATTGAGGGAAAACTGGTTGGTTTTCAGGACAAGATTGCACTCTACAAAATAGAGAATGGCAAGTACAAGAGCGGAAAAGAGATACACGTGTTTGAGGCTGGAGACCTGAAATTCGCAGTTCCTGTGTGTTATGATCTTGATTTCCCGTACTATGCCAAAATGGCTGTGGAAAGAGGCGCAGATTTTTTGGTGAACCCATCGCTTGTAACATCTGATTTCAGTGAAATGTGGTATATCTACGTAAAAGGCAGATCCCTTGAAAACCGCCTTCCGGTGATTTCCGTGAATTCCCTCTCAGAACCTTTCGGAGGTGGAAGCATGGTGACAAGACTTCATCCCAGAAATGGTGGCGTCATCCTGGAAAGTATAACAATGAATAAGGAGCATTTCAGCCTGATTGAGACAAATTCCAATGAACTCAGAGAATACGTGGCAGACAGGAAAGCAGAAGATTTTGGTTTATACAGCCTGAAAAAATGAGTGTGCTTCCTGCCGTCACTGTTCAAGGAATTCCACAATAGCACTGGATACTTCCTGAGCATTTGTTGTGTGAGGAGTGTGCCCACCACCATCCAGGATTCTAAGCACACTTCCATGAATAGAGTCATTGAGTTTCCTGGCGTATTCTGGAGGAATCAGCCTGTCCTTTGCACCCCAGATAATCAGGGTCCTTAAGGGAAGCTTTGAAAGCTCCTCCGGGGTAAGTTTCTCCTCACCAGTGGCATTTTGTCTCACAAATCTGACTATATTTTCCCTGTTGTTTCTGGGATTCATATTCATCACTCTGTCAACGAAGTGAGAAATACCCTCCTCTGAGGACTCTCCTACTGTAGGATTAATTCCAGCAGAATCCAGAAGTATAAGCGCATCCGGTTTTTCCAGTGTAGCGCTGTACTTCATGGCGACCCAGCCACCATAGGAATTCCCAATCAGTGCGTATTTCCTGAGGCCAAGCCCATTTACAAAGGACTTCAGAAAATTCACCTGTTCCTTCACCGAATAATCAAGAAGTTGAATCCTGGAGTGCCCATGCCCGGCAAGATCCGGCATGAGAAGCCTATATTTGTCTGGAATATATGCGGCAAGCTTCAACCAGTTATTGCCTGAACCACCTAGACCATGAAGGAAGATAAGCGGGAAACCACCAGTGCGCTCAAGGTAGGATACGGAACCGGATGAGGTTTCGAGGTATGAACGTTCCATATTAATAGTTTATTGCAGCATGGATTAAAAAACGACCTTCCAGAACCCTGTTGACGATTAAAGGAAATCTGATTACGAAATTCGACTTAGACATCCACTTTTTTGAGGTAAAACTTTTTTATATACCATAATAGAAGTTCGTGAAAGACACAGGCAAATTAGTATATGATTTTAGCGAAGGAAGCAGAGAAATGGTGGATATTCTGGGCGGAAAAGGGGCCGGTCTCGCCGAGATGGTGAGGATTGGACTGAGTGTGCCTCCTGGATTCACTGTGTCGACACAGGCCTGTCTGAAATATATTGAGTCTAACCACTTGGACGAGGCTTTATGGAAAGAGATTCTTGATCATCTGAAGACACTGGAAAAAACTTCCGGGAAAGTTTTCGGAGGGAGCAGTGATCCTCTACTTGTGTCAGTAAGGTCAGGGGCGGCCATTAGTATGCCTGGAATGATGGATACTATCCTGAATGTGGGCCTCAATGACACAACCGTAAAGGCGATGACGACCAAGACTGGCAACGAAAGATTCGCTTACGATTCCTACAGGAGGTTAATCCAGATGTTTGGGGAAGTTGTCCTTTCAATTCCGCACGATGAATTTGAGGAAAGCCTCACAGAGATAAAGAAGCATGCCGGGGTAAGCAGCGATAACCAGCTCAACACCCATTCACTCAAGGAGACAATAAAGGAGTACAAGTCAATCTATTCAAGGCACCGGAAGGAATTCCCGCAAGATCCGCTTGAACAGCTCAAGGTTGCAGTGGAAGCAGTTTTTAAGTCCTGGAATGTGGAGAGGGCAGTCACATACAGGCAGCTCAATGATATTCCAGATGATCTTGGGACTGCAGTCAGTGTGGTGGCGATGGTCTTTGGCAACATGGGGGATGATTCCGCTACCGGTGTTGCCTTTACACGGGATCCCAATACGGGCGAAAAGAAGATTTTTGCAGAATACCTGACCAACGCCCAGGGGGAAGATGTTGTTGCAGGGATCAGGACACCGCATGAAATCGCAGATCTGAAAAAACAGTTGCCTGATGCCTACAACGAACTGATCAAGTCAGCGGACATCCTCGAAAAACACTACAGGGATATGCAAGATATTGAATTCACCATTGAAAACGGAAAATTCTACCTGCTCCAGACCAGAAATGGCAAAAGGAGCGCGAGATCTGCAGTAAAGGTTGCAGTGGACCTGGTCTCTGAAGGGCTCAGATCGAAGGAGGAGGCAATTATGATGATTACTCCTCAGGTTCTGGACACCCTCCTTCACCCACAGGTACGATACAACGGGGAAGAAAGGATCCTTGGAAAGGGTCTTGCTGCCTCACCCGGAGCTGCATATGGAACAATTGTGTTTTCCTCTGAGAAAGCCGTTGAAATGGCAGCTGAGAAGAGAAAGATAATTCTTGTTAGGCCGGAAACAACCGCGGATGATGTGAGAGGAATGGCGGTTTCCCAGGGCTTCCTCACCCAGAAAGGAGGCATGACTTCACATGCAGCAGTTGTCGCAAGGGCAATGGGAAAGCCAGCTGTGGTGGGGGTTGAAAGCATGACTGTTAACCTCAGGGAACAGACTCTTAGAATCGGTGAAGAGGTATACAGGGAGGGAGACACCATAACCATAGATGGAACCAACGGCCAGTTCCTGGCCGGGGAAGCAACCCTTGAAACCGCATCTGTAACCCCTGAAGCTCAGGTATTGCTTGACTGGTGTGACACCTATAGAAAACTTGGAATAAGGGCAAATGCCAATACTCCTCTTGAAGCAAGAATTGCAAGGGAGAATGGTGCGGAAGGCATTGGGCTGGCCAGGACAGAAAGAATGTTCCTAGGTAACGATCGGATACAGATCATGAGGTCCATGATCATGAGCACAACCCTTGCGGAACGGCTCAAATATCTGGATATGCTCCTGCCCATGCAGATTGCAGATTTCACTGAATTCCTCAGGACTATGGACGGATATCCGGTAATAATCAGGCTTCTGGATCCTCCTCTGCATGAATTCCTTCCGGACAAGGAAGAGATCATGACCGAGATTTTTGATCTCAAACTCAAGCTGAACAGCACTTCTGACTCAAAGGAAATGGACGACTTAATAGCAAAGCTCTCTGATCTCAGAAGACTCCTCCAGACGGTGAAGAATCTCGAAGAGTTCAACCCTATGCTCGGATTCAGGGGGTGCAGGCTTGGCCTTAGTTACCCTGAAATCTATGAAATGCAGGTAAGGGCCATAATGACCGCTGCCATTAAGGTCAAGGAACAGGGACACACAATAATGCCGGAAATCATGATCCCACTTGTTGGGCACAGCAATGAGCTCATGAGGTTAAGAGACCGCCTTGAAGCAATAGCGGAAAAACTGGTTGGAGATCTTGACATAAAATACAAATTCGGCACAATGATTGAGATCCCAAGGGCATGCATAACTGCGGACCAAATCGCAAAGTATGCGGATTTCTTCTCCTTTGGAACCAATGACCTTACCCAGATGACTTTTGGTTACAGCAGGGACGATGCAGAAGGAAAATTCCTTGCTAGCTATGTTGAAGAGGGAATTCTGCCCAGGGACCCGTTTTCTACTGTTGATGAGGAGGGAGTGGGGGAACTCATGAAAATGGCAGTGAAAAAGGGAAAGGCCACCAGGAAGGATCTTGAAATAGGTATTTGCGGTGAACAGGGAGGAGATCCTTTAACAATACATTTCTGCCACAAAATAGGCCTTGACTACGTTTCAGCCTCGCCATACAGGATACCTGTGGCAAGGCTTGCTGCAGCCAGGGCTGTCCTTCAGGAAAAGACCTCCTGAGGCTGCCTGAATTCCTGGCTTACCGGGCCGCTCAACAAGTGTTCCCGGATATTTTTCAATAAAAGATATGCAATCTTTCAAAATATTTAGTAAAAGGATTGATATTCGAACAAACGATTACCATTTGAAATGGTCTTCGAGAGTCTTGGAGAATACCTCGACAAGTTACGTTCAATAAACCAATTAAGAGAAGTGAATGTCGAGGTTGACCCTGAACTGGAGTTAACACACATTCTGAGTGAGGAGGAACGCATTGGAAACAAGAATGCAGTTCAGTTCAACAAGGTCAGTGGTTCAGAGTTCCCGGCAGTCGGAAACCTTTTTTCAACCTGGGACAGGATGAAACTGGTTCTCGGAGATGAACCGGAGGCTGTAGGAAACAGGCTACTCAGTTTGGTTCAGGTCCCAGGAGATACCGATTCAATGCTTTCCAAAGGACTTCAGATGATGAAGGAACTTGGAGGAATAAAGCCAAAAATTTCTTCATCTTTCGGGTCAAGCCATTATACAGTGGAAAAACCGGATGTAAACAGTTACCCAATCTGCAAAACCTGGCCAGGAGATGCAGGCAAATTCATAACATTGCCCATCGTCGTTTCCAGGGATCCTGTAACGGGTCACAGAAACGTTGGGATGTACAGGCTACAGGTCTATGATTCTGAAACACTTGGGATGCACTGGCAGATACAGAAAGGCGGTGCCGATCAATACCATGGTTACTCCAGAGAAAAGAAGAAAATGGATGTCGCAGTGGTTCTCGGTACAGACCCGCTGACAATCTTCTCAGCAATTGCCCCTCTTCCAAACGGGCTGGACGAGTTTTCTTTCGCAGGACTTGTTGCCAGGAAGAAGATGGAGCTTATACAGGGTCAGACCGTTGATCTGCAGTACCCAAAAAATGCAGAAATTGTTCTGGAAGGATATGTGGATCCTGTGGAGACCCGAGTTGAAGGACCGTTCGGAGACCACACGGGTTACTATTCACTTGAAGAGCAGTTTCCAGTTTTCCACATAAAGAGAATTATCCAGAAGAAATCACCCATTTATCCAACCACAATAGTTGGGAAATTATGGCATGAAGATGTAATAATCGGGAAGGCTGTAGAAAGGATGTTCCTTCCCATAATCAAATTCCAGATCCCGGAAATAGTTGACATGAATACCATGGAGGAGGCAGTTTTCCACAACATGGTGGTGGTCTCTATAAGGAAAAAGTATCCCGGACAGGCAAAGAAGGTAATGTTTGCACTCTGGGGTCTTGGACAGCTGATGTTCTCCAAGATAATCGTGGTTGTGGATGACGACATCAATGTCCACGACAGGAAACAGGTTATCTGGGCACTGTCAACCAGAATCGACCCACAGCGTGACGTCTTTATAGTCCCTGGAACTGTAACCGATAGCCTCGATCATGCATCTGGCCTTTTCAACTACGGATCAAAAATGGGAATTGACGCTACTGCCAAAGGTCAGGCTGAAGGTTTCCAGAGGAAGTGGCCGGAAGTCATGGATGTGCCGGATTCCATAAAGGAGACCGTCAGCAGAAAATGGAAGGAGTACGGACTATGAAACTGATGGAGATTGTGGATTACATCAAACTGGAACACACTGTTTTTGATCTTCCGTTTGTATTCAGCGGTGCAGTCCTTGCATCAAACGGCTCCTATGATTACTTCAAACTGATCCTAATTCTTGTTGCCACTACATTTGCCCGTGCAACTGCAATGTCGGTCAACAGGATAGAGGGGCTAAAATTTGACCGGATCAACCCGAGGAAAAAGGACTGGCTTCTCGTATCAGGAAAGATGAAGCTGGGAACAGCTGTTACGCTGACCATTGTTTTCGGAACAATTTTCGAGCTTTCCGCCTACCTGCTTAATACATTTGTCTTCCTGCTTTCCCCCATAGTGCTTTTCATGTTTGTAACTGACCCGTTCCTCAAGAGGATAACCCCCTGGAGGCACATATACATGGGCCTGACGATAGGTGTTGGAGTGCTTGCTGGTTACCTGGCCATAACACCGGTGTTTCCAACCACGCTTCCGCTTTATCTCATATTCTTTGCATCATCCCTGTGGATTGCCGGATTTGACATGATATACACCATCCCAGACATGGAACACGACAAGACACTTGGGCTGAGAACAGTAATGACGGATTTTGGGATTAAGAGGGGACTGCTGCTGTCAAACCTGATTCACGGAATTACATTCACGTTCTTCCTTCTGCTTGGCTTCTACCTCAGATCTTTCTTCTACTTCCTTTCCCTGATCCCCATATCCATTCTTATATTCTACCAGCACTACATAGTGAACCCGGACGATCCGAGAAGCATCAAGGTGTCCTTCCAGAATTCCAACACGTTCATTGGGTTCATATTTTTAATAGGCCTGCTTCTGTCAGTGGGTACTCAGGCTTTCTGACTGCAGGCTTCCAAACCCTTCTTTTGACTTCACCATTTTTGTGAACACCAGGAAAGCCATTATGGCTGCAGCGCCGAAAAGATCAATGGAAGACCATACCTTCAATCCCTGAAAGGCAAAAACTGAAAGGAAGAATGCACCCACGGATGGCCCAAAAGCACGTCCGCTCGAGTTTACCATTCCAAGGAACCCCAGATAACGTGCAAGTTTGTCTTGTGGTGCTATTTTTGAGACTATGCTGTTCATTACCGGTGAAACGAGGTTTTCACCCAGCGTAATCACTACCATGTCAAGCATCAGATCCACAAGATTTGTGGAAAACCCCACCATAAGATAACCTACGCTGTATGCTACGGCACCAAGTATCATTGAAACAATTTCCGGGAAACGCTTCATCAGGTTTGTTACAGGATACTGGCCAAGCACCACTACCACGCCGTTTACTGCATAAATGTAACCAAGCTGGTGCTGCAGAAGCCCAACTTTTATCCCTGCAAAAACTGGCAATGTGACAGAAAATTGCGATGATACCAGCGTTACAAAGAATGTGCCCGCAGTGAAGACAAGAAGGAACCTGTCATAAGAGAGGATAGCCATTTTACCAGGCCTATCAAGCTTCTCGCGCTTTCTCCTCTCCTTCCACCTGTCCTTCACAAGTGCGAGGACTATTATGCCCTGTGCTGCACTGCAAGCAGTCACAAGGAAAAAGATCCATATTATTCCGTGCTCATCCAGCAACGATCCGCTCAGAGGCCCAATTGCCCAGCCAAGGTTGGCCATTATCCTGTATACAACATAACCGTTGGTTCTCTCATCCTCTTTTGTTACATCGGCTACCAGGGCATTTGCAGATGGAAAAATGAGTGATCCCCCTATGGATGTAAATATGAACACAGCTACCAGAGAAATGGCACTCGCGCCTACTCCCAGCAGTATTGCCATTATAAGATAAAGTGAAGATGAAATGAGGCTTCCTGTCAGAAGGACTTTCTTTCTTCCGATGTAGTCAGATAATCCTCCGCCCAGGAGACTGAAAACTATTGAAACGAGGGACCCGAGGGTGAATACAACACCTACAATATATACAGGGATTCCCAGCTCCTCGTTGAGAAAAAGGGCCATGAAAGGCCAGGTCGCACCGAAGCCAACAGATCTTATACCTGATGCAATGCTGACTGCCCAGAGTTCTCTGTTGCCAAACATAAATGACTTCAGTATGCTGTTTTGCTGCGTGAGGGGTTACCGCAGTAAACAATAAAAAACTGGCGGGATCCAAAGATGCCCGTCAGGCATGAATTTTATTGCTAGAATGAAAGGCCTTTTGTTATAAGCTTACCAAGCCTGGTCTTCTTCAGGGTTACTTCCTGCCTGTCCTTGTCTATGTATGAAAAGACAGGGGGCTCCAGGGCGATGAAGAATCCGTTACCTGCAAATATCTTATAGGATTCATCAGGCATTTGGGATATTTCAACCACTGCCTCGAGAATCCGCTGACAGTCCACATCATTGCAGGGGCCCTGGCGTGACTCAAGCCTTATGACTAAGTAATAGCCTTTGCCCGCGTACTCCCTCAGGGAGCTGTCGAGGATGACCTTTCCCTTGCCAACCGGTATAACCGGATTCTTTTCCATAATTATCTCTTGTACTTTTCTTCGTATGCCCTTATAGATTCCAGGATTTCCTTCACTGCCTTATCCTTGCCTTCCCAGCCAAGGACCTCAGTTTTCTTGTTTTCCAGAAGCTTGTAAGTCTGGAAAAAATTCACGATCTCGTTCAGGTAATGTTCCGGGAGATCAGTGTAGTTGTTGACATGCCTGAATCTCGGCTCACCCTTTGCAACCATGAGAATCTTGTTGTCCTTGTCTCCCTGGTCAATCATCTTCATTACTCCAACAGGCCTTGCTTCAAGAACAATGCCAGGATAGGTTGGTTCACTGAGGAGAACCATTGCATCGAGGGGATCACCATCAGAATACAGTGTTCCTGGGACAGCTCCATATTCTATTGGATATGCAACGGAAGAATGCAGGACCCTGTCAAGCACGACTCCGGGGAATTCCTTTGATATCTCAAATTTATTCTTGCTGCCTTTGGGAGTTTCAATCACAACATTAACTAGTTCCGGCGGCTCTGGACCAACAGGCAGAGTGTGCCAGTAGCTGTTATTTTTTTCCATGAAATCAACATGTTTCATTCATATATAAACAGATTTTCAGATAAATTCAGGTTATAAGTGACATTTTTAATCATAATCTGATACATGGAGACATATACCCATGAAAAGATATGTTGCATACAGCCCTTTCAGGATAAGTTTTGGAGGGGGAGGAACTGATATTTCGCCCTTCTGCGACCTGCATGGCGGGGCAGTCATAAACACCACCATAGATCGTGGTGTCACTGTAAGCTACACTCCTGATCCTTATGATCTGGAAATATCGTCACGCGATTTCCTCAAGAGTTTTCTTATTGGCAAGGGGAATGGAGAAAATGATGTATTGAACCGGATGTCCCAATTGTTTCAGACCAGGGGGATCTCCAAGGGGCGCCTTGTAATAAACAGTGGAGTCCCACCCGGATCGGGCCTGGGTTCTTCCAGTGCACTTACAACAGCTATGCTGAAACTCATCTACAAGATACAGGATGTGGAAAAGAATCCCTGGGAGATAGCTTCGGAGGCTTTTTCACTGGAGCATAATTATTTCAATATAACACTGGGAAAGCAGGACCCATTTGCCGTGAGCCTTGGTGACATCAAATACATGGAGTTCAAAGCCTCAGGGGAAACATCTCAGAACCTCGGGGAGTGTGATGCCTTTGTTTCGGAGCTTGAGAGCAGGACCCTCCTTGTATACACAGGCAACACAAGGGAAAGCACAAATGTCCTTCAGGAGCAGGTTGACAAATCAAAGAAAGGTGAGGAATCAGTGGTGTCAAACCTGATCAGGATGAGGGATCTTGCCACCGAGATGCGTAATGCTGTGAAAAGCGGAAGCTTCAAGGACTTCACCAGTGCAATCAACCAGGGCTGGCAGCTGAAAAAACAGCTGGGAACCAAGGTCTCCAACAGCAGGATCGATGATTTAATTAATCACGCTCTGGAAAATGGTGGACAGGCAGCAAAACTGATGGGTGGTGGATCGGACGGCTTCCTTCTTGTGATCAGCGGGAAGGATAAGGTCGAGGCACTTCAGAAATCATTGATGGATTACTCCAGTTTCGTTGTGAGGGTTTCATTTGACAAACTGGGAACAAGGGCTTTTGAAATGAAGGATTCACTTCAGGCTCTCTAGATAATTTTTTATGATGCGGTAGGTGAGCCCCCAGACAAACCAGCCTCCGTAGTTAAGGGCCGGGAAACCATTCTCGGGGTGTTTTGTCTCCACATAGTTCATGATGTTCACTATTTTAAAATCCTCCACTTCCGGACCTCTTCCAGCTTTGGCGAATGTTTCCGTGTCAATGATCAGGGGATAAACAAGAAGATCAGGCACCCTGAATGGATGAAGCGGTTCAAGCCTTCCCCTGATCTGTGATTCGGTAAACATCAGCTCCACTTCCTCCATGACTTCCCTGAGGAGACCTTGCTCAATGGTCTCATCCTTTCTCACATGGCCGCCAGGAAAGGCAATATGGCCTGCCCATGGATCTCCGGGGAAAACCTTCCTGCGGATAAGAAGTGCTTCTTCACCATGCCGGATAATAGCTACTGCTGCCCTCTTCTCGTTTGTCATATTCCTTGTCTTTATAACAGGTGGATGAACTCGGATACCTTCTGGCCCTCGCTAATTCCAAGTTTCCTTGCTCCATCAGATACACCCGCGGCGTTGCTGTCCAGGACAGTTTCCAGGTCCTTGACACCGGTAACTCGCACAGCACAGTCCCCCAGTTTGTTTGCTGCTTCAAGGTTAAGGTAGCCGCACATTACAAAGCCCTTCTTGCCCTTGAGTATAACCAGAGGCGCACTCCCCATGTCCATTCTGAGGTACTCATAGTTTGAACCAGAGATCACAACATTCTCAGACGTAATCATGCATGGAGATATTATGTCCTGATATAGAAATTAGACACTCATGCTGCTGTGAGCCAGTTTATA
Organism: Thermoplasmataceae archaeon; assembly: GCA_046705365.1. Taxonomy (GTDB): domain Archaea; phylum Thermoplasmatota; class Thermoplasmata; order Thermoplasmatales; family Thermoplasmataceae; genus JAJZOM01. The sequence continues at coordinate 16,818 of JBJKQM010000035.1, forward strand.
TCTAAAAAGTCGAAAAATTAAGCTTTTTGGGAACAATGGAAATTAGAAATGGTTATATAGAAGTTTATTTTTACTTGGTTGAGGAATTATGATTGGAGGCCAACCAATTTTCATATTAAAAGAAGGAACAAAGAGAGAGTCTGGCAAAGATGCCATGAAGAACAACATTGAAGCAGCCAAGAGCATAGCCAATGCAGTCAGGTCTAGCCTCGGACCAAGAGGTATGGACAAGATGCTGGTTGACTCCCTTGGAGACATTGTGATCACAAATGATGGTGTAACGATCCTTAAGGAAATGGACGTTGAACACCCCGCTGCCAAGATGATGGTAGAAGTTTCAAAGACCCAGGATTCTTTCGTGGGCGACGGAACCACCACTGCGGTCATAGTTGCAGGTGCACTTCTGCAGGAAGCAGAGAGCCTGATTAACCAGAATGTCCATCCAACAGTCATTGCTGCAGGTTACAGAATGGCAGCCGATGAAGCGAAGAGGATCCTTGATGCAGTCAAGCAGCCTGTTAAATTCACGGACAAGGAACTGCTCATGAAGATGGCAGCGACTTCCCTTAGCAGCAAGAGCGCATCATCAAGCAAGGAGAAACTTTCAGAAATATCATACGAAGCCATCAGGTCTGTATCTGAGAAAACCGAAACCGGATACTCTGTGGATTTTGACAACATACAGATAGTCAAGAAACAGGGCGGAGACATTGATGAGACACAGCTTATCTATGGTATCATCGTTGACAAGGAAAAAGTGCACCCGGGCATGCCCAACTATGTTAAGAACGCAAAAATCGCCCTCCTTAACGCAGCTCTTGAAATCAAGAAACCTGAATTCGACACTAACATCAGAATTGACGACCCATCCATGATACAGAAATTCCTGAGTCAGGAAGAAACAGTCCTTAAGGACATGGTTCAGAAAGTCAAGGAAAGCGGCGCCAACGTTTTGATCACCCAGAAAGGAATAGACGACCTTGCACAGCACTACCTTTCAAAAGAAGGCATATACGCTGTCAGAAGGGTGAAGAAGAGCGACATCGAGAAACTGTCAAAGGCCACCGGAGCTTCAATAGCTTCTTCAGTGGATGAACTCACCGCACAGGATCTTGGCTCTGCGGAGGAAGTAGAGCAGGTGAAAATCGGAGACGATTACCTTACATTTGTAAGAGGATGCAAGAACCCCAAGGCAGTCAGCATACTGGTAAGAGGCGGAACAGAGCATGTCGTCGATGAGATTGACAGGTCAATTACTGACTCAACCCATGTCGTCGCTGCAGCAGTGGAAGATGGCGGATACGTTACCGGCGGAGGTTCAACCGCTGCCGAGATTGCACTCAAACTCAGGGAGTACGCATCAAAAGTTGGCGGAAGGCAGCAGCTGGCAATTGAAAAATTTGCCAATGCACTTGAGGAAATACCCAGAGCCCTCTCAGAAAATGCAGGCCTTGACGCAATTGACATTCTCATAAAAATAAGAAACGAACACGCCAAAGGCAGCAAGACTGCTGGTGTTAACGTATACAGCGGCCTGGTTGAAAAGATGGATAAAGTCGGTGTCATTGAACCAATAAGAGTTGGGAAACAGGCTATTGAAGCAGCAACTGAAGCAGCCGTAATGGTTCTCAGGATCGATGACGTAATAGCAACAAAAGGTTCAAAAGGACCTGGCGGAGCCCCGGGCGGAATGCCTGGCGGCGAAGAGTAAATTTTTACCCGATACTGGAACTTATAGTTCCAACCACATTTCTTATTTTTTTCATTGGATCACTGCCAAGAGCCATCCTTATTGCACCATCCTGGGTTTTAAAGCCAAGAGAACGCAGGAAATCATTACTTCTACTGCCTATCAGAGTTCTAATCTTGAATTCCGAACCGTTCGCCATTCTCGCCATTAGCGGTTCTATTAGCTCTTCATCTTCCACTACACCGAGAAAACCATCGCCAATGGTTGGGTAGGCAAAACCGCGCAACACATCTCCACTCATAACTTCCACGCCCTTACCGAGTGGAAGTGCCTTCAGGTAATTCTCCTTGTTTTCACCTGTGACCTCTGCTTCAAGCGAATAATGTCTGGATTCAAGCGATACCAACTCCCTGAACACATATTCTTTTCTTTCGGGTAGTTTCCAACCACCCAGGGGTGCGAGGAAATTCTCGTAACTGCCGGTTATCCTGAAGCCAAGAGATTGGTAAACCTTGGCACCTGTTTGGCTCGCCCTCAGGAGAACTGTCGAGCATCCCTGTTCCTTGAGCGTCTCTACCGCGTAATCTGTCAGCTTCCTGCCGAATCCCTGCCTTCTGTGTTCTTCATCCACACATATTGAACCAATCCAGCCGGTCTGGCCCATTGCATAACTAATGCCAGTGCCAATTATAACACCTGAATCCTTCAGGGCGAACATGGTTGTGGATTTAATGGACCGGTACCAGTCAAAAATCAGTTCTTCCCCGGCTGAGAATTCATACCTTTTCAGGAAATCCATGAACGGTTTCCTGTCTTTATCTACAATTGGCGCTATTTTTAGTTGGTCCACTATTCAGGATGCTTCGCCATTTAACTTTGTTTCTTATCCCTATTGGCAAATACTGGTTATTGAAAGATAAAAGTTATATAAGCTCAAATTCTGTTGCATCGTGGAAACCCCATACGTAGAAATCTACAAGAAACAGCATTACGGGCTCGTTGGCAAACACTCGGCAGTAAAGGTTTGCCACTGGACCAAGAGTGAAATGACCGGTGGCCATGGATGCTACAAAGGAGATTTCTATGGAATCAAGTCTCACCAGTGTGTGCAGATGACACCTGCTCTGAGTTCATGCACGGAGAATTGTTCCTTCTGCTGGAGATTCCAAGGTTTCGACAGCATGCATATTTCGGATGAGGATGATCCGGAGTTTATTCTGGAAGAATCCATAAAAGCTCACAAGAAGCTTATATCAGGTTTCAAGGGGAACCCCAAGGTCACTGCAGAAAAATGGCAGGAAGCGGAAAACCCTAAACACCTTGCCATTTCACTCACAGGTGAACCAACACTTTACACCAGGCTTGGTGAATTCATAGAACTGGCCCACAGGAGAGGCATTTCTACTTTCCTTGTTACCAATGGCACCCTGCCAATGGTTCTGGAAAAGCTTGATCCGCTTCCAACCCAGCTTTATGTGACAACTGCAGGCCCAACCAAGGAAATTTTCTTTGATCTCCTCAATCCGTCGATTGGGAATGCGTGGGAGAACTTCAACAGAACGCTGGAACTCCTTCCTTCACTGGACACAAGGAAAGTCATAAGACACACCCTGGTAAAAGATGTCAATATGCCATTCATTGATGAGTACACAAAGATGGATTCCATAGCGGAACCCGATTTCGTGGAATCCAAGGGATATGTCCACGTTGGCCAGTCCATCAACAGGTTGGGAATAGACAACATGCCCTCACATGACTACATCCTGGAATTCAGCAGGGAACTTGGAAAGAATCTCGGCTACGAGTTAGCCGGAGAAAGGAGAGACAGCCGTGTTACATTGCTTGCAAAGGACCCCAGCAAGGCAAAGATAAATTTCGATGCCATTGGCAGCAAGGCTTTCTGAAACTTGTAGGATTTCCACTGAAATTATATCCAACAGACCCTTGCAAGCAGAGATTTCTCTTCAAATTACAATCAGTAATTAGAGGAGTTGCAGATCGAATTTACAGATAATTAAATTATACACTGATCTAATCAGTAAGTGGTGTCCTGATGATTGATTTTACCTTTACAGAGGAGCAGGATTTGCTGAGAGATTCAGTAAGAAGATTTGCTGAGAAGGAAATTACTCCGAGAATCCCGGAAATGATCGAGAAAAGGAGAATACCCCATGCCATAATGGAAGGGCTTGCGAAACTGAATCTT
>JBJKQM010000036.1:0-32255 GCA_046705365.1 Thermoplasmataceae archaeon
CTGCGTGGAAGCTCTGTTTAAGTTCAGTGGTCACAATATTATCAAATTTAAGGAACCTAGTAATTGATATGTCAATCCCAGTTTCTTCCTTGATTTCCCTTATTGCAGCCTCTTCCAACTGTTCTCCAAATTCCAAATGTCCACCAGGAAGTGCCCACAATCCTGGGAATGGTGGATACTTTCTTTCAGTCAATAGAATTGCATTATCCCTTTTCACTGCAGCTGTGACTATAACATGTGGCCTTTTGGGGTTCATAACAAAAGTCTCTGACAAATAACATATGACGTCATTTATATTTTGGGAATAGAGTGGATCGCCTGAGATTTTACTCTACAAATTTGACTAAATATTTATTTTTTGCCAAAAGAGAAGGAAGGGCAACAAGCTATAAGGAAAGAGAAAATCGAAATAGTTGAGAAAGAATTTATACAGTGTTTACATATGTAAACATATGGTATCGAATGTTATTGCATTGAGAATAGATGATAACACATCCGTACTTATTGACAAATTGATAAAATATAAGCTTGCCGACAACAGGGCTGACGCCTTGAGATGGATTATGCAGAATGGCATGCAAAGTGCAAAAAAAACAATAGAGCGGAAGGAAAAAAGTCAAGCCATTATCAAGAAATGGAAAGAAAAAGGACTTCCTGAACTACCATATGACCTATCGGAAATTTCTATTCGGGAGAGAGATTAGGTTGGAATATATTGATACAAACGTGATAATTTCATTTCTTAACAGCAGAGACGTTAATCATGAAAGAGCATTGAAAACCTTAAACCATGATGGTGAAATGGTTACATCACCAGTGGCTATCTTGGAACTGAAATCCGTCCTTTCTAGGACAACCACCCTAGGTACTGATGAAATAGAGGCTTTTGTCGACTACTTACCTGAAATTAATATAGAAGTTCCGAAGATTGACATGGATAAAGTCGTCAGCAATGCAATTGAGATCGCGGTTAATATAAGAATGAAGACACTGGATATATTGCATCTTGCCGCTGGCGTTGTATTGGAGGCAGATGATTTTATAACTTTTGACCATGAATTCTCAGAAAAGGAAAAAGAGATTGTAAATATTGGATTAAGACTCAAGTCATGATAATAAAAAAGACCCATAAACATAGTCCATAGGATAAACTCTTAGTCCATATGTCTTGGGATTCTAACCCCCTCGGACCCGCTATATCTCTGTTTAATTCTAGGAGTATTTTCATTACTGGAATTTTGTGGGTTGGCAATAAGGTATCCATCTTTTACTTTTGAATGTTGGAGAATATTGGTTTAGGCTGGCTAGAAACAAATTGTGTTAATAATTTTAAATAAGGTTAAATAAAAAATTGAGTTAATTATAAGTTGGCTTGGAGTTAGTTTGTCCAAATTAAATCATAGAGCAGTGTATGGAGTTGGCAGGTGTTGAAGTCGATGGAAGAAAAATGGCATGGGAACAAATCGTCATTCTGGTTATGGAATGCTGTAGCCTTGATATCCATCATTGTCACGGTTGTTGGTTCAATAATGGCGATTAACAGAGAGATAAATTATGATATGATGCATCCTTCTCAAGCAGCGGTTAACCCGTTCATGAATTTCGTCATTCTTGTGCTATCTGCTGATTTCTTCCTCATAGCTTTTCCCTTGATGTTCTTGGCCCGGATCAATGTAGGACTTTGGTCCCTGTTTTTCACATTATTTCCTGCGGCCTATCTCTTTGTTTCGTTCATTACTGAAATTAATATACTTCTAATATCATCGGTCATTAACTTTTCTCTCATTTTTCCTGTATTCAGAAACCATCCACAGCAGTTCAGTAAAAGCGTTTCAAAAACGGGTTAAAGATAACCAAGTCTGAACCCTCTACAGTATTGTTCATACATGGAAACTTGATATTCATTCTAGTTGAAATGATGGATGTCAACCCTAGAAAATAACGGTTTAAATATCGATTGTGAATTATTATTCATGGCAAAAAAACTGATGTGAACTTTCAACTTGATTTCTGTTGTGTAAAGATCGAACAGGCACTTCCGTAAGTAAAATTAATCAGGGAAACGGGCATGGCACCACAGGTACAGAATATGCCACATGTAATTGTGAAAATGTATAAGGGCAGAACTGAGGAACAGAAGAAGGAGCTGGCTGATGAAATCGTAAAAGTCATTATGACAAAACTGGGAAGCAGTGAAGCATCAATCTCAGTAGCCATAGAGGATATTAACAAGGAAGATTGGGATATGAAAGTCTACAAACCTGAAATTGAGGCAAAACTGGAACAGCTCTATAAAAAGCCGGGAAATAAACAGTAGCCTGATTTTGTTCTCATTCACCAACACTAATAGTCAATATTTTTTTTAAGTTTCCAAATAGCTATCACGCTGCCCCAAATGCTTATGAACAAAGTGAGCAGATTCAACCGAAATGATAACCATGGTTTTCATGTCTTTCCTCGTGAAGGTTTACTACCACATCCCATACCTATTAGTTTTTAGTATGATTCAGAACACATAACTGCTCGAAAATATTACTCAGCGTTGAAAAATTAGATATTGCGTTTAGATTCTTTTTAGTTTTTATTTAAAATTTCTTAATGAAGGTTTTTGTCCTGCATAGCCTTTCAAATCCCATTGAGCGATAGAGCTTACGCAGTATTGGTCGTTCTTTATCTCCACGCGCATTGACTATGGCTCCCTTGCCACCCATCTTCTTCAGTTCTGAAAGAGCAAGTGTGCAAACAGCTTTAGCGAGGCCCATTTCTCTGAATCTGGGAGAAGTGCCTACTGGTTCAAGAAGTCCTATCCCTGTATTTTTATCAAACCAGATAAGGCAGTAGGATGCAAAGGTTCCATCAGGAGCTTCTACAACCCAATCGAGTTTCTGACAATAGGAATTCATTTGTGTGACATTTCCGTAACTCTTGTATGTAACACTGGAAGGATGGAATGCTTCCCTATGTACCTCAACCCTTTTTTCAAAATCTGACTTAAGGTCAATGTATCTGGCACTAAAGCCCTCAGGTAGTTCTACACTATTCAGATTTTCCAGATTGTGAAACATTCTCCAATAGAAAGGTGAATTTTCTTCTTCATAGAATCCGTTTTCAAGCAGGCCTGATATAATATGCTCTTCAGATTCAAAAATGTCTATTTGCAGTTTATTTCCAGGATCAATTCTAGAAAATTCTTCAAGTACAAGTTTAGTCACTTCCGGGTGTGTTGGACTGACAACTATGGCCAAATGAGAAGAGTTTTCCAGCCACCCCCAGGCAACAAGTTTCCCCTGATCTTCAAAAAGATAGGTTGGCCAGTTCTCGTCATTATTCTCGTGTTGGAATCGCTGCCAGGCAATATCACCTATGTGAAAGTCACTTCTGATGTTGAAGTTTGATGAAACCAGTTCCTGCATTCTTTCTAAATCTTCTCTGCCCCCGTACTCCCTTGTTGTGTAAGATTTCATTTCCCACCAGAATATGGAGAATCAAACCATTGGCATAATAATATTTAGTATTGATTCATAGTCTGGCTCCAGTGACATTCGGTCACATCGCAGGAATCAATAGGCCCCGTTTCACCAAGGGCAAACTATTTCTTTTTCTCGGAGGATTCCAGTATAGAATAAAATGTCCCGCATAAAATTGTCAACGCTATGGCAATGAACAATGCAACCATTGCATTCCATCTGATTCCCAGTAATGCGAACCAGATCCAGACAATCGGGATAACTGCTCCAATCAGACGGTACCAAGGCCTTTCTGAAATTATAAACACCCCCAGTTTAGATTTAAAATGTACCCTTATCTAAACCAGCCGTACTTTAAATTTAACCCTTCTGGATAACAAGTGAAGATAGGACTGGCTATCAGTCCTCTCTTATGAGTACCTAAGAATTTACCTTGGATAAGTAGGGGAAAACTATAATGGAGATAGGTCAATTTTGAATAATGCCCACAGTCTACAATAATACACTTGAATGCATAGAAGGGCACAATGCAGGAATGCCTGTCAAAGTAGTGTTTTTGCCCTTTGTTCAGGGAAATAATATGATGGAGAAGCGGGAATACCTTTTTTCCAGGCTGGACCACGTAAGAAAGCTCCTGACATTTGAACCCAGATCTGGAAGCAACTCCTATGGGGTTGTAATAACAAGCCCATCTTCAAATGATGCTCATTTCGGGGCCGTATATTTTGATCCTTCCGGTTGGCACGACATGTGCGGACATGCAACAATTTTCATTGCAAGCCTTGCAGTACAGAGAGGACTGGTTGATGTCAAAGGTAAAGAGTCTGTTAATGTAAAGATCGACACTCCAGCTGGAAGGGTTGAAGTCACGGTTCATTTGTCAGAAGATGGGGAAATAGATCACCTGTCCCTATTGAATGTACCTTCATTCATACAGTCTGTATTGAAAGTTGAACTTGATAAATATGGAGAAATCGAAATACCCATTGTTTTTGGCGGCGACTTCTATGCTATTGTAGATCTTGATGAAATCGGGGTTAAGTATTCCGGGAGTACACTTGGAGAACTTGTTCAACTTACCAAGGAGATTTTAGCGAAACTAGAGGGGAATGAGATAAAACATCCAGTTTTGGACGGAGTCAGTGGCATCTACGGTGTCAGGTATCACTCCAGGATAGAAGGGGAGAGAAACAAAATGTATGGGGTGCTTCTATTTGGTACTCCTGAGAGAGTTTCCATAGATCGTTCGCCATCAGGAACAAGCAGCTCGGCCCATCTTGCATATTTGTACTATCTGAAAAAGCAATTAGGAATTGGAGAAAGAATAGAGTTCCTCAGCTCAATTGATACCAGATTCATAGCTGAAGCGAAAAAAGAAGTCGAGGTTGGAGGTAAAAAGGCAATAATACCAGAGATCTCCACTGTTGACAAGGGATGTTATATTACAGCTTTTTCCAGTTATCTGGTCGATGAGGATGATCCCCTGCTGTATGGCTTTAAACCCCTTGAACCCCTATAAATCCAAATAAAATTCAAACCGATCTAAGGAATGGTAGAGAAAAATATAAAAAAATTAAATTATTGAGGAGACCTTATTTCTGCTGACTTTGCATGACCGGCGAGGCCCTCGATTAAGCTTTGCTTTGTAGCCCTTTCAGAAAGATTTTTCAAAGCCTTGCTTCCAGAGACTCTCTGGTATGTCAATATCTTTAGAAATGCACCCACAGAAAGGCCACCAGTGTACCTGGCCGCAGTCTGCGTAGGCAGCGTATGATTTGTCCCGATAAGCTTGTCTGAAAATACCACAGGTGTTGAATCATTGAGGAAGAGAGAACCGAAATTGCTCAGATTTTCTTGTGCAAACTTCGTGTTCGTTTCGTTCAGATGCAGTTCCAGGTGTTCAGGGGCGTACTTGTTTGAGTAACCCACGGCTTCCTCAATAGTGTCACAATACACAACAGACCCGTAATTTTCCCATGATTCCCTGAGGATCTCCTTTGTGGAAAGAGAATCGATATACTTGCCCATATTTTTGGTCACGTCTTCTGCCAGTTTTCTGGAAGTGGTAACAAGGCATGACCTTGCAGCTACATCATGTTCGGCCTGCGCAAGGAGATCGTATGCCACAATATCTTCTCTGGCTGTTTCATCGGCAATTATCAGCACCTCGCTTGGACCGGCCAGGAGATCTATGCCTACTGTGCCAAACACCTGCCTTTTTGCTTCGTTGACAAACTTGTTTCCGGGTCCGCAAATCTTGTCAACTTTCTTAACCGACTCAGTTCCGTACGAAAGTGCACCAATTGCCTGGATGCCTCCAACTGTCAGAATCTCGGTTGCACCTGCTTTGACCATGCCGTAAAGCACTGCAGGATGAGGTCTGTTTTGTCCGGGGGGTGTTGCCGCAACAATGCGTTTGACGCCCGCTACTTTGGATGGCACAATCCCCATAAGAGCAGAGGAAAGAAGTGGAAATCGTCCGCCTGGTACATAGACGCCTACAGATTCCAGAGGAATTATTTTCTGGCCAAGTACTGTTTCCCCGTCATCTGTGACAAATTCCATGTTTTTATACATGGACTTCTGGAACTCACAGAATTTCTTGATCCTTTCAATGTTTGTATCAATGAGTTCTTTTGTCTCTTCAGGCACCTGCGAGATAATCTGGTTGATTTTTTCTTCGGATAAAGTGAAATTGGCAAGATCTACGCGGTCAAATTTTTCTGTGTACCTGCGTAAAGCAGAATCACCGTCTTTTTCAACGTCAGATAAAACCTGGGAAACCAGGGAAGACAGTTCCTCACTGCTCCCCGGTTCCTTTTCTGTTTCTACTTTTATTAAATTTATGCCCAAATTAAGCTTCCTCCGCTGAGATATGTTCAGCCTGCATTCCTATCTGGTTTATTTCTTCGCTGGATCTCTTGTGTCCCACTGCAGCCGCTATAACGAGTCCAAGTATGACGATTGCTATAACAGAATACATGGCTATGCCGGGAACTGTGAAGACACCGTATATGGCGAATGCATAAACTGCAGTTGCCGGAAGCGGTCCAAGGAGGAAAGGCAACCATTTCTTTGCAGTATACTTCAGAGTCCTCTGGCCGTATACCGGCAGAGAGAAGTTTGCTATTAGATGCACTATGTAAAGGCTGGCTCCATTAACAGTTGTGATTATGGCAGCTCCCGTAAACGGACCCCAGACAATACCGCCTGCAATACTTATTACAATTACAAATAAAGCTTCCAATACAATTATCTTCCTGGGTGCACCTGACGCGGAGTGGACTTCCGACATGGATTTTGGGAAAAGAACACGGTCCCTGGAAAGTGCATATCCGAGTCTGCTGAATGCATTTCCTTCTGCAATTCCATTGGATATGAAACTGTTAAGGGTGATCACAATGAAGATCGTCATTGCAATTGGGCCCAGATAGTTCCCAACGATTGTGAAACCGGGATTCGTTGCATTTGCGAACCCACCCATATCATTGATTCCCCAGCCGACTACAAAAGCGTAAGAGCCAAGAATATAGGTTACAGCGCCAATAATCAGTGCATACAGTATTGCCTTTGGCACCAGCTTCTTTGGATTGTGTAGTTCCTCAGAAATTGTTATTACAGAACCGAGACCAACAAAACCAAGAATTGCGTAAACTGTTGCGAGACCGAGATTGCCAGCTGAGTTGCCCATTGTTGTGAAAGGAGCGAACGTATTGTGAGTGTTTGGGCTGAAAATTATGACCAGTGAGACTACTATAACAAACACGATCTCAATAACTGCACCGATCATGGTGTAGTACAGAGAGGGCTTTAGTCCGAAGTACAATAGCGTGAATATCAGAACGACCGGAATGAAAGCCAGTGGTATCCAGCCATAGGTCATCCCTGATAATCCTGGAACGAGGGGCCATAATACTCCCGCGAAGAACAGCACTGAAAACCCAGTCAGTGCACCGAGCACGTTTATGTAGTAGAGCCAACCGGAAAATGCTCCCGCTCTGCCGCCAAATCCGGCAGACACGTAGGAATAGTATCCTCCCGCGTGAGAGATTCTCTTGGAGAACTCATAGTTCATGTACATGGCCGACGCAACTCCCAATGTTGCAAGGATGAATGTCAGAGGTACTGCACCTCCGGCGACACCAGCCTCCACAACGAAGAAAGACGCAGCCGTAGCTGCCGGGGCAACATATGCGAGAGACTGGAAAACGCCAGCCCAGAGCCCGGCAACATTCTTCTTCAAAACGTTGTCTTGAGACATTACGACTATCATAATGACGGGACTATATGCTTGTTTTCGTCATGTATCTCAAAACTTGATTTGAAGAAAAATAAGTCAATCAATTAACCTTTTTGGAATAAAATATTTCCCAAAATTTTCTTTTGGGAATATACAAATACTAAATCATTCTGAATGTGCGCATGGACCTTCTGGATTTAAAGATCATCGAGATGCTGCTAAAAGATGCAGATGCACCGCTTTCTGAGATCGGAAAAAAGTGCGGAATTAACTCTTCTTCTGCCATCAGCAAAAGAATAAAGAAACTCCACGAGGAGAGAATCATTCTCAGGTCTGAAGCTGTTATTGATTATTCCAAGCTAGGTTACGACTTCATCGCAGTTACTTTTATCAAGGCAAAATTCGGGCATGCGTACACAAGCAGACTTGCAGAAAAACTCCTTGATATTAAGGGAGTAATAACACTTCTTGAGATACTTGGTGAAACAGATTTCATAATGATATCAATTAACAGGAACCAGAAGGAATACCGGGAAACACTCTCTTACCTGATGTCCCTTGATGAAATAGAGAGGAGCGATACCAGGGTTGTTACAAGAAATTTCAGGATGAATGATCTGAGCAAATTGAAACTATTCCCGGAGCAGGAGGGAGCGAAGTGCGTTTGAACCTTAGAAATCAAGCCCGGAAATATCGTAGTCTTTATAGACTTCCAGTATAGTGCGCGAATCAGACCTTTCCACCCCTTCAATTGAGGATATCTGGTCCAGTATTTTTGCATACTCCTCCTTGTTTTTTGATACGGTGAGCAGGACAAAATCAATCTCTCCCAGCAGGAAATAAACTGCTATGACCCCTTTTATATTACTCAGGCTTTTTCCAATCTCCTTATTGTAATTGAACTTGTAATTGGCCTTCACGAAGGTTATGGTTAAAAAATCGTAGCCAAGTTTTCCATAATCCACATCGCACGTGTATCCGCTTATGATTCCCTCATTTTCCATTCCCGTGATTCTTTTGCTGACAGATGAGGCAGAAAAAAGGCCTGCTTCCTTCCCTATTTCTTTCAGCCCCTTTTTGGAGTTTCCTGCCAGTGACTTAAGAATCCTCCTGTCAAAAACGTCCATCAAAAGTATATTTCGCAAGGACTACTTAAATAGAAGGGCTAATGGGAAAATTATTCCATTTTTTCTGACAAAATCCGAAATAATTTACTCTTATTTCGGGTGTGAATTGAATTGACATAATATTTTTTATAATCACACACATGAACTTTTTTATGTCGTTTAATGCCTCAAATTTGGATCCAATGAAGGCACCATATGTTAACACTGACATTCCGGGGCCAAAGAGCAGATTGCTCCTTGAGGAGCAGAAGAAATATGAAACCTCCACAGTAACATATCCTTCAGCTTTCCCATTTGCAATAAAAAAGGCAGAAAATTCCCTCATAGAAGATGCAGACGGAAATGTGTTCATCGACTGGGTGGCGGGTATTTCCGTTCTGAACATGGGATTCTCTGAAATCATCAAAGAGGCTGTAAAGAAGCAGATGGACCTCACTTGGCATGCTCTGGAAATACCCACAGATGCCAGGATAAATTTCCTCAAAGCCCTCAGGGAATCGTTTCCCGGAAACATGCAGGATTATAAGGCAGTCTTTGGGATCAGCGGGTCAGATGCCTGCGAGACTGCAATTAACCTGGCCCATTCCATCAGGAACCGCAAATCACCAACCATAGCTTTTGAAGGAGCATACCATGGTGTGTCGGGAGCCATCATATCATCAACATCAGGCACCAAATACAAGAAAAGTTTCTACGGAACAGGATTTGAAACCATCCGCGTACCATACCCGTACACAGTCTGGCAGGACCTGAACGAGGACGTGATTTTTGATCAACTGGAAAGGATAATGAAGGACCCTGAAGCAGGTTACGACAGGCCGGATTCCGTCATTGTGGAACCGATCCAGGGAGAAGGTGGTTATGTTGTCCCACCTGCTGGTTTCCTCAAGAATGTTCGTAAGTTCTGTGATGAGAATGATCTCACTATGATTGTAGACGAGGTTCAGACCGGAATGGGACGCACAGGTAAAATGTGGGCCTTTGAGTGGGAAAACATAAAACCGGATATTGTTTGTATCAGCAAGTCGGTTGGCGGGGGAATACCAATCTCAGTTATCTATTACAGGGGCGATTATGACGATAAGCTTCCAACTCCATTCCATATGGGGACATTCAGGGCAAATCCATTGGCCATGGCCGCTGGTACTGAACTATTGAAGAAAGTGCCTGAGGTTCTTGGAAGAGTAAATACACTGGGCGACAAGCTGAAGAAATCATTTGCAGAAATTGACTCAGACTACATCAGAGATGTCAGGGGGAAGGGTTTCATGATTGGCGTGGAACTTGAGGAAAATGGAAAGCCAATGAATTCGAAAAAAGTGACTGAAATAAAGCATTCTCTCCTCAATAAGGGTCTAATGATGCATACCTGCGGCCACTATTCCAATGTGTTCAGATACATGGGCGCACTGAATATCCCTGAAGTCCTTAACGAAAAAGGACTTGGAATCTTTGAATCAGTAGTTGGGAAACATTAGCTAAAAATCATAGAGTTTGGTTTTTACTTAACCAACTAGAGCTGGAGGGCAGAGATGTCGACCCTGCCTGTATCCAGGTCATACAGGCCAGTTGCCACATCCAATTCTTTTTCCATGAACAATTTCTTTACCATATCGCCCTCAAACAGTTTTTTTAACTGGTTTATTGCATTCTGCGCTATACAGGCATCAAGGTTCGGCTCAGAGGTGTACACATCAAGAAGTTCCTCTGCCAATTCCGAAGTGAATTGGGAAAGCAATGTTTCATCTGCAGGCATTCCACCTTTATGGGACCTGGAAAGTAGATCAAAAGCTACTGTTACAGCCCCACATTTAGTGTGTGACAGGAACACAATCTTCCTTGTTCCAAGAACTTTAAGAGCGAATTCGATGGATGCCAGTGCAGTTTTGTCCAGTACGCCGCCAGCTGTTCTTATTTCAAAAATACTGCCCAGTTCAGCGTTCATTACAACATATGGAGAGACGCGGGAGTCTGAACAGGCTATTACGATGAATTCCGGGTTCTGAACTTCTGCAAGTTTGGGAAATACTTTATTAGTTTTTATGAAAAATTCATTTCCGCCATTTAGAACGTTGAACTTGTCTGATTTCACTGGTTCCAGTATACCCAGTTTTTATAAATTACATCTGACCTGACACGAGACCTGTATTTTCTTCATTTGACCTGGTTTTGGATTCCAAGTAATCTCCGAATTTATAATAACAATCATCTTCTAAGCACTATTATCCGGTTCTTGTAGCTGAAGTAAGTGAACAATAGAATTAGGAACACTTCACCCCCAGCAAAGACGCTTATGAGGAAATGCTGGATGAAAACTGAAGTTTGGAAGAAATGCTGTTTTTCCAGGTAGAGTGATAATAGAGACATGATAATCACATATGATATCATTAACACAGGAATGCCTTTCATCATTTTCCCTGTGACTTTCGAAGATGAACTCTGGCCATCACTCATATTCTTATTTAGGGAGGTTGAAATTAAAAGTTTTCTATTTCCGGCAATTCAATTTATTCCATTAAATGTTTATTCTCATTACCGGCCTTTTAGGAGATCTGCGGGTAATTTCACTGAATCCAGCTTCCTTAAAAGCACTAAGTATGCCAGTATATGCGTAGGGATCAGGGTAACCTCCATTTGAGGTATCGATTGGGTATGCTTCAACAATTTTCGCACCTTGCGTTCTGGCAAAGTCTACCGAAGCTCCTATTAGTTGGCTCATTATACCTTGCCTTCTGTGCTGCCTTTGCACGAAGAAACACACTATTGACCACACTTTTCTGTCATCAACTGGCCTTAAGATTCTTGATCTTTCAAGTAGCGTGAATTCCTCTCTGGGAGCTATGGAGCACCAGCCTACCGGTTTTTCATCAATGTATGCCAAAATTCCTGGTATTCTTCCATCGGTGAGTATTTTGTTCATTTTTGATTTTCTGTCCATATTGCTCATGGAGGAAAATTCTGACCTTGTCAGTCTGAAATATGTGCACCAGCACCCACCATAAGCACCTCTTTCCCCAAACAGCTCCTGGAGATCGGGCCAGTTATTGTGAGTGGCGGGTTTGAAGGTGAGTTGCTCATTCATAAAACATCCACTAACTGATTAACAATATGCACCTGATAACAGTTTCTGGTGACTGGGTTACTTTATGACGTTCTTGTTCTGGTCTACCTTCAGGAGGCCTTTTGAACTATCAAGCAGAACGAATTTGTTGTTCCATGGGTCCTGCACCACTGAACAGTTTCCAATCGGGATTTCAAACGGTTCAACAAGGACTTTCCCGCCGGCTTCCTTGAATTTCTCAACCGCATTTAAGACATTATCTACCTTGAAATCCACTTCTGGGTATTCCAGCTCTTCTTTTACAAGGACTATTTCTGTGTCTGAATCCTTCATCCTGAGCCCAGCTTCTTTTCCTCTCTTTTCCAGACTATTTCCAGTCCAAGTTTTTCATTGTAAAATGATATGGCCGACTCCAGATCCTTGACCTGTAGCCTTATGCAATCGACTTTTTTGAACACTCTGTTTCATGATTCTCCTCTATAAAATACTTGATTTCGCACTGGGTGCTGAATTATGGTCCTCAGCTTTACATTCCTGTAAATCCGTCTTAGCTAGGCTTAATCAGCTTGAGAACAATCACTTTGAATACTTGAAAGAATGAACAGGCATTCACTGATTCTTTTTCCAGTCTCTTATATACATCGGGAGCTCTATTTTTCCCTTATCTGCTTCAGAGACCTGAGGGTGATCTGCCTTCATCGCAATGGGAATTACTCCAGACCAGTGTGGAAGCATTAGATCCTCTGGATCTTCAATTGGATCTCCCTCCCTTATCTTACAGGAGAAATCCTGAATTTTCAATCTCAAAAATCCAGTGGATTTCAATTCGTTGCCTTTTGGCCACCTGCAATCTTCCCATCTGCCCTTAATCATTTTTTCCGTGATGATTCTTGCAGCAGACATCTTATCATCATGACCGGTAACCGGGACTGCATTCCCGAATACCATGGCTGATCTGTAATTCATGGACGAGTGAAATGCGCTTTTTGCAACAACAATTCCATCAAGCAGTGTTGCTGTTAGACAAACATCACTTCCATTGGAGAGCGTTTCATAAATACGACTCTTCACTGAAGCATGAAGTAAGATATCTACTCCATCCCGTGCAAACAGCATTGGGATGTTGAAAACTTGGCCATCCTGAACCAGTGCTACGTGGCAAATCAGGCTTTCGTCAAGTATATCATGCAATGTATCTCTATCGTACTTTCCTCTCTCACTGTGACTCCTTAATGTGGCTCGGTCTCCCATAAGAACAAGATAGTAAGATCAGGTAAGGAAAAGACATTTCGTTCTGAGCTTCTTTTCTTATATACGCTCCTTTGCATAATTCCAGTTTTACCGGCCCGAGCATCCATTTATTAAAGATCTTAAACCATAAGGATTTGTATCATGTCTCTACATACCCCTTTTGAAGAATTCCCAGAATTTACTACTGATAGGCTCTTTTTGAGGATGATTAAGGAATCAGATATACCCGCGCTGTTTGAGATTAAAGCTGACAGGGAAATAACTTCCAGATATGGGAGAGAACCGCATACAGAAATAGAACAGACTTCAAGATGGGTAGAGGAGATCTTTAGAGATTACAGGGAAGAAAGGACTCTTTTCTGGTGCATCACTCTCAAGGGGAATGACAGGCCCATTGGCACATTCACCCTATGGAACATGAACCTTGAATCTTTCATGGCAGAACTTGGTTATGAACTCAGCAGGAACTATCAAGGAAGAGGCATAATGAGTGAAGCCCTGCTTCCTTTGTTTGATTGGGCCTTTCAGGTAATGGGCCTAAACAGGATCGAAGCCTGTCCGTTGAAGATGAATACCCCTTCAGTTGCCTTGCTTGAGAAACTTGGATTCCAATATGAAGGGAATCTGAGGGAGAGAATTTTCTTTAATAGGAATTTTGAGGATCAGCTTTACTATTCAATCCTCAGATCTGACTGGAAAAGGAGAAATAAAGGATAATAGAGCTTACATGGTTATGTCGAAGTAGAAGTCAACATACTCCCCAAACGAGTTATAGTTGGTGTTTCCTGGCGGATATGTCGGTACTGTGTATGTCAAACCAATGTAATAGGATACTTCATTAGATGGGTATAAATCGAACGGCCCTGTGTCAGTGTTGTTATATAGCCTAACTCCTGTGTTTGAACTGGTCTGCCATGTGTGGCTCATATACACATGGACACTTTGGGTATATGTGTCATTCAGGTAAGTTGTACTCCCCATTTTGGCATACTGGACTAACTTTACAGTGAAATTCCCCGTTATATTGCCTGGATTCAGCATTTCGAGAATATTCCAGAATTCCGTATTTGTAGTGACATTGAAATTAACGTGTACTCTCAGGGTTCCAGTCAAGGTGTTATTGACCATTGTATAATTCCACGCGAAAGTTGACCCTTTGTACGTGACGTTATCAGGCGGCACTATAACTGGAGGTGGAACCACAGACAGTTCCATTTTGATAATCCCCTGTCCAAGGATGTCCCCAGTTGCTTGAGGAGACATTACAAAAATAGAAAGTGCGACCGCAATTACTGCAACTGCTACGCCCTTCAGACTGTTCCTCTTTCCCTGCAACATATTATATCACTATAATGGCGCGCCGGGGGTAACTAATGCTAATGCATTAATTCCCCCTGTGCACTATAGATAATCGAGTATACGGTTATGACGGGATAAGAATAAATTGTCTATAACATTAGTATTCTTCAGTCGCAGTGCCATCTGTCCGCCAGTTAGAAAACATTGTACTGCTATATTTTGAATGAAAAGAAAAAAAAGAAAAATTTAAAAAAATAGGGAATTTATCCGGATACGTAAGTTCCCGTCAGGAACAATTCACCAGTCAGTGTGTTGCCATTGTAACCCGGCGTGAAGAATCCTATGTAGATTATTGTGCTTCCATCAACAGGCGTTGAGTAAGACTGCGCACTGTCAAGCGGGAAAGCTGTAACTGCAGGATTCACGATTGTCGGGGTAGCACCTGGAAGGCCTGAGTAGGAGAAGTCACCAAACGACATTGGAGACAGTGAGAGATACATCACAGATCCGGCTGTGAATGCTGAGCTGATTGTAGAGTTCAGGTAGAACATTCCAGCTGGTGTGTTCGGGTTGAACACGATCTCCATCACGTTGATGATGAATGTTGTCTGGTTGCTTACTTCTGCAAATTTAAGGTCGCCCATGTACTGGCCACTGGTGTAGTGGTTCCATGCAATGGATCCGTCAGCAGCCTGGAAGTTTGACCCAGGAGTCAGATAGAACACATTGGAATTTGCTGTTCCGTTTACTGCCACATTACCCGTTATCATCACATCTGCAACCGCAACCGCTGGTAGGATTGTGGATATCAGTGCAATTACCAGGAAAGTCATCTTTCGGTTCATTTATTTCACTTCCTTTAACTCCTCATGCTAACGCCACGAATTGGCCAGTCAGTATAGCGCTGCTCCCAGCATACATTCCTGGTGGCAGGATGAAGCTGATATACAGTGTCTGTGCTGGCGAGAATGACGTAATTAGCAGATGCGGGTTCTGGCTCAGGTCTACTGCAACAATGTTTGTGTGTGGTGATCCGACTGACAGAGATATTGACGGGTCCCCTGGAGCATATGACGTGACTGCTGTTGACTCGATTGTTGAGAACGAAACCTGATAATCAGAAATTACCATGATTGTTCCCGGTGCGAATGATGAAGATGATACGTTGAGATACAGTCCCATGAAAGATGCAGGGGCTGCGGGGTTGCTTACTGTAAAGTTGAGGTCTAGAACATTGATCATTTCAGTCTGAACATACAGGCTTCCTTCAAGATCTATTTGGCCCATTGTCGTTCCGGTATGTGGAATCCATCCTATGGAATTGGTCAGATTAGCTGCTGCATAATTTGGTCCCGGTTGGAACTCGAAAGCCGTGTGGTGATGGAAGCTCTCGAGTGTCAACTGGCCCGTGATCATGACGTCAGCTACAGCCACCGCTGGAAGGATGGTCACAACAGCCGCCATGAGCAGCAGGGTCATTTTTCGGTTCATTATTTCACCTTATCTTTCTATTCAACCATTCCAGGATCAGGATGCTATGAAGGTCCCGGTTATTGTTCCAGTAGAGCCTGCATATCCAGTGCTAGCGGGAAGCAGGAAACTGATGTAGTATGTTGTTGTTCCCCCAACGAACGGTCCACTGAATGTGAAGCTTGCAGAGTTAATGCTTTGTCCACCAACTCCAGACATTACTGCCCCAATGCTTGCTGTTGTGTTTGTGATCCACACAAGCGTTCCAGTTGGGAAGTCGCCAGTGAAGTTAACATACAGAGTTCCAGTAACGCCCGCGGCTATGGTAATGTTCAGATCGAGAACATTAGCAAGTGCAGTAGTCTGGTTAGCTATGCCTTCCAGGTCAAATGAAGCCATTGGAAGGGGCTGGTTGTTAACTACGGATGGAGCCACTACTTCTGGGTTCCATGCTATTGCGCCAATCGCATATGCTGACGGATAGTTTGGCCCAGGCTGTAGGTAGAATATTGGTGTGTTCTGGGTTCCTACTATCGCTACGTTTCCTGTTATCATTACATCTGCTACTGCAACCGCTGGAAGGATTGCGGTAACTGCTGTAAGGAGCAACAGGGTCATTTTTCGGTTCATGTTTTACCTCCTTAAAAAGGGCCGTAGCCCTACCAAAAATAGGTCTAAACGTTATATTAGAACCAGAGAACCAATTATATTTACAACTTGTATGGAGAAATTTGCCATAACCCGGGAAAGTTATAGCAATGCCACACAAATGGGAAAAATAGATTTGAGACAATCACAGAATGTTACTGAACAGGTTAAGTGCAAGCAGCGTGGCTGTGAAGAAATATGAGAGATATGCGCCAATCGTGGCCATTCTGACAGCATTCTTCTCCTTCATGATTGAGTAGATGTAATAAATCCCAAAAACAGTTGCCGCCACAACACTGTACACGAAAGTAATCTTCATGATCTGGCCGTAGAATGATGCCCAGCTCATTAAGGGCAGATAGAAAGAGATAAAAGCTCCAGCGCCCCCTATTACAAGGAGGATTATGAAATTCATCCTGGTCTTTTTTATTCTGGTTACAACTGTTGTTATAACTGTGCCCGCGATAATTACAGCCAGTGAACCGTATACTATCCCGGTGATCGGTGCATGAAAGTCAGGCAGGATGAAGGAAAGCCTGGAGCTTGGAATCATGAGCATTGTCAATACTATCCAGAGGGTCACGGTAATGAAGAGCATCTGAGAATTTCTTAGAATGTCAATCATGTCCTTTAATAGGGAATCAATCACAGGAGATGACTTCATTCCGCTTCCCGCCTCAACTAATGTGTCGCCCCTTACAAGAATAAATGTTGGAGCTGGAGTCACCTTAGAATTCAATTTTCTAAAATTGGCATAAAACAGAAATGCCAGGAGCCCCGAGATAAGAAGCTCCGGAATGATATCTACAGCAGGGCTGAAACTTAATGCCATACTTCATCGTTATGATATGCCGTGAAGAGAATATAAACTCTACCAATAAAATATAAATTTGAATCTCCAGACTATTTATTTCGGTTCCCCTTAAACCTGTCATAAGGAAACAATACAAGAACAACTATTGACAGAATAGTTACAAAGAGGTAGACATAGGCAAAGTTTGGAACCTGATCATACTGTGTCCATTGCCCGGTTATCCTCATCAGGTTTAGTTTAATCAATCCAAACCACGGGACCTGTCCGAATGCAACACCAAGTATTTCGTTACTGGAGACAGGATTGTAACCGAATACATTCTGGTCTGCAGCTGCATATGCATCTTCAGATCTATTGAAAAGCTGGCTGTGTGCAAGATTGTAATCTCCAACTGTTATGAAGCCTGTTTTGTTCACTAGATTATTAAGATAAACTATCAAATTCCTTTGCGTATAACTTGCGTTGTCTATAACTACATAGCTGGATGTCACCTTAATCCAGCTCTGGTTGGTGTATCCAGACACAACCGGTTTACCGTCAAGCCAAGAAAGATAGAACATGGCCCTATGGATTATTATTTCATTTGTAGGCGCTTTGTAGAGTATTACATTCCCGTATTCTCCATAAGTGGAGTAACCCGTTCCTTTGCCCTGTACAAAAGTTACAACGTTGTTGACATTACCATTTACGTTCTTTACAAATACAAGATCACCCACATTTATATTGCCATAAGTCCAGTCAGCAGAGTGTTCCATGCTTTCAGATTCCACGGTATAAATGGGCGGCCATGTCCCGGAGTATATAATTAAAACAACCGGGCTTAAAAGCAGCACAATTATGATAATTACAGCAACTAATCTCCGGGTATTCACAGAAAAAACAAAGAAACTGTAAATTTATAACCATGATGGCTAAAAAATCTAGAATTTGCCTTCAGAATAGTTTACCTTTTTCCTGATTCGATGACCTGGAAAACACATTTAAGAGCAGGAAGGATTACTTGATGGAAATCGTGAATACCACCATAATCATCAATCTTAAACATTATCAGGTTTCATCGGGTCCTCTTGCAGAACGATTCCTGAGTTCTTTTATTGGCCTGGAACCCAAAGAAGGCGCGGAGATAATATTTGCACTAAATCCCATTGATCTCCGCCTGGCAAGAAGTTTTCCTGAATTGAAATTTTATAGCCAGCATTCTGATCCTGTTACGTACGGCGCAAACACAGGACAAATTTCTATTGAATCTCTGATGGATCTCGGTATCTCCGGCACACTTCTCAACCATTCAGAAAGAAGGTTAGATTATAACATAGTTGCTTCCACCGTAGATATTGCCAGGAGGCATAATTTCCCTGCAGTAGTATGTGCTGAGAATTTGGAAGAGGCAGGAAAATACGCAAAGATGAGACCTCAGTTCGTTGCATATGAGCCCCCAGAACTCATTGGTGGAAATATTTCTGTCACTACAGCCAAACCTGAGATCATTGGCGAAGTAGTCAACAGATGTGGAGAATTTGATGTTCCTGTGCTAGTAGGTGCGGGAGTGAAAAGCAGTAAAGATCTTGCCAAATCACTGGAACTGGGAGCCAGAGGAATTCTAATTGCATCAGGAATTGTGTTATCAAAAGACCCTATTTCGTCGTTAACTTCATTAATTGAAATACTATGAAGCCGTGAAGCCATGGCAAAACCAAAAGAGTCAACATTGTTTGAAGAGCCCGAATTTGACGAGAAAGATTTCCTTGTAATGGAAAAGGAAAGGGCAAAGGGAATTCTGCTTATCTTCGTCATAGGTGCCCTTTCAGGAATTCTTGCGGGATATCTCCAGCTGCTGGGCTACACTTATCTGTCAGTCCTGCTGATGCTTGCTATACTGGTGCTTCTATCGAGAATTCTTACAGTTTTTGGGATAAGAGCTAGTGAAAGAGCTTCACATAAGGTGATCAATTACGGGACCTACATCCTAACATGGCTCCTTTTCTGGATTATTTTCCTCAATCCGCCCCTGCACGTTGTTTCATCACCGCAGATTGAAAATTTCTCAGTCCAGCAATCCGGGCAGACCACATGGACAACCATGAATATTGGAGCAAATAATGTGTACCAGTCACCTACAGGTGCAAACCAGTACAGTATACACCTGACTTACAAATATAATTTCACTGTAACGAAATTCAACTATATACAACAGGGTCAAACTTCTGTGACACCGCAGGCATATACCTACAGCAACGGTTACCTTAATTTCTCACTCACTGGTTCTGTAACTACTATTGACGATTTTTCCATTTACTGGAGTTCGCCAGCTAATTCAAATCCGCAACCCCTTACCTTTACCCTCACTTTCACCTGAGGAAAATATGCAAAATAAATTAATACCAATGGCATAAGGGGTAAGAAAAGCAGGTGTAGTGTAGTCTGGTCTAGCACGAGAGCCTTCCAAGCTTTCAACCCGGGTCCAAATCCCGGCACCTGCATCTATATTTTTACCAGATCACAATGGACTGGAGCCCGGTATTTTTCTTTCCGGATAGATTTTTAAAGTGCTTTTCAAACTCAGGATGTACTCGAACCGGGATATCTCCCCTAACGCTTTCAGGAGAATGTGGATCATTGGAAACCTGCCATTTGAGTGCTTCATCCCTGATGTTTGATTTCCAGCTCTGCGCCCAACCTATGAAGAACCTCTGTTCCGGAGTGAAGCCATCTGCTGATTTTCTCAGTTCCGGTTCTCTTTCAAGCCTCCTCTTAAGTGCTTCAAATGCAATAGTGACACCCCCCAGATCAGCAATATTTTCGCCCAGGGTTAACTGCCCATTGACGTTCAGCCCGGGGATGACCTCACAGGAGTTGAATAATTCTGCGACTTTTTCTGCTTTTGCTTCAAACTCCTTGGCATCTTTGTGCGTCCACCAATCCTTAAGGTTTCCTTCAAAGTCATACTTTCTTCCTTCATCGTCAAAGCCGTGCGTTATTTCATGGGCGATGGTTCCTCCCAAAGAGCCGTAATTAACTGCAATATCCATGTTCGGATCGAAGAAAGGTGGTTGCAGGATTCCTGCTGGAAAGACAATCTCATTTTCATAAGGTGAAAAATACGCGTTCACAGTGGGCGGCGTCATATACCAAAGTTCCCTGTCCACGGGCTTATTTATCCTTGATATTTCCCTTCTGAATTCAAATTCGTTTGACCGGAGTATATTTCCCAGGTAATCTTCCTCATCAATCATAATGGAGGAGTAGTCGATGAATTTTGATGGATGCCCAATCTTCGTTCTGAACTGATTGAATTTCTCCAGTGCCTTCTCCTTGGTTTCTTCTGTCATCCAGGGTAGGGATTTAAGGCGTTCCACAAAAATTTCCTTCAGATCATTGACCATGGTTTCAACCTGTTTCCTGGATTCTTCGCCGAATTGCTGTTCCACATATAATTTGCCCAGTGCTTCTCCAAGGCACATGTCAACCATTGAAACGGCCTCTTTCCATCGCTTGTCGGGTTTCTGCTGCCCAAACAGTTTTCTATGGTAGAAATCAAAGGTCTCCATCTGGACTTCTTCATGGAGGAATGACGAGGAAAAGTGCAGGATTTTCCATTTAAGATAGATTTTCCAGCTTTCCAGGGGAAATTGATCCAGTATGCTCCCCAAGTTCTGGAAATATTCAGGCTGGCCCACAATTACATAGGGTATGTTGGAAAGCTCAACCAGTTCCATGTATTTCTGTATGTTCAACCCAGGTGAGAGCTGTTCAAGTTCCCTGTATTCAAAACGGTTATAGTTGCGATCCGGATCTCTCAGTTCAACAGGTGAACGGCTGTTTTTCGCCATTTCAAGTTCTATTGATAAAGTCTTTGCAGCATAATCGGGCGAAATGTTCTCAGGAACACCATAAAGGGTGAACATTCTTGCAACATGTTCCTTGTAGGATTTCCTTATATCCTCAAATTGGTCCTCAATGTAATAATCTCTGTTCGGAAGGGATATCCCTCCCTGCGAGAGCCTAAAAGCATAAACGGAACTGTTCTTGTCATCGGGTGAAGATTCAAATGAAAAGAGGATTGGTATTCCCAACCTATGAAGTTCAGAGGATACGGGAAGTATATCAGATATTGACTCTATTTCTTCAATCTTCCTGATCAAGTGCTCAATGGGTTTGAAACGGAGCTTTTCAATGTTCTCGGTGTCCATTGCCGAAATATAAAATTTCCCCACTAAATGTTTAATTGAGTCTCCATCATCATTGTTGAAAGCGCTATCCTCAAGGATTTTGCCAAGAATGAATCGATTCCATTCTGAGAGTTCCATTGAAGCCCCCCAGTATGACTTTTCTGGAGGAATTGGATGTTCTTTCATCCATTTCCCGTTTGAATAAAGAAAGAAATCTTCAAAAGGGTCGACCGTCAGATCCATATATTGTGTGGAAAACTTTGGGATTTCTGGTTTCTCATCATCTTTAATTCTGTATATTCTATTACTGACTGGTCCTGTTACCATTGTGACTATAAGCGGAATAATTAGAAAAATGTTGTTTGTGAGTTGGTCATTTTAAGATAAAAAAACTTGCTTTTTCAATGACAGCTGACTGGCATAGGCTGGAATGGCAATTTTACCCTCTTCTCCAAGAATGCCCGAGCTACATGGTTATTGTTAGAATTTATGCTTCAATAAATTGGGCCATGTGAACATAACTGTAAGAATAGGTAATGCAGAACATTCCCTGCCTGCTCCTATATTGCCCCTTCCAGTGGCTTTAGATGCAAATTTACATATGGAGAAGAGATTTTAATTCTATTCTGCCTACCTAACAGGTTATGATAACCATAGATGGAAGCAGTCTCACAATTGACCAGGTCCTTTCTGTTGCTGCAGATTTTGAGGAAATACGCGTCTCAGATGAAGCTTTTGAGAAAATTGAGGTCTCCCATAAATCCCTTCTGAAAATAGTTTCTTCTGGAAAGAGAGTCTACGGAGTCACAACAGGGTTTGGAAGTCTTCTCAATGTAGATGTTGAAGAGAAGGATATTGTGAAGCTGCAGACAAATCTCATTAGAAGTCATTCTTCCGGATATGGAGAAAGATTATCAGAACTTCACGTTAGAGCCATGATGCTGGTGAGGCTTAACAGCCTCTGCAAAGGATTCTCAGGGGTAAGTAGAGCACTCATAGAGTTCCTGACGGAAATGATCAACAAAAGGATCCATCCGGTGGTACCGAGATTCGGGTCCGTTGGCGCCAGCGGAGATCTTGCACCTCTTGCACACATTGCACTGGCCCTTATGGGAGAAGGCCGTGTGATATCTGGAATAGGTGATATTGAGTCCCTGAAAGCCCTCAGGGATGCCGGCATGCACCCATACTCATTTGCAGAGAAAGAGGGTGTTGCTTTCATAAACGGTACTTCAACAATCTCCGGAATACTTGCTGTTGAAACAGCATTATCTTACAGGCTGTTCAACAATGCTATCAGCTCCGCCGCAATGTCATTCGAATCGCTTAAGGGAACAGATAAAGCTTTTACTGCCTGGGCCGTAGAAGCTCGCGGACATGCCGGGCAGAAAACTGTGGCCGCTACCATGAGAGAAATTTTCAAAGATAGTGAAAATGTGAAAAAATCCGGATTAAACAAAGTTCAGGACCCATACACCCTTCGATGTATTCCACAGGTTTATGGTGCCGTACTTGACACCCTGGATTACGTTAAAAAGGTGATTAGCGTAGAGATCAACTCCGTTACGGACAATCCTCTGGTAAACGAAGAAGAATACGTTTCCGTGGGAAATTTCCATGGGGAACCTGTGGCTTTCGCATCCGATTTCCTTGCAATTGCGCTGACAGATCTTGGGAATATGATTGAACGGAGACTCGCAAGGATCACAGATACACACCTCAGCGGATTGCCACCTTTTCTTGTGGAAAGAAGCGGATTCAATTCTGGGTACATGATACCCCAATATACCGCCGCAGCATTGTGCAACAGAAACAAGACCCTTTGCACTCCTTCGTCAGCTGACACCATTCCAACCTGTGCTAACCAGGAAGACCACGTGAGCATGGGGGCCAATGCTGCTATGAAGTTGTCCGAGATCGTGGAGAATCTCGAAGGAATAATTGCCATAGAGTATCTTCTGGCAACACAGGCATTGGAGTTTATCCAGGAACCTGTATCTTCCCATGTGTCCAGCTTAAAGGAACGGATCCGGGAAAGTGTTGCCAGACTTGTTGATGACAGGCCTGCGACTCCTGACATTGAGACCGTCGTTTCACTTATGAGAGATGGTAAACTGGTTCAAAATTAGGAATTCTATTCCTGCTTTCTCTCAACCCTTTTATACATATTTATTTTAACGTCTTGATGCCACAGGCAGAGATTGAAAAACTGATGGCGAAAGCCAACAAGACCTTCGAGGAATCTCTGAAGGAAGCCGGTATAAAAGGAGCAGTGGCTGTCCTGAAGGACGGCGTGGAAATGGACCTTAGGGACACTCCAACTGCCGATGTACTTGTAGAACCGGTATTCACTCAGACTGAAAGAGGCCTGAGAATCCTGAGGCATTCTGCCGCCCACCTGCTCGCACAGGCAGTAACATTACTTTATCCACAGGCAAAACCCAATGCTGGTCCACCAACAGATGACGGTTTTTATTATGACATAGACATGAAGCCGATTACCCAGGAGGAACTGGCCGCAGTAGAAGATAAGATGAAGGAACTGGTTTCCAGGAATCTAAGAATCGAGAAAGTAAGTGCATCAAAAAAAGAGCTCCTGGAGAAATTCAGAGACAACCCTTACAAGATAGACAAGATCAATGAGAACGTGGAAGACGGTGGAAGTTCGACTTACTACACACAGGATGGCTTTTTCGACTTTTGCAGAGGACCTCACGTCCCTTCAACAGGCTATATAAGATCATTGAAACTCCTTTTCATTGCAAGCACACATTACAAAGCTGATGAAAGCAGGCCAATGCTGGTGAGAATTTATGGAACAGCCTTCCCTGATGAAAAATCTCTTAAGGAATTCCTCAAGAATCGTGAAGAGGCAATGAAAAGAGATCACAGGAAAATAGCCCAGGAAATGGACCTGCTTGTATTCAATTCAGAATGGGCCCCGGGATTTCCTTTCTACACACCAAACGGGATGGTACTGAAGCAGGAATTAACGAATTTCATGAAGAGACTGAACAAACAGTATGGATGGCAGGAAGTTGCCACACCCCACATATTCAAGGACTCCATCTGGAAACAATCCGGGCACTATGCAAAGTACAAGCCAAACATGTTCCTGTTCCAGCTTCCTGACGGTGACAGTTATGGAGTCAAACCAATGAACTGTCCGGGCCACATAACCATTTTTGCAAGGGAACCCAAGAGTTACAAAGATCTTCCAGTAAAATACTCTGAAGCAGGTACGGTTTACAGATATGAAAAATCGGGTGAAATGGGTGGACTGACGAGACCTAGAATGTTTACAGTTGATGACGGGCATGCGTTTCTCAGGCTTGACCAGATAGTTTCAGAGATCAAGCAAGTGATGGCGATGGTGAAGGAAACGTTCTCAAAGATATTGGGAGATGCTTCCATAACATTTGACCTCAGCGTGATCGACAAGGATAACCCGGAAAACTACCTTATAACATACAAGTGCAACAACTGTGGAACAGAAATTGAGGCAAGGAAAACCTCCCTCTCCGATGAACTCGTATGTCCCAGCTGTTCCTCAAAAGATCTTAAGCCAGATTTCACAACATGGGATGAAGCAACGGACCAGTTGAAACAGGCACTGGAAGATGAAGGGATTGAATATGTTGAAAACCCGGGAGAAGCAGCGTTCTACGGCCCTAAAATAGACGTACACATAAAGGATGCCCTTGGCAGGATGTGGCAACTCTCAACAATACAGGTCGATTTCTTTCAGCCAACGAACTTTGGACTATATTATATAAACAGCGAAAGCAAGCATGATAGAATCATAATGATTCACAGGGCAATTTTTGGTTCGTATGAAAGGTTCATGGCCATACTGATAGAGCATTTTGCAGGAAAGTTCCCTACCTGGCTGGCTCCGCTACAGGTCTACGTGATACCTGTTAGCGAGAAATTTGAGGAATACGCCAGGAAAGTTCATGAAGAGCTTCTCCAAAATGACATAAGATCTGTGCTTGACGCTGGAAATGAAACAATGAACAAGAAGATAAAAACCATAAGGCCCATGAGACCTTCTTACGTAATTGTTGTTGGGGAGAAAGAGGAAAAATCTGGAACAGTATCTGTGAGAAACAGGGACAGCAAGCAGAGTGTTCTGAAACTTTCTGATTTTGTTGACTCAGTCAGGAATGAAATTGTTTCATACAGGATTGAACAGTCCCTCTAAGAGCATTCCCAAAAAATAATTTCCTTTTTTCAATAATATAACTTTTTAATCTTTCATATAGCAGACTGCAAATTTGTCCCCATCAAAAAATACCTGCCGTCTAGGATGGTCTCTGGAATATTCTTCCATATACCTGGTGACCTGTAACAGTGTCACCCCGGATTCTTTGGGGAATTTCTTGATAATTACAGCCTTTTGCACTAAATGTAGAATTGTATTTTAAAAATAAGTGTTTTGGACTGCCCTTACTCAGAAACAGCCTCCGGTTTACCGGATTTTATTTTATTTATTTCTTCTTCGAGCATTGGAATTACCTCATAAAGGTCGCCCACAATAATGTAATCAGCAAACTGGTTCATTTCTGCATCAGGATCCTTGTTGATCGATACTACTACTTTGCTGTCCATCATGCCGACAATATGCTGGGGTTTCCCTGAAATTCCTGCCGCTATATACAGATTGGGTCTCACGATTTGTCCTGTCTGTCCAACCTGGTGCTCACGAGATATCCATCCCAGATCTGCAATTGGCCTGGTTACCCCAACTGAACCACCGAGGGCGGATGCAAGTTCACCTATGAGTTTGAGACCCTCAGGTTTCCCCATTCCAAGTCCGCCTGAGACGATTACCTTGGAACCTGTTATATCCTCTTCTCCTTTTGGGGTGAAGGAAATGATATTTTCCCTGAGCTGCTTCTCCTCAAGTTTAACTTCCCTTGTCTCAACTTTGAATTTTCTGGACTTGTCCCTTTCAGGTGTTTCAAATGTCCCTGGTCTCGAAGTTGCCATCTGGGGCCTGTGCTTTTCACACCTGATCTCGGACATTGTACTGTCACCATAATCTGGCCTTCTTGCGATTAGAATTCCGGTGTCAGGCTCGACGTCTATTTCCATGCAGTCTGCTGTCAGCCCACTTCTGACTTTAACGGCGACCCTGGCCGCAAGGTCCCTGCCGTTCTTTGATCCAGGCACTATGAGTATATTGGGTTTTTTCTCGGCCACCAGTCCTGCGAGAAAGTCTGAGTATGGTTTTGACCTGTACATTGTCAGATCCGGTGAATCGAAAGCATATACCTCATCGCATCCGTGATAGCCTGCTTCCTGTGCCATATCCTTTGTATTTTCCCCTATTACAGCACATATGAGTTTTGTATTGGTCTTGTCCGCCATTTTCCTGCCGACGCCGGCCATTTCAAAAGCTGCCCTGGTAAGGGTGCTGTTGAAGGAGTCCAGATAAACCATTATGTCCTTGTACCCGGAGGTGTCTTTTGGTGGTTCTGCCTTGGCTATTGCAGTCATCTCAGTTCACTCCCGTCTTAATAAAACCCGCTTCTGCAAGTTCTTTTACCATCTCTCCAATATTGGATACCTCAATCACCTTGTTCTTTCTCTCCCTCTGTGGGAATGGCAGCATTTTCTTGACCACTGTAGGCGAGGATCTGAGACCAACCCAGTCCGCTTCTACACCAATGTCCTGAAGCGACCAGACCATTATCCCATTCTCGATTGCGTTGAGCTTCTTTCTCAGTGTGGCCCTTCTTGGTTCATTTGAATCAGTGATTATTGTAACAACTGCAGGCGTTGGTATTTTAACCACTTCAACACCTTCTTCCAGTTCTCTCTCAGTTATCACATATCCATCCTCGTATTTGCATGATTTTGAATAGGTTGAGAGTTCTGCCTCAAGGAATTCCGCAACTCCTGGGCCAACATGGCCAGTGCTTGAATCTGAGGTTTTCTCACCTGCAAACACAATATCAACGTTTCCCAGGTGTTTGATCGCTGCAGCAACGGTCAGGCTGGTAGGATAAGTGTCTGAGCCTGCAACTGCCCTGTCGCTGATAAGGACTGCCTGATCAGCTCCACGCGACATGCACTCTAGAAGGAACGGTTCTGCAAATGGTGGTGCCATTGTCATCACTGTTATTCTTGCGTCGTGTTCATCCTTTATTTTGAGTGCAGCTTCCAGTGCATTTTCATCTGCCGGGTTCAGAACATTGGTAGCCAGGGATCTGTTCAAGGTGAAATTCACCGGGTCAACGAATACTTCCTTTCCATCTGGCACTACCTTGATTAATACAACGATTTCAAGTGTCACTTTTATCACCCGTACTTGTATTTCACACCATGTGCGCCTTTTGAGTTGGTCCAAGAGACACTTCCATGTGCACAAGCCACAACGCAGGTTCCGCATTCAACACAGTCTTCGTACTTGAAATTGAGTTTTCCGTCAATCATTGTATAGCACTTTGCCGGACAAGCAAATGTGCAGAAATTGTCCGGGCAGGTTTCACAGATTTTGTGATCAACCGTTATGTGCTCATAACTCTTGTCTATCTTGTAATTTAGCAGAGATAATCTGTCTTCAATCTTCATATTACATCCTCCTGAACATTCTATAACCTTCGAGCAGGAGCTTTGAACTCTTTAGGCCTGAATCCTTCAATGCCTCCTTGAGGAGCTGGCTCATGTGCTTCTTTGGTTCCCCTGTCTCCATAAACAGACCCAGTAGAACACTTTCCAGTAGTCCAGGCATCTGTTCATGTACAAGTTTCCCCCATGTTACATCGCCTATGCCTTTGAATGTGTGCATGTCTTTCAGCACATAACTGTCCATGAGTTTATCCTGATATTTTGCCAATGAATTTTCAGTTATTCCGGATGAATTCTTTGCCTCAACGAGAGTATCGGCTGCGGCTATTCCCGAGGAAATTGCATAGTTCATTCCCTGGAGTATCAAACCGTTGCTGAAGGAAAAGCCTGCGGCATCGCCAGCAATCATGTAACCGTTTCCGTATAATTTCGGTATTGAACCAAGTCCGCCTTCCTGAACCATATGGGCACTGTATTCGTCAACCTTGCCACCTTCAAGAAGAGGGGCAATTGAAGGGTGATCTGTAAATTGTTCAATTACGTCGTATGAGTAGGTCTTGTTATTCTCCCTTAGGTGTTTCATGGAGATAACTACCCCAATGGAGATGCTTTCCTTGTTTGTATAAAGGAATCCTCCTGCCCTGACTCCGCCCTTGAGGAATCCCAAAACGTACTCCCCGGCAAATCCTTCTTTTTCTTTGAGATTGAACCTTTCGTTGATTGTCTTTTCTGGAAGTTTTATAACTTCTTTTACGCCAATTGCTACATCCTTGTCACTCAGTGGAGGCCGTATGCCGGAGTCTATGGCAACCCTTGGGTTTGCACCTTCAGCCAGAATGACGGCATCTGCAGTAATTATGTCTCCATCCTGTTCTACACCGATAACCTTCCCATTTTCAAATGCAAGTTTGTCTACTGTGACCCCCGTAACTACTGTGGCACCGGAATCTTTAGCTTTCTTCGCCAGGTACTGGTCGAGTTTTGTCCTGAGAACGGTGTAGCCTGTGTGAGTAGAATCGAATTTTTTGCTCCTGAAATCGATATCAATGCTCGAATCTTCGGTGAGAAATCCGACACCCTTTGACTTTACATACCTTTCAATTGGAGCAGTCTTTTCCCAGTCGGGTAAAACGCCTGAAAGACTGTTACCCCAGAGAACTCCACCGGAGACGTTCTTGCTTCCCGGGGGATCTGCCTTTTCCACAAGTAAAACGTTGAGCTTGTTGGAGGCCAGTCTCATTGCAGCAGATGTGCCAGCTGGACCGCCACCAACTACAATGGCGTCGAATTCACTCATATTTGGGAGATCGAAAGTTAATTTATAACTCTTTTCTAATAATGCATATCTGCCATGCCCATTTCGTCTCAATTTTATTTATTTCGACATAATAGTGACGAATAACGACAGAAAGGATAATTTACAGAGTTCAATCTGGTTACCAGTTGAATGAGATAATCCCCAAAGTTTATGATCTACTCTATTCCCATTTCGGAGAAACAGGCTGGTGGCCCGCTGAATCGCCTGAAGAGGTGGTTATGGGTGCAATACTTACTCAGAATACTGCATGGAAAAATGTGGAGATTTCCATCAATAAGCTCAAGTCAAACGGGATCACGACACTGGCCGAACTTTCTGAAATTGATGAGGAATTGCTCGGCGAAGTGATAAGAAGTTCAGGTTTTTTCAGGCAGAAATCCAGAACTTTGAAAAACATTTCAAAATCAATACTTGAAAATTACGTTAATTTAGAAAACATGAAAAAGCACAACACCCCAGAACTGAAGGTTTTTCTGTCCTCCCTCAAGGGAATCGGCCAGGAGACAATGAACTGCATTCTCCTATATGTTCTAGACAAACCGGAATTTGTTGTGGACAAGTATACTCTGAGGATCTTCGGAAGGATTGGAATAAGCAGGAACCAAAAGATTGGCGAGGTCAAGGAACTTGTTGAGGAAGAACTTAGACACAGTGTCTCTATGATGAAGAATTTACATGGAATGATAGTTGAACTCGGGAAAAACTTCTGCAGGGTAAAACCTCAATGTACAGAATGCCCTTTAAAAGAAATTTGTGAATATGGTTCTCTCAGAGATTAAAGAGAAACGATGTTCCCGTAACCAATTAATCTCCAACGATTAGAAATGCGCCTTCCTACAGCTACTCTCTCTCCCTCGAAGGCAGCAACGGGGTACTTCAGGCTAATCTCAACCTTGTTGTCTTTCACATTATTCACCAGGCCAACTGTGTTTGAAGTCCCAACTGTAAGCATGAGATTCTCTTTTGATCTTATTGGGTCCACTTTCTGTTCTTCCTGAAAACCCACAACCCTTTTCAGGAGATGTGAATCTATTGTCAGCGAGAAAATTGTTGGGGGAACCTGTCCAACTTTTCCAACTATTCTGCCAGTGAAAGAGTCTCCTTTTGTCAGGAATGGATCCAGAGTGGTTCCCACTGCTGCCAATCCGCCTGGCCTTATCTTATCATAAGAACTCTTCCCTGCCATCAGCGTCGTAATTGAGGTAACAACGTTTTCCCAAACCTGTTTTCCGGATTTACCCGTCTGCAATCCTGGAACGATTTCAATTTCATCACCTACTTTCAGTTCCCCCTCAATAAGCGAGCCACCAAGGACTCCACCTTTTAGATCTGAAGGAAGGCAACCTGGTCGGTTGACGTCGAATGATCTGGCCACATACATTCTTGGAGCCGCAGCAGGATCAAACTCAGGAGTCGGGATCATTTCCTCTATTGCTCTGAAAAGTGTGTCAATGTTTGAATTGTGATAGGCACTTACAGGTATTACTGGAGAGTTTTCTGCTACACTTCCCTTAAGGAAGTTCTTGATTTCCCTGTAGCTTTCGAGTGCTCTCTCCCTTGTCACCAGGTCAATCTTGTTCTGAACAACGATGATGTTCTTTATGCCCATTATATCAAGAGCTATCAGATGCTCTCTTGTCTGGGGCTGCGGACATTTCTCGTTTGCAGCTATTACTAGTAGAGCTCCATTCATTATGGAAGACCCTGAAAGCATAGTTGCCATGAGAGTTTCGTGTCCCGGTGCATCCACAAAAGAAACTACTCTTTCAAGTTTGCAGGAATCGTCTAATTTCTCTCTTGAATAGAATTCCTCGCCGCCTGGTTTTTCACAGATATATACGGGTGTTTCCGCATAACCAAGTTTTATAGAAATACCCCTCTTGATTTCTTCCGAATGGATATCTGTCTTGGTACCCGTGAGAGCCCTGGTCAGGGTACTCTTTCCATGGTCAACGTGGCCTACCATGCCAATGTTGACTGACGGTTGAGGAAGTTTGACCATCTTATTCCTTCTTCTCTTCCTGTGCCTCTGGTTTCTCCAAAGGCTCAGGCCCGTATTGTGTCACTTTGAGGTTTAATTGAGCGACATCGGCGCCGATAACGGACCCGCGGAAAGTGACTCTCTTCCTGTATCCATTCTTTGCCCTTTTGCCTTTGTTGTATATTCTCAAAATTCTCTTTCTGCCTGATATCTGGAGATCCTGCTTCATCGCGAAGCCATCGTTTGTGCTTCCTCCAGTTATCTTCAATCTGTAGCCTGGAAGTTCAAAGAAGATTCCATCTACTTCATCTCCTATTTTTCTTCCCACCAGAGAGTTGAGATTCTCCGGGGTTACTTCTTTCTTGTATGTTTTTCCGCTTTTTGAATCAGCAATAACTGCAACAGAGTTTGCCATAATTACCTCTCTTCTTACTATGATATTGACCTTAACTAGGTTCTTGCTTATACCTATCTCGTTAATAAAAATTGCTTGGTAATGCCCTTATTTCCTAAATCTATGAATTTGGTTTTTTAAGCCTGTTACCGCAACTCCGTAATATGCAGAACCCGATGATCCGACAAGATAGGGCAAAATTTACACTTATATAGGGGAGTTCAATGTGACAGGTGAAAAGCTTGATAACTTTGGGCATTGAGGGCACTGCACACACTATCAGCTGTGGTATAGTGGATGAAAAATCAATTCTGAGCAACTCTACTAAAACCTACCATAATCCAAATGGTGGTATCCACCCAAGAGAAGCCGCACTGCATCATGCGGAAAATGTCAGGGATGTCGTCAGGCAGGCATTGGGCGAATCTGGCCTCAAACTC
>JBJKQM010000037.1:0-5858 GCA_046705365.1 Thermoplasmataceae archaeon
ACAAGCTGACATATCCCGCTTATCATGGGAATTCCAGAAATAACGGCCCCCTTTATTCCGTAGGTTTCATTGAAAGGAGTTAACTTCGGTGCAAGTCCTGCTCCCCTTACAAGTAGTTCATTTGCGGGAGGAAGTCCCTTTTTTTCCCTCTCTATATTGATCTTGTGGCCAGACAGAATTTTTCTCGCCTGTGTGAGGTATTTGTTAAGTACTTCTGCTGTAAAATTGGCCTCTTTTGAAGCAGGTTTTATTTCGTGAACCTTAAGTCCAGGTTCATGCGGGTCCGAATCCGTGACAAGATCAGATAGAGCCCCACCCCTCATTACCAGTGCAGCTCTGTGTTCCACACCTGCCTTGACAAAGAATTCTACTCCATCAACTTCAATTGAGAGGGCTTCAGCAAGTATATCTGTCCCTTCAGTTATTCTGCCAGCCCGCCTGTCCAAAACA
This sequence comes from Thermoplasmataceae archaeon, assembly GCA_046705365.1. GTDB lineage: Archaea > Thermoplasmatota > Thermoplasmata > Thermoplasmatales > Thermoplasmataceae > JAJZOM01. The sequence continues at coordinate 451 of JBJKQM010000037.1, forward strand.
GTGCCTGATTGATCCACTGTGCCGAAGTTGGCCCTGAAAGCGACATCTCCACCCAGGACAGTCATCCCAAGGCCCATAGCCTCAAATGGTCCCCTCCCTGTGTAGAATTTTTCAGGATCATAACCAAGCAGGGAAAGATGAGAGGTATCAGAACCTGTCCTGTATCCCGGGGTAATCGGGTGCATTATGCCGCCTAGGCCTGTTCTTGTAAGTCTATTTAGGTTTGGCCTGTAAGCTGCCTGTAATGCGGTTCGGTTTCCAAGTTCTTTGTTTGGCCTGTCTCCCAGGCCGTCAAGAACAAGCAGAAAGATTTTCTTCATGGGGAATTCCCTCTTATGTTCCTTCTTTCCATTCCTCTGCGTATTTTATCTGTTCTTCTGAAAGTGTGTCAATGGAAAGTCCAAGTCCTTTCAGTTTTAGGTTGGCAACTTCCAGGTCAATTTCTTTAGGAACGGGATAGACCTTATTTTCAAGGTTCTTGTGATTCTTGACAAGATACTCTGCCGTCAGTGCCTGGATTGCAAAACTCATATCCATGATCTCAACTGGATGCCCCTGACCCACAGCCAGGTTAACAAGTCTGCCATCTGCAATGAGATCAATGGTGTTCCCGTTCTCCAGCTTGTATCTCTTGATACTTTCTCTTACAGGTCTTTTCTCGATTGACCTGGTCTCAAGTTCCTTAACCGGTATTTCATTGTTGAAGTGGCCTGAATTGGAAACAATGAGGTTCTTCTTTGCAACAAGAAGGTCTTCATAAGTCACGACATTCTTCATTCCGGTCGCTGTCACCACCATGTCAGCTTCCCTGATTGCCTGGTTCATGGGTTTGACTTCAAAACCATCCATTGCAGCTTCCACGGCCTTTACAGGGTTGATTTCAGTGACGGTAACCAGGCCTCCGAGCCCTTTCATTCTCATTGCTATACCTTTTCCACACCATCCGTATCCGGCTACTACTATCCTCTTTCCAGCCACCAGGACGTTTGTTGCAGTCATTATTCCATCCAGAGTGCTCTGGCCGGTTCCGTACCGGTTGTCAAAGAAATGCTTCATCTCAGCATCGTTTACATCGAACATAGGGAACCTGAGGGCTTTCTGTTTTTCCATTGCAAAAAGTCTTACAACTCCCGTAGTTGTCTCCTCATTTCCTCCAATAATGTTGTCAAGGAGATCGGTTCTTTCCTCTGTAACTATCTTGACAAGATCTCCGCCGTCATCCACTATAACATTTGGTTTAAGATCAAGCGTTTTGTTGAGGTACTCATAATACTCCTCGTCAGTCTCCCCCTTCTTGGCATATACGTCCATCTTGTAATCATTTCTCAACGATTCAACAACGCTGTCGTCAGAACTCAGGGGGTTGCACGAGGCCATTCTCACATTGGCTCCGCCCTCACGCAAAAGCAGCGCAAAGATGCCGGTCTTGGCCTCAACGTGCAGTGCCATCGAGATTTTTACGCCTTTAAGAGGTTGTTCTCTGACAAATCTTTCCCTAATCTGGGCCGAAACATCCATTCTTTCCCGAGCCCACCCTAGTCTCAGGAATCCTTTGCTCGTGTTCTCCATGATCTCTGTAAGTGATAGGGTTCGAGGCTTATTAGGATGCCCCTATCCATTGGCTCCACTTTCTTTATGATATCTCTAATTTCTGTGCCGGACCTGAAAAGGCTGAGTCCATCCTCTTCGAGTATTATGTCTCCAACAAATATATGGAATTCATCAATCATTCCGCTTTCAATGAACTGTGTTATCACCTGTTTTCCGCCTTCTACAAGTAATCTGGAAACGCCCTCAGAATAGAGGTCTGAAAGAATGTTATTCAGGCTGAGGCCCTTCTGGTCTCTCACCCTGATTTCAGCAGACGGGTATTTTACATCATTCTTTTCAGTGTAGATAATAGTTGGCGCATTCCCTTCAAAGATCCTGGATTGGACCTCGATTCTGGCTTTCCTGTCCAGCACCACTCTTTTTGGAGTTCGGTCAGTGTCAACGACGTTCCGGTCCACCAGCAATCTCGGGTTATCACTCAATATGGTATTTGCTCCCACCATAATGGCATCCACACTGGCTCTTATTTTGTGGACCCTGATAAGATCCATCGGGGAAGATATAATCACCCTTCGGCCTGAAGGGCCGGAAATAAGCCCGTTAAGGCTTTGTGCAACGTTTACTATAACATATGGTCTTTCAGGCATTTGACACTTTAACCTTTAAGTGATTATAACCATGTTTTCTTCATGCAAAGTTTTAGTGTAGTTTCGTAATGGTGTGGGGAACAATGAGACTCAGCGATCTGGAGCTTCCTGCCCAGTTTATGGATATGTTTGATGGCAGGGACCTTGAACTCTACAAACATCAGGAAGAAGCTGTAAAAGCAATGGACGAAGGCTCTAATGTCATTGTTTCTGTCCCAACAGCCTCAGGAAAGAGCCTTATTGCGTATATAGCGATTTACAGGGAATTTCTCAGGGGCAGGAAATCAATGTATATTGTTCCCCTCAGGGCACTTGCATCAGAAAAATATGATGATATGAAGAAGCTTACAGCACTGGGTATGAGGGTAGCCATATCCGTGGGGGATTATGACGATTCTCCTGACTTCATCAAGAGGTTCGACGTTATCGTCTGCACTTCTGAAAAGGCGGATTCACTTTTTCATCACGATCCATCTGTTATGTTTGATATCTCACTTATAGTGGCTGACGAACTCCACCTTATTGGCGATGAAAGCAGGGGGCCACGCCTTGAGACTTTTCTTACCGCAGCACGATACACAAACCCTGATGCAAAAATACTCGGGCTATCCGCCACAATTTCAAATATAGAAGATGTTGCCGGCTGGATTGATGCCAAAACGGTTGTCAGCGACTTCCGACCGGTCAAACTTGAAAAGGGGGTTATGTTCAACAAGATGCTTCAATTCGAGGACGGCGAGGAAATTTTCTTCAAGGGCCGTAACGATCTGACCGCAATTTGCGAATACTATATTTCTCAGGGCGGGCAACTGCTCATATTTGTAAATTCACGGAAGAGATCTGAAGATCAGGCCAAAAAGCTCTCATTGTCCCTGGGTGAGGGAATTATTGAGGAATTCGAATTTGAACCACCCTGGGGAAGCGAATCGGACCGTTACCAGGAGATACTCTCAGAGTTGATCCCAAAGGGGGTCTGTTTCCATCATGCCGGGTTATCTTCTCAGCAGAGGACTGTAGTTGAATCCCTGTTCAGGGACGGGAAACTGAAGGTTCTGGTTGCCACACCAACATTGGCAGCTGGAGTGAATTTGCCGGCCAGGGTAGTTATTATCAGGGATATAACACGGTTTTCAGACGGGTATGTGGGGTACATCTCCAATACAGAAGTGCACCAGATGCTCGGAAGAGCCGGTCGCCCAAAATATGACAATACGGGTTATGGAATCATCTACGCAGCTTCCGAATCTTCAATGGAACATGCGTGGGAATACCTCGTAAGTGAACCAGAGCCTGTTTTCTCAAGCCTTGGAAAGGAATCACTTATCAGGTTCAACTCTCTCGCCCTGGTGAGCACAGGACTAGCCAAATCCGTGGAAGATGTTATGAATTTCCACGAAAAGACGCTCCTTGGATATCAGACTGATATTTCCATGCACCGAATGAGGTTTGAGGAAGCGATCGCATTCCTGCTTGAAAATGGATTTGCAAGAGTAAGGGATGAAAAAGTAATCTCCACTAAACTGGGAAAAACAGTGAGCGATCTATATATTGATCCTGTTTCGGCACTTATACTCAAGAACTATCTGGAAGATGGCAATATAACTGATCAGAGATCTCTTTTCTATATATGCAAAACTCCGGAAGTGCCGTCACTGATAGCCAGAAGTGATGATACGGAGGATATCCTGTTTTTCCTTGATCAGAACAACATTGAGGAAAGGCAGTCTGAGGATGTATTCAATGTTGCAAAAACCGCTATGGTGTTAAATGACTGGATAACAGAGAAATCAGTTGATTACATGATCAACAGGTACAACATTGGACCGGGAGATATTCAGGCCAAGGTGAGCAGTGCCGAATGGATGGCTTATTCCCTGTCTCGCCTCTCTTCCATGGAATTCCCAGAAAAGAGATCATATTTTGAGATGCTTAACGTGAGAATCAAAGAGGGAATCAAGGAAGACATCTGGGAGCTGACAGCAATTCCAAACATCGGAAGGGTCAGGGCCAGGAGGCTTTACAGTGCAGGGCTCAATTCGCTGGATGCTGTCGCAGGATCCAGGAAAGAGGAACTTAACAGAATTGCAGGATTCTCTAACAAGCTTTCAGAAGACACTATTTCACATGCCAGGACACTCCTGCAGAGGAGAAGACATTGACAATCCACCTGAAAGTACACAAGAAAGTTGCCCAGGATACTATATCCCGATTAAAAGAAGAAGGCCTTGTTGACTTCGATTACCAGATTCAGAGAGATGAAATATTTGTTTATGTCCCAATAGTGAATGGAAGCTCTCTGGGAATTTATGAAGATATGGAAACTGTTGACATTCCACCCGTGGAGTCCAAATCAAGACTCAGGCCAAGGAGGGCTGGTGGAGCATTTGATCTTGTTGGAAATATTGCAATCACCAAAATCAGAAACAGGGAAAAGGCTGAAAAACTTGCAGAAGACCTGATAGCATCACAGTCCGTTGTAAAAACAGTATTCCTGGATAAGGGCATAATCGGCGAATTCCGGTTACGGGATCTTGAATTGTTGAGGGGCGAGAATAATTATAATGCAACTTACAGGGAAAATGGCTTAATTTTCGAGATGGACGTTTCCAAGGTTTATTTCTCCCCAAGGCTGGCTACAGAGAGAATGTTTGTCGCAAGGGAGGCCAGGGACGGAGAGTACGTGATCGACATGTTTGCAGGTATCGGGGCATTCTCATTAAACATAACAAAACTGCACCACCTGAAAATAACAGCCATTGACAGCAATCCTGAAGCAATCAGATATATGGAAAAATGCATTGGCTTAAATTCACTCAAGGGGAATATCGAACCTGTTTGTGGATTGTCCGAAGATATTGTACCAAGGCTTCCGGAGGCAGACAGAATCATAATGAACCTGCCCCATGACTCAAGCAGGTTTCTCAGGCTGGCTGCAGACAAACTGAAAAAAGGTGGCGTTGTGCATTATTATGAGATACTTGATATGAGGGGACTGGAAGAAAGAATGGAGGAGCTGAACACGCTTGGTTTTGTGATCACTTCTAAAAGAGAGGTCCATGGCTATTCCGCGTCCCTCAGCATGTATTCCCTTACTGCCACCCTCACTGGGGCATAATTATATAGTTCAAGTCTTAATGTCCTCAATTGGATGGGAATAACCGATCAAATCGGGAACCTTACTTCAGAAGTTTACGAGAAGGTATTGCTTGA
>JBJKQM010000038.1:0-13446 GCA_046705365.1 Thermoplasmataceae archaeon
TTTGGCCCATCATCAAGTGCGTAGAAGTTGCTGAAGTTATTAAAAGTCACAGATCCCTCAAAACTGTTGGTGCTGATGTTGTTCCTGGTTATAACGCCACTGTTGTTTGAGAATCCATAAGTTCCAATACCCATTGGAGCTGGTGCTGTAGTGTAGCTTGGCCCATTGACTAGGGCTCCCACCTTTTGTGGTGCTGCATTGAAGTTGGGCATGTAAATATCCTTGTTTGGAATTCCTTTTGAATGCAGGGCGTTGAGTACACTTGCTCCTTTCTGACCCAAATGGTTACTTGGGCTAACAGTAGCCTGTGTTATGGCATTGGCTTGTGCATTGTTTCCGTGTGTGCTGCTTGCGACAGTCTGACTTGCGCCGGGGAATAAAAATGCGGCGGAAGACAAGATCATGGCAGCAGCAACGAGTATCACTAAAATTGACATATATTTTCGATTTGCCATGTGATCTCTAGTGATTACGACTAAACGATATTTAACCGTTTTTTTACTAATTTAGTAAAAAATGGTGAAGAATGGCTTTTTTCAAGGGTTGCAGAACTGTCTATTAACATTCATAAATCTAGATAATTCATCAATCTTGTTGTAACTCAGATTTCCATATGCCACCCTTATATGACATTGAGAGTTCATAGAATGAAAAGAATGGAGCAGAAAGACGACTACTACCTACCTGATGAGGAAAGATTTGGATTTATCACCTCCCATTTTTACAACCTGTTCTCAGCGGTCTCGCCCATGAAGAAATTTTACGGGAACGTCCTTGACACAGTACTTTCCAAAGACCCGAATACCGTTCTCGACGTGGGTTTTGGAACTGGAAATGTGATTAAACTTATGGCGCAGAAAAAAAGAAAACTTTCAATTTTTGGTGTTGAACCTTCTCCACACATGTTTAAAGTGGCAAGCAGGAAATTGAAGAAATTTATCAACTCAGGTAATCTGAAGTTTTCCCTGGGCAGCAGCAGGGACATCCCATTTGAGGAAAAGTTTGATGTCATATACTCATCCCTTTCTTTCCACCACTGGAAAAACCAGGAAGAGTCCATTGCAAACATTCTGAAACACCTGAATCCAGGTGGAAAATTCATAGTCTTCGAATATGGCCAGGAGCTGTTGCGCGGCTATAAAAGAACCAGTGGAGGACATTCGCTTTCCATGGAACAGATTGAAAAATTCCGCAATAAATTTGATTTTGAGGTAATAGATACAGGAGAATTCAGGCGTGTTGAGTTCACACATTCAGATCCTGACAAGCCATAAACTATATTTTTTAAGTTACTACAGGGTTAAATGAAAACACCATCAACTCTGGATGCAGACGCCTGGATTGACAGCTGGGACCTGCAACAGAATGCCCATATTAGGAACAGAGTATCAAGATTCCAGTTTATGTTCGATCTGGTGGAACATATTTGTGGGGAGTCTCCAACTATACTTGATCTTGCATGCGGTCCCGGTTCCCTCAGCGGACGTTTTTTGAAGAGGTTTCCCAAGGGGAGATCAATTGCAGTTGACTATGATCCGGTTTTACTGAAAATTGCGGGTGAGGCCATGAGGTATGATCACGCACGTGTTACTTTTGTAGAGGCAAACCTTGCTTCCTCGGACTGGATAGAGAAACTTCCTGTCAAGAAGTTTGATGCCATCATGAGCACAACAGCACTCCACTGGCTTAATGAGAATGCTCTTGAAAACCTTTACACAACTATCTATTCACTACTAAATCCAGGCGGTATTTTCCTGAACGGTGACCATATTTACCCTGAAGCTGAGCCAGAAAATCTGAAAAGTGTTTTCAGGGATATCCGCCACTCATACGAGGAACAGAAATTTGCCAAAGCTGAAGCGCTGAACTGGTCTGACTGGTGGAAAAAGCTTTCATCCGTTGAAGGGCTCGATATGCTTTTTGAAGAAAGGAAACTGAGATATCCCGAAGCGGATCGACATGATCATCACCTGAGCCTGGAAACTCACTTGCATTACCTCGAGTCGGCCGGTTTTGAGAATGTGGGTGTTGGATGGCAGGACCTCGACAACAGGGTGCTGACGGCCATTAAGTGATATGGATCCGGCAATTTGTGTATCCATTACCTGAAAACCAGCCAGATAAGGCTTCCCACCGCTATAAGTGCCCAGGCAGCTTCTAAAACAGCTGGTTGCCAGGCTTTCTTCATGAAACCGATTATGGCCAGTGCTGTGGAGCCGCTGAGATTCAATAACTGATAAAATACCAGGTCTCCTGCCAGGCCGAAACTGACCAGGAAGTAAGCCACCAATATTGCTGCAGTACCATACCATCCATAAATGGACAATAGTTTTCGGGATGTTTGATTCATCTGTGCCCGGTATATTCTTTGCCTTAAGTTACAATTTACTCCAGTGCCAAAATTACGTAGGTAAGTTCTATTCCTGGTACACTTGAGAAAAGCAATTTATCACAATTTGCCCTGTCAAATCGCCTCAATGTAAAAACATGTAAAGCAAAAGGTTTTTCTCATTCTGATGGCTAGCAAATTCAGAATAACTTTCTGAATAATTAACTGATAGGCAATCAACAGAAGGAGAGAACTAAAATGGTAGAGGGTATTGATGCAAGGTCACTATTTCATTCTCAGCGTATGAATAATCTGATTGAACCCGGACTCATACTCCTTTTCATTGGCCTTTTCCTTCCTCTGCTTATTGTGGAATTTAATAACTTTACTGGCAGATTTACCGTCGCGGAACTGAATCTATTCGATACTGTTTTTTCAGCAATAATGGGCATAGGTCTCGCCCTCCTGGCATACGGTGTGACCTACAGGAGGAGAGGAAACGTTGTTGTTCCCATTGTGCTCTGCATCCTCCTGTTGTGCTCGGTTGATCTGTTCATATGGATCTACTTTGTCTGGCTGAACTGGTTACCCGGTCCCGCAGACATATTTATTATCCCATTTGCACCGCCTGGAGACATTCCTCTGCTTCTCACCCTCTTATTCATATTACTTATACTTCTGGCACGCCTCTCCTATTTCAGGGACCCTAGAAGATCAGGAAAACCAAAATATTCCAGATAGTTTTCCTGTCATAAACTCACTTTCCTGGGTTTAAGTTGCTCTCTGAGACAGGAATCAATTTATTGCAAGGCAGATTCTGGAAAACACATGGCAGTTCCCCTGATCAAATGGGCAGGCGGCAAAAGGCAGCTTCTCGTTCACCTGATTAAGCTGGTGCCTGACAAATTTGGCACCTACTATGAGCCATTTATAGGAGGTGGTGCATTGTTTTTTGCCCTGAATACCGGAGGGAAAATTCACAAGGCCGTTATCTCTGACATAAATTCTCGCCTTCTCAATTTTTACTCGGTTCTAAGGGATAGCCCACTCCTTCTGTGGGAGGAACTGGATAACCTGCATTATGGCAATAATCCCGAAGACTATTACGAAGCCAGGCGAAGGTTCAATTCGGAGGACATCAGGAGCCCAACTCTTGATGCAGCACTGTTCCTTTACCTCAACAGGCACTGCTATAACGGCCTGTTCAGGGTAAACTCAAAAGGAGAATTCAATGTTCCCTTTGGCAGGTATAAAGATCCCTTAAAACTTGACAGGGATAGGATACTAAATGCATCTGGAATGCTTGCAAATACAAAGGTAGTCCATTCTGATTTTGAGGATGTCCTGGAAAATGCAATTTCAGGAGACTTTGCTTATCTTGACCCGCCATATTCACCACTTTCCTCCACTTCAAATTTTACAGATTACCATCAGGGAGGATTTGATTCCAGCAGCCAGAAACGCCTCTCCGGCTTGTTCCGGAAACTGGACCAGAAGGGAGTTTCGATTATGCTCAGCAACTCTGCCACCCGGGAAATTCTGGAACTTTACGAAGGCTACAACACTAAGTTCGTTGGCGCCAGGAGAGCTATCAATTCCAATGGCAGTAGAAGGGGTAGGATTGAGGAAGTTATTGTTACCAATTTCTGAGTTCTTCTGAAGCTTATTTTGAGCCATTCTGTATTACCTGTAATTAACTTATCTGCATATTGTTGAGGTATCAAGATAATATAACGAAACGTTCATAATTATTGGAAAAGCATGCGGGCAGGAGAAAAAAACGCAGGTTTCCAGTTCCCATCCAACTGGGGAAGATACACAGATATTCTGCTTTCCATGTTAAAATCCAGGTTGTTCACGCACAAACCTTTCTTTCTGGCACATGCAATGACATATGGCTGCAATTCCCGATGCCAGAGCTGTACTTACTGGAAGAACATATCGAGAATGAAGGAAGACATGACAACAGACGAAGTCTTCACACTTCTTGATGAGGCCTACGAAACCGGAATGAGGGGCTATTATATGTTTGGCGGAGAGCCCCTTATCAGGAGAGATATCGGAGAAATCGTAGATTATGCAAAAAGAAAGGGTTTTATCACAGTAATGAACACGAATGGCTCTCTTCTGGAAGGGAAAGCAGAAGAACTAAGGAACCTTGATTTTGCTTTCGTTTCAATAGACTACCACAATGATTATGATGATGTGATTCGTGGAAGGGCCGGCACCTTCAAGGAAGTTATGGCGGGGCTGGAGGCAATGAAAACAAGAACCCAGACAAAGCTTGCCCTGGTGACCACAATAAGTAAACTGAATTTTGACACCATGATACCAATGGCAGAACTTGCCAGGAAACTGGGAATAGGTATTTCTTACAATTCAATAGAGCAGAGCATGGACTTTGGGCTCACCACAGAGGAATCGACCCCGAATTTTGACATAGGGCTTCCCCCTGAAGAACTTCAGGAATTTTACGAATTATTGCTCGAAATTAAGAAGCAGGGCTATCCTCTCATGGAAACCCAGCTTGTTCTGGAGGATTTTGTAACAGGCAAACGCTGGAAGTGCCACTTCCCCAAAATGTTCGTTTATGTTACACCTGACAAGAAGATTTACAATTGTGACTACAAGTTCCATTACGACCTGAAGAAGGGATCTTTCAGGGATTACTTTGAGTCAGATCTTTTCCAGAATTATCTAAAATGGGCTGAAGGATGCAACCAGTGCATTCGTACCTGTGTAAGGGGCTACTCCTATACTTACAATATGCTACCGAAGCAGATATACGGGCTCGCAGGGGAGGGCAGGCATCTCTTCAACACCCCTTCCAGGAATCAGTAGAAATTTCTTGCCAAATATTTTGATTAACTGTTTATTCCCTTTCTTTCAGGAATTCTGTAGTTGGCTGCCAACCCTAAATCACGTCCGGTAGCCAACAACTCAGAACCATGGTTCACTGCTTGCAGGGTTTCCCATCGGAAACAGGTAGCTGAATGAACTGCCTGCCAGTTCTGCGTGTGGAATTCTCTCGCCTCATTATAGACCTTGAATTCCTTGGTATTGCCAGTAGTCTCCCGTAGCTCGGGTTTCCAAACTCATCCCTCAGGTAGATTGCAAGATCGGGGCTCAATCCCAGTTTCTGCCATGCTGCTTCTTTTCCTCTATTCTCTAATACATATTCATACACTCTCTTCACCTATAATGGTATATTCGCACTCAACAGAACAGCATTATACCATCGTTCGAAGCCGTCATATGAAGGGATGAACCTTAATATCTTCCATCATCTAGATGTCTATGGAAGCTTGGGAAATCTCTTTCAGGATAAGATACAAGTATCCGTTCATAGAAATGTCAGGTAAATACCCTGGAACAAAGATATCCATGTGGTGCGTCTGGAACAGGGAAATGCTCCATGTACCACTTAAACATGAAGACCTGATGGGTGAACTTGAGAAATACGCGTCAAGCATTGGCAGAAAAGTGGAGGGATACAAACCAACAAATGATGGCCTGGTAATGACAATGACATGCACCTGCGATATTCTAGAAAGCATGTGGAATGTTATAGAACGGAATCACGGAGTGGTTCTTCACCCGGCAGTATACCTTGACGGCTGGGGATATTTTAAGCTTATAAGTTTCAATGAGGAGGACACAAAGAGCCTTTTTTCTGAACTCACGGAAACGGGTGAGAATGAACTCCTTGGCAAGAAACTAGTACACATGGATGCCGTACCTTCAACGGTATGGGTTGAGAGTTTCTTTTCAAAACTCACAGAAAAACAGATGGAGGCACTTGTAAAAGCCTTTGACTACGGATATTATGCCTCTCCCAGAGAAGTGACTACGGATTCAATTGCATCGAGCCTTGGAGTAACGAGGTCTACTTACGAGGAACACCTTAGGAAGGCGGAAAACAGAATCATGGAGGCCATGGTGCCATACCTGAAATTATTCAAGGCTGGAAACAAGAAGCGTAGTGAAATGATTACGCCTAATTTTCAGGCCATTCCATGAATAATGCTGCTATCACAATAACTTTTCAGGTCTTTCAAAGGCAAGTTCCTGAAGGGTGCCGTAAAGGTTCTCTCCATGAGTAGACAGCAAAGTGGTGGCTCCTGTTTTCTTTACAAGTTCCGAAAAGACCATTGCGGCCGGTTCGTGCCTGGGGTGTGGAGGTTCATGGGGGAACCATTCAGGTGCAAGCATCACTTTCCTGCTGGAGGTCCCAATCGCTATATCACCCACAATCAGTTCCCTGTTTTCTGTTAGTAAAGCAAATTCATCCATCCAGGGAATTGTGTCACCCTTTTTACCTTCCACAGTTATCCTGCAGGGTCTAAGGCCAAACATATCGTTGCTGCTGTATTTCTGGAAGTCCCTGATTTCTTTCTGCTGCAATACGCCTTCTGGGTCCACTGCCTTTGATTTCACCTGATCAGGAATAAACATTGTTGCACCAGCCTTTCCTGATATGTACTTTGCACCTCTGGTATGATCAAGAGTGGTTAGGATTACTGCCTTTAATGGCCCAATTCTCCTGACAGAATCAAGCAGCCCCGGAACAAGTGGAGGATCTATCAAGACACAGCCTTCCTCATTTACAAGCAGGAAACCATACATGATCCAGTCTCCTTCAGGATCTGGTGTTCCCCACCTCATTATATTTTTTCTAACTGGTATGAACATAAGAACTATACTCTCCACGCCGGGATAACATTTTATCCGCCATATGGCGGCACTCTGATTCGATCATATATTTATGTGCTCAAGGGAAGATTAAAGTAAAGTGACACCTTTAGGTGTTATATTGGCCAACATGACTAATCCATTGCCTGATATCAAGAAGACTATAATTTTGAATGCCAGCCCCGAGAGAGTATGGAGAGCAGTCTCCACAGCAGAAGGTATTGCCGCGTGGTGGATGGAGAATACTTTCGAACCCATTGAGGGCAGAGAATTTGTTCTTCATGCTGGGAAGTTCGGTGATTCTCACTGCAGAGTCACCAAAGTGGAGAACATGAAACTCATCGAATTTGACTGGGATAACGACTGGCACATCACCTTTGAACTCAAGGACATAGGGAATGACAGAACGGAGTTTACCCTGACGCATGGAGGATGGGATACGGACAGGAAGACCAGGTTCAATCAGGAGCATACGAGAATCCGGGAGATCATGGATGGAGGATGGGAGAAGAATGTCAAGAAACAGCTTCGAGACTCTGTTTTAGGTTGATATGACAGATTCAGAATCCAGGCATGATATATTCCAGGCCATTGCTGACCCTACAAGGAGAAGTATACTCAGAATGCTTGCTGAGAGGGAAATGTCCATAGCCGCAATCAAGAAATGCTTTACTTTGAGCCGGACTGCAGTTAACAAACACCTCCACCTGCTTGAAGATGCCATGGCCATAGTGAAAAGAAAGCAGGGTAGAGAGACTAGATATGCAATAAATCCGAAACCATTCCGTGATGCCAGGGAGTGGATTGCCTATTTCGATGAACACTGGGAAGAGAGCCTTGGCCGTCTCAGGAAAATGGTCGAGGAGAAGTAAGTTGAACTACCTGACATCCTTATTTATTCCTATTACCTGATATGGTGGTAAATGGATAACAGTGAACCCGATGAATTTATGAAGAATTACTGGGAAGCTGCCTCGTCTAACGATTTTGCACACGTTTCCCCATTTATAGACAGGGATGCATCCTTCTTTTTCTCTGAGGGACCCTTTATTGGACTGGAACAAATCAGAAAAGCCTTTGAACAAACCTGGGCCACAATCACGGCTGAGAGATACACCACCGGGAAGCTTCGTTGGATTGTTAGTGATGAGAACACTGCCGTGTGCACGTATGATTTTACTTCCGACGGTTACATAGGGGGAGTCCACAGAATAATGAGGGGTTTAGGTACCAACGTGCTGGAAAAAGCCAATGGCAATTGGAAAATAATTCATGAACATCTAAGTGTGATATATCGGGAATGATGACTAAGAAAGAGGTGAATAATGAAGGATTTGAGAATAGGTTGTTCAGGTTGGAGTTACAAAGGATGGGTGGGTCCGTTCTATCCCCCTGGAACGAAACCGGGAGATTTTTTATCTCTTTATTCAAGAATCTTCAATACCGTAGAGATAGATTCAACATTTTATGCTCCGCCTGCTCCATTTGTGATTGAAAAATGGCTCAAATCAACTCCTGATGATTTTGTATTCTGCCCCAAAATGCCTGGGAAGATAACCCATGACAACAAGCTCAACAATATAGAGATACCCCTGGAAAAGTTTCTCTCAGGAATAAGAAAACTTAAGCCAAAACTTGGAACCATCCTGGTGCAGTTGCCTCCTTCTTTTTCTTATGATGAGGGTCTTGGTCCTCTGAAAGAGTTTCTCACTCTCCTTCCCAACGATCTAGAATTTGCAGTTGAATTCAGACACAACTCCTGGTTTAATGACACTACATTTACACTTCTCTCGGATCGCAAAGTTACTCTTGCATGGTCGGAGATCCCCATGGCAAAGAACCCAGGAATTTTGACTTCTGGAGATGTTTACCTGAGATTGGTTGGGGACCGAAGCATAAAGGATAGCGAGTTTGGTTCCATCCAGAAGGATAGAACCCTGGAAATTGACCACTGGGTCAGCAACCTTGAACAGAAAAAGGACGACATTGAAAAGGCATATGTTTACTCAAACAACCATTTTCAGGGTTTTGGCCCCGGAACTGCCAACTCCTTCAGAGAAAAAATGAACCTCCCCGTGATAGATTTCAACAAAATTCTAAACAAAAGTAATACTGCCTCCAGGCAGGGAACCCTTTTCTAAAGCAAAGCTGATCAGTCCATGAAATGCTTAAGCCTAAAATCAATGGCTTCTCTTGCTGGAAGAGCATAATCATTGTCAGGCAAGTTTGGAAGCCTCATGCCTTCAACTTTCAAAATATGGTTATTTTCGGCTGAGCGCCTGAACAATGGATCGTCTTTAACCAGGACCCTGTAGTCCTCATCAAAGGCCCACAGATTCCTGTCAAAAAGAGAGTGATGATTTCTACACAATAATATCCCGTTCCTGAGGTCCTTGGATGTCCCCCTGTCGCTTACTGGTATCACGTGGGCAGCTTCAACACCGATTGGTTGGCCCCTGAAGTGAAAGCCCAGTTCACACAGGCTGCATTTCTCGTGGTAGAGTCTCCTTATTCCAAGTTGGAATGCCCTTTCCCTTACAATCCTTTGCGAGTCAAGCATCTTTGGTTCTTCAACCTCATATGGCTGGAAGGGTGTTATCTCCTGGACTTTCATTGGTTGGGCTTCAATATCGATAGGTTCTCCGTGTATTACGAAATGTTTGCCGTCAAATTGTTCAACGTAGGCAAGGCCCATTACCTCATACGTAGACTGGGACTTTGGTACCTCGCGCTGGATGAATACACCTATGGGAACGTGGTCATCCATCGAATTAAGCAATGCTCTGTTTGTGCTTAGTGAAAGGTCAGTATTTCCAGATTTATCGGCCTCTGGAGTATATAGATAGTACCAGGATCCGTCTGGCAATGGAACAGGTTCCTTGTCAGGATAAGGACCCTTTAGGGTCTGTCTGATCCACAGGGCATAATCTGAATCCCTGGGCTTGTAGATTCCTTTCTGGGTTTTGAACCCTGGGATTTCCTCCTGCAAATTCCTGCTCAAAGACCATATGCCCATCAGGTCCCTTATTTTTTGAAGAGCATTAAACAGGTTTTGATCAGAAATTCTATCAACAGGATCCGACATAAAAGATCAACAACTTCCCTGGAATAAAATTACCTGTACATTAGGAGGTACTTTTCCAATTTACAAGTGTTGTATTTTTCTAAATTTGAACAATCTAGTTAGATGAAAGATTTCTGCAGTTTCTGCATCGCACCAGCAATTCCTTGTAGCTGGCCTCTATGTCTACTTCTGTGAAAGCCAAATTTCCAAGGTAAGATAGATCAGGGTCCTCATAGATGGGAGATCCGTGCCTGTATCCGCGGGAAATAATTTCCAGAATCAATGCATCGTGTCTTTCTTTCAGTGAAGAAGGCTGGATTAACCTCTTTTCCAGGAAGCCTTTCAAATTCCTTTTCTTATTAATGGAACCCAATATCATATGAATTTCCACATGTTCTCCCAGAAGATGCCTATCGCACATTTTAGTTGGTTCAACCATCCACATTCTTATTGTTGCCACTCCCTTTAAACTAACAAATTATTGTTCCATGGATTTTACAACTAACACCAAAATTGCCAGATGACATTTCGTTATATTTTCGGGTGTTTTCCATCATTGTAGTCCAGTGTTTAGTGAATAGACCTTTTTCCTCAGATCTTTCCTGTCAGTGTGTGCCCTGATCAATCCACTGTCTATCAAGTCGGAAAGGGAATTCTGAAGTGTCTTTCTGTTTATTCCCGTCAATTCCATTATAGTTATCTGGTCAATAGGCCCATGATTGGCTACCACGTAGTAAACAAACTTATTTGATGGCGGTCCGCTGACTTTCAGCGTGTTATCTAGTATGCCAAAAGTATCTCCCCTCATTCCCCTCCTTTGAGTTTCAAGAGCTGCCACGCTGTTTATCGACACATTACCCAGATTCACTGTAGGGCCAAGCCTGATGACCAGTTCCACCTGCTGCCTTTCCTGAGGGGCTTCAAACATCAACTTTTCAAATGGTGTATTTTCAATGATCCTGTTGACCCAGTCCCACTTAATCTCCCCCTGATCGTCATAGATCTCAACACTCTTTCCGGACTCCCTCCCTTCCACAATGAGGAAATCCGGTTCCAGATCGAGGGCTGCGCCTAATCTTTCAACCGTCTCATCCAGGCTTAACTGGTTGCGGGGATTCTTCTTGCCGACTTCAACATTGAGGTGCATGCCGTTCGAGTGAGCGAACTCTGCCACCCGTTTCTTAAGGAACAGAGGTATTTCGATCACTCCCTCGCTGAGTTCTATTGAGTCAAAACCTGCTTCCTTAATTGCCAGAAGAGTTTCATCAAGCTTTCCTTTGTTGATTGCTACTTCAAGGAGGGTGCCACCAGGTGATACAGAGATTCCTGAAGCCATGTATCGGGAGATCCGATTAACTAGATTCTCCCTGCTGAGCAGGGTCGGAAGTGTCCACCCAATCTTTACATACTTCATAAAAGGAGAAAGGTCAGGAAGCAGTTCCCAATTAATAGGGGCAAGCCTGTCCAGAATCATGTTGCTTCCGCGTGGCCTTGGTTCTTGCCTGGAGTTGAAAATATCTGAGAGGAATCTGTCAGAAGGCATCTCTATGGATCAAAGCCTTTCAGGTTAAATACTTGATTTCTAAGAATATATTTCCCATATTTACCCAAAAATTCCCATAAACCCCTGCTAAAATACTGAATTTTCATAATTGTGATTGTGACAGAATATCCACCATTGCATGATACAGTTAATTTTTCAGCAGAGGAGGCCCTTGAATGGGCATGGAAAGAGTTCGGTGAAAAAGTTGTGATGACTTCAAGCTTTGGCGCAGAGGACATGGTAATAATAGATATGATTTCGCGGAAGAAGCTGGATATCAAAATTGCCACTATAGACACTGGAAGGTTGCCTGAGGAAACGTATAACCTCATGGACACTGTCAGGGAAAAGTATGGGTTTACACTGATTTCCTATTTCCCGGAATCTTCTGAGGTCGAGGCCATGGTGGCTGAAAAGGGAATAAACCTGTTCTACAAATCAACTGAAAACAGAAAGCTCTGCTGCAACATCCGGAAAGTACAGCCCCTGAATCGCATTCTGAAGAACAAGAAAGCATGGATAACCGGCCTAAGATCAGATCAGACAGAATTCAGGAAGAGATCCAAAATTATCGAACTTGACCTTCCAAGAAATGTGGTGAAGATAAACCCACTCTTGAACTGGTCTTCACAAGATGTTTGGAAATATCTAAAAGAAAATCATGTTCCATACAATGCACTTCATGAACGTGGATACCCAAGCATAGGATGTGCTCCCTGTACCAGAGCAGTGGAACCTGGCGAGAACGAACGGGCCGGGAGATGGTGGTGGGAGAAGGACCTCAAAGAGTGTGGCCTACACGTGAGTACTGAGAAAAAGCGTGTTTCTACAGAGTTGATAATTAATAGTAGAGGAGGGGACTGAGATGCTTCCCGCACCCCATGGAGGAAAACTAACAAGTATTCTGGATTTGAAAAGCAATTTTTCTGAATCAGAACTGAAAGAAGCACTGAATATCAGCTATGAAACAGCAGTTACTATAACTGATCTTAAGAATGGAATTTTAAGCCCGCTTGATGGTTTTGTTGACGAAAACGACTACATCAGCATACTGAACGAACAGAGACTCCTAAATGGGACCCCGTGGAGCATCCCCCTAATATTCACATTGAACGAAGACCGTGCACGGATGTTCAGGGAGGGTGATACTGCAATCATCTCCCTGAACTCAACACCCATTGCAGAGTTGAATATAACTCAGATATATTCTTTTGACAAGAAACGTCACTCAGAAAAGGTATTCAAGACTACTTCTCCTGAGCACCCGGGCGTGGGCAAAGTTCAGGAAATGGGAAATCAAGCAGTTGCAGGCAGATTGCTTTCAGCAAATAACATTAATCTTCCTTTTCAGGAGGAAACCTTGTTCCCTGCGGAAACCCGAAAAATTTTTCAGGAGAGGGGTTGGAAAAGCGTCTCGGCTTTCCAGACCAGGAATGTTCCCCACAGGGGCCATGAACAGATCCAGAGACTTGCCCTCAGGGACACTGATGGCCTTTTCATAAATCCGGTAATAGGGAGAAAGAAAAAAGGAGACTATACGGATGAAGCCATTATGAAATCATACTCGGCTCTTATTGATTTTTATTACCCTACCAGGAAAGTGCTTCTGACTCCATTGCACTATGAAATGATGTATGCGGGTCCTAGGGAAGCTGTAATGCATGCCATTATGAGAAAGAATTACGGGTGCAGCCACTTCATCGTGGGGAGAGATCACGCGGGAGTCGGTTCATTTTATGGTCCTTATGAAGCGCAGGAAAATCTCAGAAACTT
This sequence comes from Thermoplasmataceae archaeon, assembly GCA_046705365.1. Lineage (GTDB taxonomy): Archaea > Thermoplasmatota > Thermoplasmata > Thermoplasmatales > Thermoplasmataceae > JAJZOM01. The sequence continues at coordinate 13,402 of JBJKQM010000038.1, forward strand.
TAATGATCTTGGTATCACCATAGTTCCTTTTGAGGAGACTTTTTA
>JBJKQM010000039.1:0-3948 GCA_046705365.1 Thermoplasmataceae archaeon
TAGATATGGAACTGGCAAGACCGCAGATAGGAGATTACATTGCAGTATTCAACGCAGGAGCATATGTCTCAAGCATGAGCAGCAACTATAATGGCCACCTGAAACCTGCAGAAATCCTGGTTCATAAGGATGGATTTGATATCATCAGGGAAAGGGAGACATTTGATAACCTGATTTCTGGAATGTCAATTCCCAAAAGATTAAGCGACCAATAGGTTTATTAAATAAATTAGGAAATAATATAGATTTACGAAAATAGTAAATCATTCCGTGAGCCTGTATTTAACATATTATTTGAAACATCGGAAAGCGAACATTCAAATACTTGAATTCGGTAAGCCACGCTAATGGTTAACAATACTAAAAAAATCATAGTGAGTTTTATGGTTTTGGCGGTTGTTGCCTTGGGTTTTTCAGCGGCATTACCCTCGTCATCCGCAGCATCAACCTCGGGCCCATCAGGCGAGTTCATTTTTGGAACCCCTGTATCAACTTCTGTCAGTAACCTCAATCCCCTCACTGTGTCGAATAGTTTAGCTACTATTATAGACCAGGAAGTATATGCAAACTCCCTCGGATTCCAGTGGGCAGATGGAACATTCACCCCATGGCTCGCTAGCTCTTGGTCTACAACATATGGAACTGGCGGCTCAGAGAACATAACATATCACCTGAACCCAAATGCAGACTGGGTACAGGGAAGCAGCGTTATGGGACAGATAACTGGAAAGGATGTTGCATACACTTTCAATGCAATTCTTGGCAACAGTTCACTGGATGGCTATAATCTGGCTTCGCACCTGACAAAAGTTACATCCTGGGACAACAACAGCGCAGTATCATTCAGCTTCAACTCTACGAGTGCACTCTGGTTTACCTACGTTTCTTCACAGGTCATCATACCATCCGCATGGAGCCAGTATGACAACGGAACCCCAGGAAACATCGGAAGCTACCTGAACATGGGACCATATGCAAAGGAAATCTCAGCAGGACCGTTCACGCTTTCAAACATATCATCACAGGGAGCAATACTTGTGGCCAACACACACTTCTGGATGGGCACACCTAACATCAAGACATTCTATGTTGAGAAATTCCAGTCCACATCTTCTGCAGTACTTTCACTTGAAGACGGATCTATCGCGGGAACTTTCCCTGCACTGAGCGACTATAACGCACTTTCCGGCACAGCCAACATCACAAATGTGAACCAGGCTGAACCATGGACATTCTATCTCTGGATGAATGACACACTTCCGACTTTCGCTAGCCCGCATTTCAGACAGGGTCTTGCATATGCAATAAACAAGACACAGATCATGCAGAAGGCTGAAGACGGACTTGGATCATGGGGAAATAACTTCTCATTCGGTGGTCTTCCAACAGTGATGAAGTCACAGTGGGCACCAAACCTCACACAGTACACAGTAAATGACACAAAAGCACTTGCACAGTTCAAACTTGCAGGCTATCAGTTGAATACAACTTCATCAGGACCTGCACTTATGAACACTACTACGTGGAAACAACTATCTCTAACTATTCAAGAACCACCAGTTTCAGACTGGCAGGCAGCAGGCACTTTCATACAATCTGACCTTAAGGCACTGGGAATTAACGCAGTATTGCTTAGTGTTCCATTCAGCACATGGGGATCAGACACATTTGGCGCAAACTTCACTGACCTGACCTACTTTGGATATGTTCCATCATTCACGAACTCATACATACAGTTGCAGGCACCATATGACTACAACGGTGGATTCTGGAATGTCGAGCACTTCTCCAATGCATCACTGAACAAACTGTTCAACACAACAATAAGCGCAACCGGTTCAAACTACACAAAGGACCTGAACCAGATGCAGCAGATCATTGACCAGCAGATGCCTATGATCCCAATAGGAAATGCAAACAACTACTATGCCTACAATGACAAGATGGTACAGGGATTCCTCCCGAACCTGACAATGGACAGTCCTTACAACCTGATGCATATAACTTCCTCATACACGCCTCCAGCACCAACATCACCAGGCGCTAACAACACCCTGTATTACCTTATAGGTGGAGTTGTAGCTGCAATAGTGGTTGGCGCAGTAGTTGGATACGCCGTTAGAGGAAAAGGAAACAAAGGCAAGGAAGAAAAATAAACCTAAAAAATTTTAAATCCAATTTTTTTACCCTTTTTTTGATGTGGTCTAATGATTACTAGAAGATACTTAGCAACGAGGTCAGGATATGCTGTATTAACTTCAGCAATCGCCCTGGTTATCAACTTTCTCTTACCAAGGCTAGTACCCGGAAACCCCGTTTACACCATTCTGCTTACAAAATACCATTATTTACCACCCAACCAGATTAAGCTTCTCGAATCAGAATTCGGGCTGCAGAACCCAAATCTCTGGTATCAGTTTCAACGATACATTATTGAGTTGTTTCATGGAAACCTTGGGATATCATACTATTATTTCCCGGCAACAGTTTCCCACGTAATAGCAACACACCTTCCTTGGACACTGTTCCTCCTCGGGACGGCCACTGCCATTTCATCCATAGTCGGTGTCATTATTGGAAAATATATAGGATGGCATAGCGGCACAAAGAAAGAAACTGCAATTTCAGCTATGTTCATGGGACTCACATCCATCCCGTTCTTCTGGATTGCAGTCATATTCCAGCTGGTTTTTGCCCTTTACATTACACACATTCTACCCATTGCGGGCGCATATTCTATCACCCTTGTGCCCTCATGGAATCTGGCATTCATAGAAAGCGTTCTCAGGCACAGTATCCTGCCTATTTTCACACTGGTACTGGTATCTTTCCCAGGATTCTCCCTGACGATGAGAAATACGATGGTGAATCAGAACAAGGAAGATTATCTCACCCTTGCAAAGGCGAAGGGAATTCCTGAAAGGCTGATTGTGAAAAAGTATGCAGCCAGAAATGCGGTTTTACCTGTTGCAACCCACATTGTTCTCGCATTCGGTTATGTTGTAGCCGGTGCATTTTTTGTGGAAGTTGTCTTTTCATATCCTGGAATAGGATACGCCCTTTACGTTGCAGTTACGTCCCTCGATTACCCTCTTGTGGATGGAATATTTTTGGTGATTACATTGACAGTCATTATAGCTAATTTTATTGCAGATATCCTTTATGCGTATCTGGACCCAAGAGTGGAGTTGAAGTGATTCATGTTACCTGAAGTAGGTCCACTGGAAAACAAGGCATTGAAATCAAAAAAGAACTTAGGAGACGTCAGCTTCATTCGCGGTGCCATAGGGAATGGCAAATTCCTTGCAGGGTTGTTAATTCTCCTTGCTTTTGGAATACTTGGCATAATAGGTCCATTCATTGCTCCATACAGTCCGTACAATACCAGCTTCCCCAGCTGGATGGGGCCATCATCTGCGCATCTGCTGGGGACAGACTACATTGGTCATGATGTGTTCACCTGGTTTGTAATAGGCACAGGGACTTCACTATTCGTAGGAGCTGCTGTATCACTTATTACAACATTCCTGGGCACAGCTGTGGGCCTGGTTTCTGGTTATTACAGTGGAATGGTGGACAATATTCTGATGAGAACCGTCGATGTCCTTCTTATTATGCCAACTTTCCCTCTACTGGTTATACTGGCGGTTTACCTGCCTCCTACCAATACCACAACCATTCTTATTTTGGGCCTGCTCTCCTGGCCATTTATGTCCAGGGTCATCAGGTCACAGGTATTGACCCTGAAGGAAAGGCCGTTCATCAGTGCAGCAAAGCTGTCAGGATATTCCGGCAGGAAAATTCTTTTCAGTGAGATCTTTCCGCACCTTCTCCCATTGATAGTTATCAATGCCGTCTATATTGTGGTTGGAGCCATAGTGGCACAGGCAGGACTTGCATTCTTTGGACTTGGTGACCTTGCTTCAGTGAACTGGGGTACTTCCCTCT
>JBJKQM010000040.1:0-31243 GCA_046705365.1 Thermoplasmataceae archaeon
TCAGAGAAGATGTATACAAGAAATTGAAAGAGGTAAAAGGTCCAGACGAAAGCTTTAGCGACGCAATAGAAGATTTGTTGGAGCGGAAAGGAAGCCTGCTGCCCCTCTGGGGCTCACTATCTGAATCCAAGGCTCTAGACCTTATTGAGACCGACTTAAGGGCAATTCGAACTGGAGCCAAAATTAGAATATGATTCTATTCGACACCTCCGCCATAATAGATTTCTTAAAAGGTGGTCTCAAAACCAAATCTATCGTGGAAGAAATCGAGAGTAATCGAGAGAGCGTTTACACTACAGTAATTTCCCAATATGAACTTCTCACGCCCGTATACCACAAGGGGATAAAAGTTGAGGAAAGAAATATCAGAGCATTTCTCAGGCGCTCTGTTGTATTCCCTCTTGATCAGAATGCTGCCGAAGAGTCGTCTCGTATAATGGGTGGTCTGTTTAAGCTAGGCATTCCAATTAATGCGTTAGATAGCTTAATAGCTGGCATTGCAATCACAACAGGAACAGATAAAATAGTTACATTAGACAGAGATTTTACCCAGATTGCAAAAATAACTGATCTTGACATAACAATCATATGAAATTTCGGCTGAGGCAATATTATACATTACGGCCAAGCCTTCAATCGGAACTTTTCAGGAAATTGATAATTTCCAAGTAAATTCGTTCTATTTGTTTAATGAAGCACATAAGTGTGATTCGTAATCAGCAGGTCGGGGGTTCAAATCCCTCCAAGGGGTAACTATTCTTTTGTGGTTTGGGTAGAGCCCAATCTTTTTTTATTTTCAATATTTCCTAATGCGGTTTTTCAAGAATTATACTTTCCTGGCAAAGTTATTTTTAAAGAGGTTTTGTGACAACGACACCTATATTCTTTAGATCAACTCAATAACCTCAGACAATTTCTTTCCTGCGGATTCTCCAAAGTACATTGATAGTCAAACTTCAGGGCCATCCACATTCACGGTTAAAGGGCCAGAGCCTGTGGAAACATATACCGTTTCATACTCTTCTCTATCACTTGGATTTACTTCACGATGGATGAGATTTGCCGGAACATAGAAGTAATCTCCAGTTTTGACCTCCACAGATTTAATACCGCCTGGCCCAAATTCAAAACGCCCCTCCCCGGCGACAACATAACCGTAAAGACTGCGTTGTCCGTGATGATGCCAGCCGGTTACGACTCCGCATTTAACAATAGAATGAAAAAGAATCGCATCTTCACCTTCCAGTGCAATCTCCCTATCTATTCCAGGTGTACCAGGTGATGGGTGCAGTTCACCTTTTCTAGATACCACCACTCCTTTCATGTAATAAAAGAAAATCTCTGGCTATATAATGGTATATCTGAACATTTGTGCGGTTGCATTTATTAATTGTTGCAGGATGGATATATTAGTCTTTTCGGAACTTGAGTGCAGTTAAGCCGAACTGCAAACAGTCAATTTTCCATCTATAAACTCACAAAATCGTGATAAGTCATTCAAAAATTTAATGCCACATTACTGGCGGGAAGTGCTATAACAAGCCTTCACGGAGATCACCGAATTGAAAAATTGTATGCTGGACCAAAATGTTTATCACATTCCATGCTCCTTGCATCAACAATGAACAATCAACGCATTGCAGGAGCTCTCATATTTATTGGAGTTTTTCTGTTTTCAATGGCCCTGCTTATCGGTGAGGCCCTACGAACTGGCTATTCTATGCATGCTGATTCCATAAGCAGTCTTGGGATAGGGACTAATGGTGAAATCTTCTATTATTCTATCCTGGTAATGGGGGCCCTCGTAGTAATTGCCGGTATCATTCTTTTGGCAGGAAAGAAAAAGGAAGCGTGGCACGCCACCCTCATACTTGTTGGAATCGGAGCGTTTGGGGTTGGAATATTCCCTTATCTCGTAAACTATCCACTGCATTCTGACTTCGCTTTCATGGCTTTCATATTCGGCGGCATAAGTGCACTACTCTTTTCCGCTCACAAAGGTACGCCGCTCAGGGTATTCTCACCAATTATCGGCATTATAGTTCTCGTATCTATATTCCTGTATGCTACTGGGAGGCTTTATGGGCTAGGCGGCGGAGGCATGGAGCGTATGATTGTGTATCCAACCCTCTTCTGGGCTCTATCCCTGTCTGGACACCTTATGAATCAGAAGGAGTGATTTCATCTTTACAATGAAGGATTAACTTATGGGAAGCAGTGTAAATTGATTATCCTCAGGTGATGGTGTTTCCCTCGCAAACTCCTATAGGATGGAAAATTCTGTTTCTTTTTCAGCGAATCCTTTTAGAGTTTCAACATTGGCCAGACCAGATTCGGTGCTTCTCATGGAATACTTGAGTGCGGCTACATCATTTGGGAATTCCACGATCTCCACGATGTCAAATCTCCCCAGGGTCATGAAGGCTCCTTTGCTCTGCCCTCCAAGGCTTTTTATAAATTCAGATAGAACCTTACCCCCTCTCCTCACTTCTTCAAAGCGCGATTTCCCTTTCTCTGTCAGAGTCACCAAAAACACGTACGTAGGCATAATAAAATCAGTACCCCTCCGAATAATAACGCTATGGCTGAATGCTTAAGCACGTTCCGTGGTTTTCCCATATCCGGAAATGAACAAAAAATGATTTTTCTAAAGGTTGTTTATCCAAAAGAAGAAGCAGTCTTACGTAAGATATTATCCCCTGATATAGAATTTGACCAGATTATAAATCTCACTGGCTGACGGATGAAGCAACTGTGCAGGATTGAATTCTCATGCTTTCTCCAAAATTTATGGCGGCATGGAAAAAAGGAAACTTCAGATGGAAAGAGTAATAATTTAATATATAATTAGATTAAATTTAAATATGAAGGTTGGAAAATCTCTACTCAGGAGATTTTTACTTGCTGTAATTTCCTTTCTAATTCTGGACCTCGCCATATTCATATTCTGGAGGTCTTTCAGTGATACAGTACTTGTGGCCCCATTCATCAACCCCCACAGTACGGTTCCTCTTCAGGTTCAGGTACAGTATATTAAGGAGTATCTCGGTCTAAATGTTCCAGTCTACTTACAGTACTTCACTTTTTTACGGAATATATTCATCGGCAGATGGGCAAACTTGGTACCTTCCATAGCTTACACTGTTTTCAATACCATTTTCCTTATGTTATTGTCTTTTCTCCTTGGCATCCTGTTTTCATTCATTTTTGGCAAAATCCGTAAATTAAGGCCGCTGAAAGGATCATTGAGAATCATTCTTGCCGGCATCGGTGTTGTGCTCTTTGGAATTGCACTACCATTGCTTGTGCGCTATATTCTGGTATTTTCAGGCATGCAATATTTGCTGAATGCAGGAGGATCTATTCCGGCAGGTTACACATCATGGATAACAGAAAAGTACGTGTTTACTTCATTTCCAGTAATTGGAACCAGACCAACACACATTTTGCTGGTCGATGCCATCATAAATCTGTCTCCAGGTTATGCATTCCTTTTCATAATTCATATGATTCCCGCTGTAATATCCACAGCACTAATCATAGCAGCTATTCTGCATTTTATGAAGGGCAGGGCTCTGTTCAAATACAGGATATTTCAGGATAATCCGACAAAAAATTTAGAGAATAATAAACAAACCCCTCAGGAAAACAGGTTCATTAGAAGGGAACTTCTTTCAAAGGCCGGGTTATTGATCTTATTTACAGAGGCTGCAGTAATTTTTAACGAGACCGTTTACAGATATGAATCAGGTCTCGGTTACTACCTGACGAAGTTCATCCAGTTTTCACCTGGATTTTACTTTAATGACAAAAATGTATGGCCATTGAGTTACTGGTGGTTGACATTTGGCCTGATCCTTATCCTCGGTTCCCTTTTTACTGGATTCTATTATGATCTCACAAGAAGGGGGTCGGAAAAGGAAGTTCAAATAGAAGCCCATTAAGAGAATTTAAGGCTGTGAAACAATTATTAACACCAAGTCATTATCAATTTCCATGTCTTTCTGGAAAAAAGAACATCACCCTGATAGAGGAGTCGTAATTCATTATTGTGACAAACATGATTTCAAAACCTGGGACCCCCTGGAGATTGAAGAGCATGAAAAGCTCCATGAGATGGAACAGGGAATTCATTACGATTGAGATAAAATAACTGAATGAAATAAAATTACTAAAATGATATAAATGGGATTCGGAGCTTTACCTCCTATTTCCTGTCTATGTTCTACCGGCTTTCATTCCACTTTCCAGGATGGATGGGGTTTGAACCGGCCTTTTGATGCCTCTTTTTCCAAGTACCTCTTTTCCTAGCGGGACAAGCATTGCCGCGGCCAGAAACACCAGAGCTGCAATTATGAAGATATAGGTGTAGGCAGTGTCATTTGGAATAGTCAGGGCCGGGGACACCTGTGTTGCATAAGTGGCAAGTATTGAACCTGCAATGGGTGCACCTATGCTGCTACCCAGGGATCTGAATGTACCGTTCATTGCGGTTGCAAGTCCCATGTCTCTTGGGTTCACAGTAAGAACAATGAAATTTATCAGTGTCCCGTTGAGCAGTGAAAGACCTGCACCTATCAGGAATTCATAAACCAGGACCCCGTTGTAGCCCGGAAGTGTTGATTGTAATATGAATCCCAATGCGGAAATCACAGCGCCCAGTGCTGCCAGTGGTTTTACCCCTGTTTTGGAAACAAGCGCACCTGCGATGGGTCCAAGTATGAAAGTTCCAAGTGCGAACGGAACAAGAGAAAGCCCGGTCTCAAGGATAGAGTCATGGAATCCGAAAATGAACCTGTAAGTCAGTGCCTGCATGGAAAGGAACATTCCAAGACCTGCTATGGAAAGTATCACATTTGCCACCAGAACATTTCTCATGGAAAGGAGCTTATAGTTTAGAATGGCCTCCCCACCGGCTTTGGTGTATCTGAGTTCGTAAATGGCAAGTGGGAACAGAATGAAAAACCCAGCAAGAATCATGCCAATGGTTTTTTCTGATATCCATCCCCACGAAGCCCCCTCTGAAAGTGCAAAAACGAAAAGTGACAGGGATGAAGCAAGCATGGCAGCCCCTGCGTAATCGATCTTTACATCCGGACGCTTGAATCTGGACTCTTTGATGACAATCCAGCTAACAAGAAGCAGGCCGAAGACAAGCGGAATTGCAGAATGGTACGTCCATCTCCAGCCGAAATCGTTGGAAACAAGCGATCCAAGCGGAATGCTGATTGCAAACCCAGCTCCGAACATTGCGCTAATGAGTGCCTGTGCCTTTGGCACCAGCTCCTTCGGAAATTCTTCTCTGACCAGGGCAAAACCCAGTGGCATAACCGAGAGTCCGATGCCCTGTATGGTCCTTGAAATGATCATGAAGTCAAAGGTTGGGGAAAAACCTGTAACTGAAACTGCCGCTGCATAGATAAACAGCGTTATAATGAGCATTTTTCTCTTGCCATAAATGTCTCCAAGTTTTCCAACAATCGGAGTGATTGCCACTCCGCCAACCATATACATGGAAAGGACAAGACTGGCCTGAGCGGGGGTTATCAAGAAATCTCCCTCAATGCTTGGCAGGGAAGGTGTAAGCATTCCTTCTATGTACATTACAATCAGGACAAGGCCTACAAGAATCCCCATAACTTTGTAGGCATACTTCCTGTTGTATTCTTCCATGCTTACAAAATCTGATTTGTTCTCATCTGTTGACAATTTTTCACCTTTGTTTGTTTGAATATCTGTTTCCAATGGCTTCTCCGAGTTTCTGGCCCAGAGCAGTCATGGTATAATTGAGTTTTAGTAGCGAATCCTTGGGAATGGAATTCAGGAACTCGTCTATAACGAAAGTAGTTTTGGATTCAAATCTCTTGAAGATCTCCAGGCTCTTGTCGGTCAGAACAAGATCAATTCTCCTTCTGTCATCCGAATCATGGACTCTCTTCACGAACCCATCCTTCTCCAGTGTGTTCATCAATCCTGTGACTGTGGGTTTGCTGACGCCCATAAAGTCTGCAATGGATGATAGATCCCTAGGTTTGTTGTAGTACAGGAACCTCAGGGTAAACAACTGGGGTATAGCCAGGCCTTCGTCCCTTACAAATTTCATCTGAAAGAAAATCCACTCATGGAATAGCTTTCTGAAATTTTTCTTGAGATCTTCCTGAAGTGAGAGATCTGCTGAATTCACGGAATCATGTGATTCCGGATCCTTTACATTCACGGAAGGTGATTAGTTAGGGATACTTAAAGATTAGTAAAAGCTAACTAACATTTTATTCAGTTTTATATTTTCAGGGAAAAATTATCTGATTCTGGAAGGCATATATCATCAAGAACACTAAGAATCGAGCAGCTAGCGGTTGCACATGTGGGCTAACCTCCTCGAATGCAGGGGCGACCCATTAGAATAATATATTTACAGTAAAGTCTTAGCCTGAAGGTAACTAAATGAAAAGGGTCGAGATTTCAGTTGAGGAAGACGATGCAGGGAAAATAGAGGAACTTCTTAGAGTCGAGCAGTTGACTTATTCAAAGTTCTCCTCAACATCTGAACTCGGGAAAATTTACTTCTATTCAACAACCGTTACCGATGAACTTCTGGACAGCACCATGGAAAAACTCAGTTCAGCAATGGACATGAGAAAATCTGACAACCAGATAATTGTGGTTGACGTCCTTGCATACGTATCCACAAAACTGAGAAATCTTCAGAAGAAGGGAACAGAGACAAAGTCCAAAAACCCAATAGAGTTGATAGTGCAGCCTCTGGAACAATATCTGAAGATCACCAGATACCCGGTTATTATGGTGATTCTCTCCACAATAGTTGTTCTGGCAGGTTTATTCCTGAACAATGTTCCAATTATAATTGGCTCAATGCTACTTTCTCCACTCCTGGGACCTGCCAGTGCTTCAATGGTAAACAGCAGCCTGGGAAGAACCAAACAGCTAGTTCGTTCGGAAGGAGTGCTTTTCATGCTGGTTTTCATATCGCTTGGCCTATCGGCAGGCATAAGCTACATACTTGCACATTTCACCTCTATCACTCCAGGCCCCCAGATAGTGAGCAGAACACTTATTTCCGGACTTGAGGTTCTGGTTGCGATTGTACTGGGAATTGCAGCTGGGCTTGCGCTCACAACCAAGTTGCCGGAAACACTTGTTGGAGTAGCTATAGCAGCTGCACTACTTCCTCCGCTAGGAGTTGCAGGAATATATCTTGGCCTGGGGGATCTCCATGATTTCGTAAATGCGTTTGTTCTGACCCTTATTTACATATTTGGACTCAAAGTAGGGGGAATTGCCTTCCTAAGGCTCTCAGGAATAACGCCCAGAAAATATTATGAGAAGCAGAAAGCAAAGAGTTTCTCTCTTCTGTCCTTCATAATATTCACAATAATACTCGTTGGCCTCCTATCTGTTGCCTATTTTTAAGAAAATGGAAACCATCTGTGAAGTCTTCCGGTTGCCAGCCGGATGACAATTTATTATTATGGTAGTGACAGTTTTCCAATAATGCAGTACAGGCTCTTTGGATCAACTGGAATAAAGGTTAGCGAGTTATGCCTGGGAACCATGACATTTGGCAGGGAAGCAGACAAGGATACCTCTTTCAAAATAATGGATCGCTTTGTCGAAGAAGGAGGGAATTTTTTCGATACAGCAAATGTCTACAATCAGGGCGTTTCAGAGGAAATAATAGGGGAATGGCTCAGTAAAGTGGACAGAGAAGACATCTTTATTGCCACAAAAGTGAGATTCCCAATGGGCGAAGGTCCTAATTCTGGAGGACTTACAAGGAAGCACATACTGAAATCGTTGAATGACAGTCTTTCCCGACTTGGTACAGATTACGTAGATCTCCTCCAGGTTCACGCTTGGGACCCCCTGACGCCCATAAAGGAAACCATGAAGGCCCTGCACTCCGTGGTCGAACAGGGAAAGGCGAGATATATCGGAGCGAGCAATTTCAGGGGCTGGCAGATCGCAAAGTCACTTGAGGTTAGCAGGTTGAATGGTTTTCATGAGTTTGCAAGCATCCAGCCCCAGTACAGCCTCTTATGCAGGGCAACTGAGTACGAAATCCTGCCCCTGTCCAGATCAGAGAACCTGGCAGTTCTGCCATGGAGTCCTCTCAAGGGTGGAGCACTATCCGGAAAATACGCCAGGAATAAGCACATCAGTGGTGATAATAACAGAGTTTCTGAGAACATCAAGATGGGGAGGAAAGCTCCCTGGGAAAGCAATGAAGATTATTTCTGGAAAGTCATTGAGGCAGTGAGAAAAGCCGCAGAGACCACTGGGAAGACTCCCTCCCAGGTTGCGCTGAACTGGTTGCTTTCAAATGACGCAGTGACATCACCCATCATTGGCGCAAGAAACCTTCAGCAGCTCAATGAGAACATAAATTCAACCGGCTGGGAACTTGACAGAGATACGCTTGCACTTCTGGATGAAGCCAGCAGGCTGTATGTTACATACCCTTATGATGCAGCTTCAGAGGAGCAGCAGATGGCCGGGAGAATCCCTTAAAAATATTTTTTTTGGATCCCAAAACTAATGGAGATCCACTTCTATGAAGCCTTTTTCTTCCCTGATTGGGTAGGTCTTTAGGGACAGTTTGTCCAGGGGAGCATTTGGTGCAACATACGGAGGCTCCACCATCTTCCCTGTCTGTAGCTCAAATACTGCGTCATGGCATGCGCATTGCACTTTCAGTGCATTTTTGTCCAGTGACCCGAGGATGCACCTTGCATGGGAACAAGTTCCGTCCATGGCATAGAACTTCCCATCCACGTTTGAAATAAAAACCACTTCGTTACCCACTTTAACGCTTGCATGTCCAACTTTTTCCAAGGCTTTAGCTGATATCGTTTTCTGCCATACCATATTTATCTCTATAACTCGATATGAAAAACCTTTTGCTTTACAGGACGACTACATTTCTCATGCCGGCAATTCCCTCATTTTCCTGTTTCTGCTTGAACGTATGTGTATGTTCATTGCTATCTGTATCAACGACCTGGCCACAAGCTGCGAACTTCCAATGATAAATAATATCACACCAATCAGGAGGCTTCCGGAAGGCATTCCCGGTAAGAATTCAAAGCTGCCAATGAGGAAGAGGACACCAAGTACAAAATCATTGGCTATGCCCAGCCAGTAGTAGAATCTCCTGAGTTTTTTTTCATGCTGTTCGGCCTCATACCTTTTGGTAAAAGCTGCAGTTACAAAATCCTGTTTCAGGATCAAGTTTCGGTGCAGTACAACCATTCCCAGCGTGCCATCGGATATGAGGGAAGCCATTTCTTCTGCATTTATGCTGTGTGCCTCCCTGTCTATGAGTTTAAGAAAGCCCCGGTTCTGATTCACTCTCACCCCGGATTTGAGGATGGTCATCAGATCTATGAACCAGTCATTTCTGACAAGCTGACGTATTCTTCCCAAATCCAGCTTAATGCCTGTTATCTGCTCCTTTACGAAACTGTTGGCTGATTTGCTTTCAATAAAGAGATCACTGGTTATCAACGGTAGAATGGTGGAGTTCCTGAAAGCATCCAGGTGGTGGCCCTGTACCCTGAAGAGAAACTCCAGCACGGCAAGGCTGAAATCGTATTCTGTTGAAATGAGCATAAGGAGATTTGAGAGCTCTGAAAGAGGTACAATAAGAGTCAAAATCCGCCTGAAAATCTCTTCTTTTTCAGCCACAGGTATATCTGCATCGAAAACGCCGGCTACAAGAAAAGCACCCTTGGCATTTTCGGTTAAGCCAACATTTGCCTCCTTCAGGATCTGGACAAGATTTTCCCTTTTAATTTTGAGCGCATAAGAAATTGTATCAATAACGCTGGGCCATCCAAGTTCCAGGCTAAAATGCCCGTCATCAATGACCCTGCATAGGTACCTTGCCTGCTCAAGGTAATTCGGTTCCTTGCCGCCATCAGGCAAGTAGCATTCCCCACTTAAACATTGTATGTGAATTGTTTCAATTGTTTAAAAGCAATACTTTCTGATTTGCAGGTCGGAAATCATCCATTTTCTGTTCCGGTGGAACCACTTCCGTACGGGTTGAGCATGCCTTTGGGCAGTAGGAGCAGGAATCCCAGGGTTGAAATGGAAAAAATACCGAGAAACATCCAGGAGTAGGAAAATCCATATGCAGCAATGAACCCGAAAATAGCTGGAACTGTTGATCCTATCCCTATCTGGATTGAATTTATGAGCCCCACATTTAGTGCCATATAACGGCTGCTCCTGTCCATCAGCGCAATGATCCCGTACTCCAGCGAGATAACAATGGTGGCAATCAGTCCCGTTAACACCATAACAAACCATAAGCCCATATAAGGAAGTTCAGGAATCAGGGCAACGAGGCTGCCGATTATCAGAACGAGAAACGTCCCGAGTTTCAATGGATTAAATCTCCTGAAGGAAGACGCAAGTATTCCGCCCGCAATGCCTGCAATGGGAATGGCTCCGCCCATGATGCCTGCAATGTTCGGGTTAATACCTATGAGGGTTGCATAGGTCTTGAAATATTCAGGGAGTGTGTAGTTCAGAGACCAGAGACCAACCAGGCCAACTCCGATAAACCATGTCCTCCGGTCAAGAAGTCTTGTCCTAAGGCCCTTCAGGTCGAAGCTGGTATAGTGCCCTCCTTTCTCTATAGCGAGCTGGAGGAAAAAGGTGGAGGCAAGAACTGCAATTCCCGAAACAAGAAAATCCATCCTCCATCCAAAAATTGGAATCAGAGGGGTGAATATGATGATGCCTCCGCCTGCACCGATATTGAAGGATGCATTATAGTAGCCAATCATTCTTGTTATATTCTCGGGGTCAAGTTCATTCAGCAGTGCTATGGCAGTGCTGAAGTAAAAAGCGGCCCCTACGCCAACGAAAAACCTGAGGATTACAACTTCAACGAATGTCGCGGAGAATGCAGAGAGAACTGCAGCTATAGCCATTACATAAAGACCCAGCAACGCAGTCTTCCTGGAACCAATCTTTGATGATATTATGCCGGCAGGCAGCTGGAAAACACCAGCTCCGAGCAGGAAGGAGGAAAGTGCGAGCCCGGTATAGGACAATGGAACATTGAAGGTCTGGCTTATTGGAATAAGTGCAGGTGAGATATTATACCAGTTCAGTGAATAAAAAAGGCGAGAGGTCATTATGGAAGCTATGCCAACTCCACTTCGCTGAACCATGATTTTGGATAATTGCGCCCAACTATAAATTTCAAATGTGTCCGCCAAATCAATAAATCTGATGAAAAAGACTATATCAGGACAAACTATCTTTCAGGCATGTCAGTTTCCAAGGAGGAAGTTCTAAGCTGGTTGGGCGGAAAGGACGAAACTTCAGGTAATCTTGTTGACATCCCGTGGGATATAAAGAGGTATAATAACCACCTGGTTCTTGAAAACGATAAGATACCATTTTCGATTTTCCTGAAATTTGATCAGGGGGTCGCCAGAGTTTTTCTGCGGACCGGTGTTGAAACTGCTGTAATGGACAATGAGTCCAGGCTTGGAATCTACAGGGTCCTTCTCATTTTGAACAGGCAGATAGACCTGGTAAAATTCATGCTTGAGGGCATTCATGAGGAAGTGATTTCAAGAGTTGACCTTGAGCTTGATACGCTGAGCAAGAATGAACTGAATGAGGGCCTTAACCTTCTTCTTTCCTCAATTTATCTGATGGTACGGACCCTGAACCTGGAAGAACAGTTTCAGACCAGGATCACGGAGAGAATGCTTCTTATGGTTCAGGAAATGATAAGGTCAGGTAAGACAAAAGAGGATATTGAAAAATACCTCATTGAGAAAATAGGCCTGACAAAGGCAGAATCTGACAGTATACTTACACAGATACTGGGAAGTCAGGACGAAAATGAATCGAGTGGAATGTACGCATGATATCAGAGGACGAATTTCCAAAAATAGGGGCATTAGTTCCCGGTAAACAGAATCTAAACCTGCATGTTAAGATAGTATCACTGCAGCAGAGGAAGATCAAGAATGACAAAGGTGAGACAGTTTATTTCTATGGTATACTTGGTGACGAAACCGGTACCATTTCATTCACGGCCTGGGCATTTCCAAGCACAATCCAGGCTGGGGACGTTGTAGAGGTTAAGAACTGCTCCACCAGAGAATACAACAACGTAAACAGGGTCTACATAGACTCAAGATCAGAGGTTGTTCTTCGGCCAGGAGAGGAAATGGAGGTTAAGAGAACCTTCAAAGAACTCAAGGTAAAGGATCTATCCACTTCCGACCCGTATGTTAGCATAGACGGGAAGGTTTCCAATGTGAGGCAGCGTGAGTTCGAGAGGAACGGGGAAAAGAACCAGCTTTATTCAGCAGACCTCGAAGACGACACCGGAAAGATAAGGCTCACCTCATTTGGCAAACAGCTCAACGAGGGCGAAACAATAAGAATTGAAGGTGGGAAAGTCTCAGAATACAATGGAAGGCTAAGGATCACAATAAATGATAAGACGCGGGTGCTTCCAGCAAAGCTGGAATACCAGATAACCGAGAGGATCGTAAATATCGCTGATCTCACCGGGCCGCTTGGCGGGGTCACAGTTCAGGGTTTTGCAGTATCATTCGGGCAGAAGAGCGGATTGGTAATGAGATGTTCCCAATGCAACCAGAGGCTTGATGATCTCAGATGCCCGGATCACCCCGAGGCCCCCTATGTTTATGATTTGTTCGCGTATTTCACCCTGGATGACGGCACAGGACATATCCAGTGCACTGGAGGAAGGTTTGCACTCCTGCCTCTAATCGGGCTCACGGAAGAGCAGTTTGTACCAAGCAATACTGCAATTTCAAGACGTTCTGTTCTGGCAGCTCTTGAAGATCACATCCCGGGAAAAGCTGTTGTAATTAATGGGGACGTAGTGAAAAGCCAGATAGGCCTTTCCCTGAGAATGAATTCAATAAAGTACCTGGATGAGGAGTTCCTCAGGAAGTTTACAGGAATACTGGAGGCGGATTTCCAATGATGCCGAGAAGAAGGGAATTTGCATACTGGATTATAGCCAGGGAGTTGAGGGATTCAGTAGTTCTGGAAGAAAATCCGGAAGAGGAGAGATCAAAGCCCTACATAATCACCCCACTTGGTTCAAGAGTCAGGAGAGTGCTTATTGCCGGGAAAGTTACCCAGAAGAATGCAGAAGAGAACATGACCAGGATGACAGTGGCAGATGCATCAGGCAACTTCTATCTCAGTGCTTTCCAGAATGACTTTGGAAGTGAGGGAAAGATGATGCTCGATGAACTTGAGCTAAATGATACAGTAATGGTCATGGGGAGAGTCAATTCTTTCCAGAATGAGGGTAAGATCTACTTCAATGTGAACCCTGAGCTGGCCACAAAGATTGATGATACTGCCTTAAAATACTGGAATATCCGGGCAAACCACTCAGCCAGAAGGAAAATTTACGCAATAAGGGCAGCAGTCAAGAGCGAAAACCCCTCAGCGGAAGAGCTGAGAGGCATGGGTTACTCCAGTGAGGAAGCAGAATGTGCCCTCAGAGCTATAAAGAATTACCCGGGATACAGCACCTCTGAAATCGAGGCTATTGTAAGCGGGGGTTCAGCACCCGTTGCACAGTCGCCTGATGACTCTAAAAACCGGGAATTCATCCTCGAATACATCAGAAATAACGATGAGGACGGGAGAGGTTGCAGGTACGAGGATCTCCTGGCCGCAGCACAGAACGCCTCAATATCTCAGGCGGATCTGGATGAACTTCTAAACACAATAGGATCAGATGGTGAAATTTTTGAGGTTTCCCTCAAGCGGTACAAAGCAATCTAATCCCTGAAAATATTTTTCCCGTAATTTTTCACTATTTTTTCATCCTTTACGAAGGTATAGTATGCTTCTTCCCTGTTGAAGCCAACAGCGATGTAACCTTGGGAGAAGAGATTCTCAAATATTCCCCTGAGCCCCATTCTTATTTTTAATGCAAGATCAGGATCAGTTTTCTTGACCGAAACAAAATCTTTTGGGATATAGACGCCAAGGGAGGGAGAATCATCATTGTAGCTTAAGGCGGCCATTTCTGAATTGTCGTTGACGAACACTCCAGGTGTTGGTACCCTTGGCCTGGTGTATTCGTTCCACCATTCAGCCACAAACCTGTCTGTAGGCATCCCAAAATTGAGCGAATCCTCCATCTGGCCGTAGAAGTTCCTCAGGTAAGTCCTGGAGAAGACTCCCAGCTTATTGAAGTTAAAATTTGCATTAAGCGCCATCAGTGGATCGTATGTCCAGGCCACAAGATTGTAGCCGTGGCTGCTTGCCCAGTCTCTCTGTGCCAATTTAAGGGCTTTCCCCACTCCAGAATATTTAAGGTCCTGAATCACGCCTGTCATATGGGAATATAGATAAACACGGCCGTTTCTGTAACCTGGAAAACTGTAGTGCATTCCCACAACTTTTCCGTTTTCCCTTGCAAGGAGGACCAGTCCGCCATGAAATCTCATGGACGCAACTATGTCCTTGACAAGCTGATCCATTTTTTCCATTCCCCAGGCAGATTTTATTACTGGTATGATTTCGCTGATTTCGTCAGGGTCAGAAACTACGTTTATTTCCATCCGGATCAGGCAGATTTTACGAGAATAAATAGGTTGCACATAACTGCTAATTATCATGAAAAAGGTAAACACTGTGTGATGTGCTGGTCACAAATGGAAAGTGATTCGGCAGGCGATGCCAGGTTTGTCTCTCGGTTATAATTAAAAATAATGGAATTTAAAAAAAATCAGTGAAGGTCCCACTTGACCTTCAATTCCCTTGCGGCTTTTACCTCATCAATCCTGCCGACCGGAAGATTCCGGGGGAGGCTCTTAAGTTCTGCATCTTCCGCTTGTATGCTTTTCAGGAGAATTTCTGCATATTGATCAAGGTCAGCCTTGGATACAGATTCCGTGGGCTCTATCATCATTGCTTCGTGCACAATGAGCGGGAAATAGACCGTTGGGGCATGTATTCCATGGTCGATAAGGAATTTGGCGAGATCAAGGGCCCTCTTTCCCGTATTCTCTGTGGAAAGAACCAGCTCATGTTTCTTCAAGGGCTTGTATGGAATCTTGAATTTGCCAGCAAGCAGTTTTGCGAGATAATTGGCATTCAACACAGCATTCACGGTGTTCTCTCTCAATCCGTTGGACCCATGGTACCTGATGTAAGCCCAGGCCCTGAGCATCATGTTGAAAGAGCCAAAGTATGAAGATACTTTCCCGATGGTTTTGCTGTGAGAGTAATCGAGGAAATATTTATCCCCGTCCTTCTCAACCGTTGGAACAGGGAGGAAGTCCCTTAGGGTTCCTTTGACCGCAACTGGGCCGGAACCTGGACCGCCGCCTCCATGAGGGGTAGCAAATGTCTTGTGCAGGTTGAAATGAACTATGTCAAAACCCATTAATCCTGGAGAGGTGACTCCCATAATGGCATTGAAATTTGCACCATCGTAATAGAGCAGTGCACCTGCCTTATGAACAAGTTCAGCAATTTCAGTAATCTGGTCCTCAAATATACCCAAAGTATTGGGATTAGTTATCATGAAGGCAGCAGTTCTTGGTGAAAGTGCAGCTTTTAGTGCCTCAATATCAACAGTTCCACTTGGGCCGGATGGGATCTCAACTACATCAAAACCTCCCATTGCGGCAGAGGCAGGGTTGGTTCCGTGCGCTGAATCGGGAACTATGATTTCTGTTCTCTGCTCCAGTTCTCCATGATCTTCGTGGAATTTTCTTATAATGAGAATTCCAGTGTACTCACCATGCGCCCCTGCCAGAGGTTGCAATGTGATTGCATCCATGTCGGAAAGTTCCTTGAGATACTCCTGTAGTTCATACATTACTCTCAGAGTTCCCTGAACGGTGCTTTCCTGTTGCAGTGGATGAATCTCACTGAAATCCTCAAAGGTTGAAACACGGTCGGCAAATTTAGGATTAAACTTCATGGTGCAGGAGCCAAGAGGATACATTCCTATGTCGACACTGAAATTCATCTGTGAAAGTCTTGTGTAATGCCTTACTACATCATATTCTGCCACGTCCGGGAGATCAAGTTCCTTTCTTCTCATTCCTGATGGAAGACTGTCGAGAACTTTGTCATCAAACTCGCCAGGGAGCTTGTAAGTGGTGCCGGATCTGAGTTGGCCAATAAAAGGCTCATCGTAGGATGCCTGCCTGAAACTCACAGGACCACCTCCAGGGCAGAAAGGAGTTCATCAATTTCCTGGGGGGTATTCTTCTCTGTAACTGAGAAGAAATGAGAGTTTTTCTGGAATAAACTGGGATTACCGATGAGTCTTGAAAGAGGGATTCCACCGAGGATTTTCTTCTGGAATAACTTGCCCTGAAGATCCTGGGTCTCCTTTGAAAAAGATACAAGGACATCTGAGAATGGCTCCCCTCTCAATTGTGTAACTGAGCTGGTTTTGAGGGACATGAAGCCTTTACGAAGCCTGGAAGCATTGGCATAGGTAACAGTGGCAACTTTTTTCAGACCGGTTGAACCCACTATGCTCAGGTATGATGCAGCTGCAATAGCCATAAGGGCCTGGTTTGTGCATATATTGCTCATGGCCTTTTCCCTCCTTATGTGCTGTTCCCTTGTCTGAAGTGTCATGACAAAAGCTCTTTTCCCGTTTACATCAATGGATTCGCCGATTATTCGACCCGGAGATTTCCTTATGTGCTCATTTTTGAAGGAAAGTATCCCAAGGAGAGGACCTCCATAGCTCCTGTGTATGCCAAGCTGTTGTCCTTCTGCTACCACTATGTCTGCATCGTATTCACCTGGTGGGGTGAGTATTCCCAAAGAAATTGGGTCAACGTATGCAATAAGCAATGCATTTTTTTTCAGCTCCTTTATCTTTGGAACATTGGCGTCTATGATTCCCAGTCCATTTGGCAACTCACAGACTACGGCACTCGTGTTGTCACTCACCTTTTTTCCAAGATCTTCAAGGTCAGTGTAACCTGTCTCATGATCCACTCTGTAGGTCAGGATCCTGACATTCAGTCCAGCAAGGTAGCTGTGAATTACTTCCAGTTTGTCTTTGTAGAGTGTTTCAGGTACAAGAATTTCAGGCTTACCATTTATCCTGTATGCCATCCTTACTGCCTCTCCAAGAGCGGTAAAACCGTCGTACATGGATGAATTTGTGACATCCATCCCGGTCAACTGAGAAATGAGGCTCTGGTATTCAAACAAAGACTGGAGTACTCCCTGGGACATTTCTGCCTGATATGGTGTGTAAGAAGTCAGAAACTCTGTCCTTCCAATCAGGGAATCCACTGAAGTGGGTATCACTCTGTCGTATATGCCATTCCCGAGGAAATTGATGAAGCTAACTCCCTTGTTCATTGAGGATATTTCCTTGGCAGCAGAGAGGACATCATACTCTGAGATCCCCTCAGGGATATTCAAGGAAGATTTTCTCACTTTTTTCGGGACATCGGAGAATAATTGGTCCTTATCACTAATGTTTAGAATCTTGAGCATTTCTTCATGTTCTTGAGTAATAGACATAAGGGGTCAAGAGACATATATTAACTGTGTATTTATTTTATTTGAGCAACAGTGGTTTCAACAATTTTTTAATAGTTGATACAAACAGACTGCCGCAGATCCCATATACTATCAGGCCCGGCTCCCAAAAAAATTAATATTTGGGGCTTATGGCAAAGCATTGACTGACAATCAGACTGTAGCTTATTCCGAATCTGTAGCTTACCCCACAATTGGCATTATACTTCTTGGAGGTATTTCTGACAAAATGAGGAGAGTGCCCATGCACACCTCGGCCGGATTTGCCTATGAAGGTATAGAAGAAGAAATTAAGGTTGTCACCAGAGTTGTTGTCAACCGAGGTAAACCCTATGGTACACTGAATGGAAACCCTGTTGCTTATTCAGAAACCGGCAGGTCTCCATTTGTGACTCTGAACAGATATAAACCAAAGATACTGGAAAGACTTGGGCTGAATGACAATTCTCTCTCGGTATCATTCGCTTCGGAAAACCATGGGGTTCTAAGCGGGAGTTCAGATGCGGGGGCGGCAGCACTTGGATGCAGCGTCAGTGATCTCACAGGGGGAATGGAGGACCCTGCCAGATTTGAGGATGAATTACGGTCCATTTCAGAAAGCGTAGGAAGAAGTCTTCATGGCGGACTTACTGTTACCTGGGCAGACGGGAAAAAGGCCACAACGGAAAGACTGCTGGATCCGTACGATTTCAGGGACTATGCAGTAATCGGCTGCAGATTCAACGTGAAACGTAACCCCTCTGACAGGATTCATGAGAATGCGGTGAAAAGCTCAGACTACCCCCAGAGGATAGAAAACACGCTTCAAAAGGGTAAAGAGCTTGTCAAACTAGCCGAGGACAAGGACATCAAAGGCATCTTTGAGATTGGCCACTATGACACAGCTGAATACCACAGGCTCAATGAGAGTATGGGCGTCAAGGTGATAACTCCTGAGATGAGGAAACTTATGGACATAGTGGATGAGCTGAGGAAATCATCCTGGCTCAGCTACATTGTGACTGGCGGAAGCAATGTTTTCGTAGCAACTGAGAAGAAGAATCTCGGTGAATACGTGGAGACCCTAAGGGATCACTGTGATGGGATTTCGCTGCTGAAAGTTGCAGAAAAGGCACATGTGATTGCCAGTTCAAATCCATAAAATAATTAAGCACAATTGACCTTAGGTTTTGAAATGGCAGAGAAGAAGAGCGAAGGATTCCAGTCCGGAGCTGGACTTATAAGATATTTCGAAGAAGAAGAAATTACGGGGCCGGCTCTCGATCCCAAGTTGATTATCTATATAGGGATTGCAATGGCTGTCGTCGTGGAACTTGCAAAGGTCTTTTGGCCAATAACTGTCTGATTTTTCCCAAATCCGTCGTGTTGTGACACACTTCTAACCGAGAATAATCAAAAGAAATAAATGTCCATATCACATCCTGCTGAGTCGCTCCGGTAGTGTAGCCAGGCCAAGCATAAGAGACTCTCAATCTCTCGACCCGGGTCCAAATCCCGGCCGGAGCATATCAAATAAAAATTCACTTTTACATAATAAATGGTTAATGCAACAAATATTGAATCCTCCCGATAAACCTAAGGATTTCCCGGGAATTCTTCTTCTTTAATTCCTTGCTTTGTCTTTTCCCGCCGTTTTAAAGCAAACACAAGCATTGCCTTGCCTGCGATATAAATTGACGACGATATTAATCCAGCGTACAATGCTTCCAGTACGTGAAATCCCTGAAACAGATAAGTGAGGATTACAAATACCAGAAATACTGCACCCCACTCTTCTAAAGTGAGTTTTGCGGTGAAAGGAATATCAGAGGCCCTTACCGGCATAATAGAGTTATAAAAGGTCAAGGTTTAAAATTGTGATTCTTTTCCAATGGAGTTATTCTTCCTCACTCGAATGTAAAGTTGAGCATTAAAGAAAAGGTTGGATTTTGGTTTAAATCCAATTATCACACAGTAATTTTAACAGTAAGTTCAGGACACTGCATGCCCTTCCCTGGCGGAACGCTGTGAAGTCTTAACGGACCCTCCACTGAGAGCTTTCTTCGCATTCAGGATATCATCCACAAATATGTCCACAAGGTTCTTTGTGAAATTTTCCCTGATCACAACTCTCATTATTGTTACATCCTGGGCATCCTTTGGGAGGGAATATGCGGGTACAATCCATCCCCTTTCCCTGATTCTGTAAGAAAGATCAAAGAGTGAGAATTTCTCTTCTCTTGCAAAACGGAATGTCACAACTGGAATCTGTCTGTTCTCGTTAGTCACAATAAATTCGCCACTTTCCTTCAGGCGTGTTGCTAGATAAGTTGCGTTATCCATCATCTTCTCCACGATCTGCCTGTAGCCTGATTTTCCTAGGTGCATTATGTTGAAGTACTGGGCAACAATCATAGAGCTGCCTTCGGAGAAGTTCAGAGTGTATGTGGGCATCTCATCACCGAGGTAGTTTACGTAAAATTTCAGCTCCTCTGGGAGGAGGTTATGGTGCTTGAATATCAGCCAGCCCAGGCCCGGATACACAAGTCCGAATTTGTGGCCGGAAGTGTTTATTGAACTTACCTGCTCTAGCCTGAAATCCCACTGAAATTCTGGTTGGTAAAAAGGCGTGACGAACCCTGCACTTGCGGCATCCACGTGGATTGGGACATCGATCCCTTTCTGCTGCTTCAGTTCCAAAAGAGCGGCATTTATCTCTTTTACAGGGTCAAATTCTCCAGTGAATGTTGTTCCCAACACAACACC
The DNA here is from genome assembly GCA_046705365.1 of Thermoplasmataceae archaeon. Taxonomy (GTDB): domain Archaea; phylum Thermoplasmatota; class Thermoplasmata; order Thermoplasmatales; family Thermoplasmataceae; genus JAJZOM01. The sequence continues at coordinate 20,326 of JBJKQM010000040.1, forward strand.
AACTGCGATTGTATTCTCATCTACTTCCTTCATCACATCCTTGGTTCTTATGGTATAACTGTCTCTTGAAATTGGAATAATCCTAGGTTCAACATCAAAGTACCTGGCAAACTTGTCCCATGATACGTGCGTATCTCCGCCAAATACTATGTTCGGTTTGTCGTCAGGAAGTCCCTTGCTTTTCATCCTTTGCCTCCAGTTCCACTTGTGGGCCAGCAGGCCGAGCATTATTGCCTCAGAAGAACCAATCGTCGAAGTTCCGATAAAATCATTTTCGTCAGGAACATGGAAAAGGTCGGCCAGTATGTTCACAATTCTTTCCTCTATGTTTTTAACCTGCGGGTATTCAAAATGATCAATGAAATTCTTGTGAAGGTTCTCCATTATGAGCCGGTCTGCCTCCGGGTCCATCCATGTTGTTACAAAAGTTGCCAGGTTTAAATCAGGGTTGCCGTCAAGGTTCAATTCATCATGAATCAACTGATATACGGTCCTAGATGCCATTGTTCTTTCCGGAAATCGGTATTTCGGAACCTCTTCTGTCAGGTATCTGTTATGAGTCCTCCCGTATTTCTTTTCACTATCTCTCAGTTTGTTTATGTCCACTTTCTTAGAAACCATTCATTTCACATTCCGGGTATTCTAATATAACGTGTTATTTTTAAAAATAGTTGTTATAATTTGTACTCAGAACCTTCTATTGAAGGCGCAATTACTCCAACCCTTTTGAAGGCAGGAACATCAAATTCAGAAAAACCTGCTTTATTCATCCAGTTACGGAGCCTCTCCCGCTAAGTAAAAATTAAAATTTTGAAACAATAGAAATCCTATTCAACCACATTCATTTATTATTAATCATGAGTGGCGATTCCAAATTCAATCCCGTCAGACTGGCAGTTTCAATAATCTTGACAGAGGGTGCCGGAGGAATCGGGTCTGTCTTCACATACGAAGCTATTCCTACATGGTATGCCTCTCTCACCAAAAGTGCCATAACACCGCCCAACTGGCTTTTTGCACCTATGTGGATTTCACTTTATCTTCTAATGGGCATTTCCTTCTACCTGATATGGAACCGCAGGAGCGGAGGTGTCAACATCACTCTGGCCACAGTTATATTCGGGGTTCAGCTTTTTCTTAATGTCTTCTGGTCAATATTGTTCTTCGGACTGCATAGCCTGATATTCGGCGCAATAGAGATCATATTTCTGTGGTTCTTCATAGTGGCAACAATCATTGAGTTCTTCCCCATTGACAGGAAAGCATCCTATCTCCTGTTTCCATATATTGCATGGGTTACGGCAGCTACTATGCTAAACATAACAATCTTATTTGCCAACGCCTGAAATAGCTACACCAATATTTGGCTGGTGAAACTGCAGATATTAAATCATGCCTTGAATAGGCGATTTTCTATATGCCTAAGCCGTAAGCGGACAAGGATATAGGCCTCTATCCTAATGATTATCCAAGGAGGTGAAAAAGATGAGAATGCCTTTAAGCGTCCTAATACTGATATTCCTGGATCTCATGCTTGCAGGTCTGGCTTTGTATGGCGGCATTAATCTGATGCTGGATCCCACGGGAACTACGCTGCAAATTGATCCTGCCCTTGTATACATTCCATTTGTAACAGACTTCATGCTGTTTGCAATATGGCTAGTCATCGCTTTTGCGGCTTTGCCCATCATTCTTTCCTACCTGATGTATGTTGACAACAAAGCGGGACTGTATGGTTCTCTGGCACTGGCAGCACTTGAAATTGCCTGGATTGTTACACAGGTCGTTCTTCTCTACCCACTTGGCTTTTCTGCCTGGTGGCCTGCAATGTTCAGCTATGGGCTTGTTGTAGCAGGAATAGCAGCAGCATCCCTTTACCTGGTATTCAGAGGGAGCGTAAGGAACTACTTCAACTGGTACACCCGTGGAACAGGGCAAGCAGGGTCAAAGTGACCATGGTCAAGGCCAGAATATTGTTTGCCCCTTTTTAGGGGCATTTTTTCATTATGAGCAAGCAAATTCAATTTAGAGAATAGAACCTGTGTTACTTTCCGGTGAGTTTACAAGTAAACTGATTTTGCTGGATTAGTGTAAACCTGCCATCAATTTGCCAAGTACATCATGGGGTATGGATGACACGAAATGGCCGTTTAACCCTTTCATTGATTCAGCTGCAAGCAGGGCATTTACAATAGATTCCTCTGTTGCTTGGACAGTTGCTTCAAATATTCGGTCCAGTTCTGAATTTGGCAACCATCTTGCAACAGCCAGTTGTTCTGATCCGTTGGCAAATTTGTTTGCTGTGGAAAATGCAACGGAAAAGTCACCGGATCCATTTGAGGAAACGCTCCCTGTCCTTGCCAGCCCTAAAAAAGTTCTTTTTGCCACTCTCTGGAGCTGATGAGAAAGCAATGGGGCATCTGTTGCAACTATCATTACAATGGAACCCGATTCGCGTGTTCTGACCAGGTTTTCCGTGAAGTGCTTTCCAACAGGAATTCCTTTAATATTCAACTGATGTCTCAGGCCATGGTTTGCCTGAACCATTACACCAACCGTATAGGTTTCATCAAGCACCTTTACCGTTCTTGAGGAGGTTCCAATACCGCCCTTAAATTCATAGCAGACTGCACCGGTGCCTCCTCCGACATTTCCTTCCTCAACATTATCAGGCGATGCTTTTTCCAAAGCTGAAAAAACATGTTTATCTGTTATGTGGTGTCCGGAAATATCATTCAGGAATTCATCTGAAATTTCACAGACTACAGGCAGGGAGTCATGTCTAAATCCCTTTCCATTCAGCCATTTTAGAGTAGCGTCCCTGACAATTCCCACACTGTTTGTGTTGGTTAGCATTACTGGACCTGAGAGCATTCCGGATTCATTTATCCACGCAAAACCTGTGCCCTCTCCATTTCCGTTCAGTATGGCAGTTCCAGAAAAGAGATCTGTTCCCAGATGACTCTTCCCTGTGGGCAATACAGCCGTAACACCGGTCCTTACAGGTGATGTAGCACTTCCAGTTGAATTCGCAATGATAGTCTCATGGCCAACTTCTACATCTTCCACGTCTACTATCGCATTCTTGGGACCCTTTTCTCCATCAAAAAATATTCCAAGTTTTTCAGCTGTTTTCATTTACAGGAACCATTTTACAAATCCCTATTGTGGTTTTAATTATTTTGGATTCAAAGTATCAGTAACTGGAGAAGCTTTTGTGGCATTCAACAGGAAATTTGTGGGGAAAATCTGGGCTCATTTACAGGGACATGACAACATCGGCTCAGGTCAAAAAAGGTAGGGGAGGATGATAGTACTTGATTCAAATTCCTTCAGTTCTCACCTGCTTCATTGGGGGAATCTTTTTCTGGTATTTTCTGTAATAATCTTCACCAAAGTGTCTTTTGAACACCCACTCAAAACCCCCCTTCAGAGATGACCAGTAAATCTGCTCCATGAATTTCTTCTGAAGATAATTGTAGAATGATGGTTCTATTTTCCTCACAGGTTTTTCGTAAGTCCCTATTACAAAGGTCGCTTGATGGAATCCTGTTTCCATGGAACACTGTAACCTTCCTGTGAACTCATATCTCTCTCCGGAGCCCACATATTCAGAGATCATGTTGTTTGCAACCACCACGGATTCAAGATGGGCCTCTACTCCTGCCTTTGAAATAGGGATATTAGTTGCGTCCCCCACAGCGAAAGCATAGTCATAGTCCTTGATGTGCAAATCTGTCTTGTCGGTGAATATCCAGCCATCTTCGTCTGCGAACTCCGTTCCCTTGAACATGTCCATACCAGTGTGTGGAGGAACCAGCATAAGTCTGTCGTATTTTATCTCGTCTCCCTCCATGGATTCAAGTGTCTTTCTGGCTGGGTCCACTGAATCAAGGTTAAAACTGGTAATAAGTTCAATGTTCCGCTCCCTGAACAGTGGTTCTATAACTTCATTTATGGGCTCAGCAGAGTATGCTCTGAGGAAAGGCGTTACAAAAGTGACTTTAACGCTGTTCCTAAGCTTCCTTTTCCAGAAAAATTCATCGAGCATGAAAGCACTCTCATTGGGGGACGGGGGGCACTTGTATGGGAGCCCTGCAATACCGGCAACCATCCTTCCAGATTTTACATTGGATATGGACTTGTAAAGTTCCGCAGAGGCAAAGGCACTTGTATGGAAGTCCCTGTTTGCCTCCTTAAGTCCAGGAATAGAGGAATAATCAGGCTTGGAACCTGTGGCAATCACTATCTTGTCGAAGTCATGCCTCTTTCCATCTGAAGCAGTTTCCACGTACCTGTTATCAAGGTCTATTTTAGCGCAGTAATCCGGAACCAGCTCAATCCCACTCAGGACAAGATCCGCTGTTGGTTTTCTTAGGCTTTCAGGGTTTTTTCCACGAAATGCAACGGCTAGATAACCAGGTTGAAACTCATTGTACTGTGCGCCATCAAATACTTTGATCTGAATCTTGCCTGATCTGATTTCCGGCACAAGCTCTCTTGTAACCCTGTTTGCAAAAATTAGACCCCCGGCTCCGCCGCCTATTACAGCTATTTTCATTCGCATCACCTACTTCTTCGTTCTTCTCCGTTTTCACTCCACTTTAGAACTCTGGAGGCACTCCAGGTTCACTGTACAGTGCTAAGTGTTTTCTTTGCAACAACCCCGATTTCCACCGTGTAAACTTTGTTGTTTTCCACAATTGAGATAAGTTCATTGCCAGTTCTTTCACACCATGCCTTTGCGTCTGCCTTTACACCGGGATCGGTGGCGAGAAGCTCGATAACGTCTCCATTGTTTGCCTTTCGATAAGCCCTCAGGAGATCAGTAATCGGGCCGGGACAGGCAGTCCCCCTGCTGTCTACTGTAGTCTTTACCATTCTCATCAACCTAGATCATAATCTTGTCCATTCCATCGGTCATCTGCAGATATGCCGCAGCGCCAACAACGTCATCAACTAGTGGATCCAAACCGTTTTCAGTGTCAACTTTGAGGGCCTGGGCCATCAGGGAGCACACATAAATCTTAACGTCACCATTTTCTTTTGAGGTCTTGAGCATTTCATACCAGGTAGGTGCTTTGATGTCTTCCAGTCCTTTCACCAGCATGGGGGCCATATCCTCAAATTCCTTTGGCATACGGTTTACATTCTTAGCGCCGTCTTTCAGAAATGCAGGAATTGCCCATCCCGTTACAAAAATAGAGACTGGCATTCCAAGGTTAACTGCCGATTGGGTAAATACTCCCAGTGGGATGAATTTATCAGCAGTTCCTGAGAACATAATGAAGCTGATACCTTTTTGAGGCATAAGATCACAAAAAAACATTCAGGAAGCGCTTTTAACCATGATTGCTCATATCAAATGGTCAAGCTGCTTATAATTTGACTGTATATAATTTATAATGAAATTCACAAATTTTTCCGGCTCCCAATTGCTCCAAATTCTCTGACTGGCGGCTCCTAATATAAAGCAGAATAACAGATATCAGAAATCTTCTTCAGAAGGCTCGAAGCAAAATGGAGGGACAAACCCGAATCTCCCCAGGAGTATACTCCCTCTTGCACATATAGCCAGACCGTGGAATGCAAGCTGTATCATTCCCACCAGGTCGTTGTTGTTATCGAATACAAATGCACCTTCATCCCCTTTCCTGGCAAACTCCTCGACATCGGACATTATTATGAACTGATCCTGGAGGACATATCTGAGTCCGGCACGCATTACTTTCATCCTCACGTCTGTGCAAAGTACCTTACCTTCGGTGAACCCTGTGCTTCTTCCAGTCTTTCTGACGTTCATGCCTATTTCTGGTTCAGCCACATCATTTGGCCTGCCTATTTCTCGTATTCTTGGTGAAGTGGGTACTTCCGGATCCACAGTTGCAATTGCAGCATCCAGGTCATTTATTGACCCGAATGCAAGTTTTGAGATAACCGATAGTTTACCCATGGAATACATCTTGTGTGGAGAGTCCTTTATGCTGGGTTGTACAATAACGTCTCCCAGTTTGGCTCCTTCGGGAGCAAGGACTTCAGCTGTGGAAACAGCATATTTCTGCTCTCCCACTCTCAGTACTCCCCCAAGTGTTCCAGTACTCTTTGCGTAAAGGTGTCCTATTGAAACCCCTCCTAGAATGATCCTGTCCGGAAGTGCTACGGTGGGCTCTGCATCTTCCTTTTCATCAAATGGTGTGAGAAGTGGGTAAAGGCTGAAGCCAACCTGCGCAGCAGAACACTGTTCCCGAATCATGAGAACGGCTGACTGGTTTTCGGCAAAAATGTACCAGAAAAATTCTGGTTTGTCGTAACCAAGTCCAAAACCGATAAATTCATCTATTTCGCCAAGCAACCTTCCGAGGATGTCCAGTGTCCTGTTTATCTGTTTATTTGCGCACTCGATATCGCAATCGTTCTCTGCTATTCTATAGCGGAACCCTATTATTTCCCTGTCACAGTACCAGCAGGTTGCCAATTCATTAACCGATCTTCTGTCATGTGATATATTTTTTCCACGTAATGTAAGATTTCGTCTTGCAAATCAATTTTATCTGCTTAAAATCCGCACTTAATGCAGATATAAATTCAAAAGATTATATTAATAAGCCATTTAACCATAAAGGGAAAAGGGGTAATTTTGGGTCAGGCCATTGATATAACAAATCTTTTTATCGCGCGCCACGGCCAGACAAAATGGAATGTGGAACACAGGATTCAGGGAAAATCTGATTCTCCTCTCACAAAACTTGGTGTACGGCAGGCCCTTCAACTGGGAAAGCGGTTATCTGACATAGGACTGGATGTGATATTCTCAAGTTCAAGCCGCAGGGCATACAGGACCGCCCAAATAGTCAGCGAGGAACAGAAGTCTAAAATTCCTCTTTTTGCTGAACGAGACCTCATGGAAATTTCTCTGGGGGAATGGGAGGGAATGCTTCGAAGCGAGATAGACGAACTTTATCCTCGAATGCAGGATATTTATTTCAACAACCCACCCGCTTTCCGCCCTGTTGGAAACGGAGAGACCTTTTTTCAGGTCAGGGATCGCGTGCTGAATTGCCTTAACCGTGTACTCGAAAAGAACACTGGAAAGAACATACTTCTGGTAACCCACACTGCAGTTGTAAAACTGATACTAAGCCATTTTGAGGGCAGATCACTGGAAAACCTCTGGGATCCACCAATAATCCGCCCAGCCAGCCTCAGCCACATCTCAATAAGTGAATCGGGTACGGTCATAAAGTCGTACGGCGATACAGAACATTTCAAAGTCCGTTAATAACCAGACGCTGCCTGTTTTTTAAAAAATTTTAGGAATGCTGTTCAAATAATTTCCTGTTTATCACCCGGGGATGTATTCTTCAACTGAAGATACTATTGGTGATATGCAGGCTTCTGTAATCGTAAGAAGCATGATACCGGGATTTGAAATTTCAAAAAAATTTCACATGAGCATTCCTGAGCATCTCTATATCAACAACGAAGAGGTCGGGGAGTACCTTTTCATACCGGAATACCTTAAGAACGACAGGGATACCGCCCTGTTACTTTCAAAGTTTCATATAGAGGAAATTGGGGATTTCTGTATTCTTAAGCTTAGCTCGAAAGAATACCCGGAAATGAATATTTTCAAAGAATTGGTGAAGATTCCTTCAGTGATACTTGACTACAAAGCCATGGAAAGTGGCTTTCATAAATTTCACTTCACTTTCAGCCGGAATGATCTGAAAAGTGTTTCAGAGTTCATCTTCGATTCAAAAAGAAAAATACCTACCTTTGAGGTTGAATACCTAGGAAAGAGTAGGGGTTTCAACTGGGTCATTGAAAAAGCAGGGGAAGTCGAGTCACTCTTTGCAATAGAGATAAGTATAACCATGCCAGAATCTAAACTTGAATCAATGGGCAACTTCAGAAACATTAAGTGGAAAAGGCGGCCAAGGTATAACGGTCCATCCGATTCAATGGATGCCCTGTACAGGATCCAGGGAAGGGAAACTCTTCATAATAACGGGACCTTTCAGAGAATATCACTGGAAAATCACATCTTCAGAGCGGTTACCGGTAATGAATTATGGCAGTTCAACAGCATCCGGTCCCTGGAGAATTTTTACCCTATCCTATATCAGACCCATGAGTTCGATGGGGAAAATCTGAAGATAAGGGGTATAGTGTCGCAGAACTATTCAAAAACCTTGATGGAGTCAATCTCCGAAGTGAACAGTAAACATCCTGGGTGGAATGTGAGTCTCACAAAGGCTGAGTTCCTTGGAACTTCAAAAACAGGTTTGCTTTTACCCGGCCTTAAGGCAAGTGAACCGGGAAAGTAAAACGAAGGCTTCTGAGGCAAAACCCTATTTATATTAGGAAAGTTTAATTAATAAAATCATTATTATTTCATAATGAATTTGGATGATATCGATAAATCCCTTGACACCAGGGTGATTTTTTTCTATTCTGGAGAACTTCCAGTGTCCGAATTTACAAAAAAATCAAATTTCTCCTTCCAGTCAGCTCTCCACTTCACCGAGAAGGGACTGGACATTTCATACTTTATTCCGGAGGAGTTCGAGAATAACAGGGAAATTTCAATATTTTTACAACAATCAGGTGCTACAAAAGAAAGCAACATTTACTTTATGAGTTATGCTCCCGGGATACCAAAACTTCAGGATGCCCTTTCAGAACAGTTGTCTAACGGCAAGAGTATGATAGTAGATAATATGCTTCTGACCGGAGGGAACTATATGCTCTCCTGCAGAATGAACTCAAGCAATCTTGGCACTTTCTCCAACTACCTTCTCAAGTATACAAAAACCCTTCCCGGACTTGGTGTATCATATGTTGGGCCAAACCCTGGCATGCCCGCTATACTGGGTGAGATAAAGTCAACACTTAATGTCAAATCATTCGTGTGGGAAGTTAATGTTCCTGAAAAACACCAAAAGGAAACCTTCTACCCATATTTTCCGGATGAATGGGTGGCCGAGACCCGTTATATGACTACCGGAAACGTTACATCTCATCTGGTGAAGACGGATAAACCGGTGGTTGAACCGGAGTCTAAAGGTATTACAACTGTATCAGCTAAAGAAAATCTATATGAGTTGACTTTTGAACAGCCTGATCCTTTCTTAAATTTCTATTTTAAGAGGGTTTTCGAGGTAAAGTTATTGCGATTCTGGAGAACGCTGCACTTCAAGGATGGTACACTGAAATTCAGGGCAATTGTTCCAGAAGTTCTCTCCAAACACTTCCTCAAAGTTCTTGCCGACTGCAACACAAAATTCCCTGAGTGGGAACTGGCTATAACAGAGGTTGAAGACATCTGAACCCGTTTTTATCTAAAGTTCCTCTATATGGGAAAGCGTCAGATCCCATGCCGGAAATGCATCTCTGCAGGCAGTGAGAACCTTCAACAACTGATCGGTCTGAACTTTGGGGACGACACTTGAAACTTTCAGATGCCCGTCCTTGTAATGTAATAGCCTTCCGAACCTGAGTATTCTGGAGTCATATGCTTCCGCGTGATACTTTCTGATGAATGAATTATCGGATGTGAACTGATATTCATAGAGGTTGTCCTTTTCAGATATTACATGAAGACCCTTTCTTTCAGGGTCATCCAGGGGGTTTCTGGTTCTGAAGATTTCAGATACTTGGTTGCTTTTGGTCATGAACCTGATTTCCGAAACCCATTCGTCACCAAGAACTCCAAAAGGTTCAGCCAAGCGATGCTCCTCCGGTACTATAATTTCCCACTGAAATTTTACAAGTTTGGAAGTTTCGTTCAGCTGGTTGAGAAAATTGTCAATACCTTCATTCTCTCCCAGGTAGGAAATCGATAAACCGGGAATTTGGTCAGATCCCGTTAAAATGGCATTGGAAATAGTTCTAAGGTCCTGCCTGTTGAACCTCAGGGAAAGATAATATTGGCCATCCTTAAGCACGAGGCTGTCAAGCACAGTTGAATGGCTATCATTGCGTATCGCGCCAAGTGCATTAAACAGTAATTGGCTGGAAAGTGTGTAATTGACGAAATACAGATTTCCATGTTTTTGGGCCTTGGTCTGGGCGATGAATATGGACATCTCCCTTAATTCAGCTAGTTCTTCCGGTATAAAATAAGAGAGTTCCAACTCATTCTCACCGAAATGGAGGCCCGATTGGAGATGGAATTTTACTTTCTTTGAAAACTCTGAGATCGGGAGACTTCCGGTATAACCTATAACAATCCTCTTGTCGAGGGCACGATCAACATCCAGGAAGTCCATGTAATAAGTCATAAACGGGTATATTTTAAAACTTATGCCCGTGGATTAAGTTCTAATAGAAGAAAAATATTGGAAACAGGTTATTATAGGTTGGAAATTATAAATATATTTTTCTATACTTCATTTCTTGCCGTTAAGGTTTATACTCCTGTAGGTAAGGGAAAGCCTAAGGAAGGGTAACCCCTGGAATCTTGCCGGAGTGAAGCTTCTGGAGAACTTGGGGTTCTTTCCATTTCTCACGTACCAGAACATCAGTTCTCTGACTTTCAGTGAAATAGAAACAAGATCTGCGACAACAGGGTTGGAAGTAGCCTTCAGCCTCAAAACGGTATCATCCTCTATTTCATCCCCAAGGGAGAGTTCGATTAGAAACTGATGGGAAGGTGGCTCAGTGAATTCGACAATGGATTTTGTCAGATCATAGATATACTGAATCATTTTTTCATAATTTTCCGCCCAGCTGCTATCGGAAAACCTCAGTTTCGCGATATCGGCGGCTATTTCGCTCTTCAGAAGGAAGAACATTTCAACTTCCGAATCATAATCCTCCATTGTATTGGATATGACACAATCAAATCGAGGGAACTTGAGATCTTTTTCAGAAACCATGAAAATGGATGCTGGGTGCTTCTATAAACTTTGATGTT
>JBJKQM010000041.1:0-10275 GCA_046705365.1 Thermoplasmataceae archaeon
GATGAGTTCTGTGACAGGAAGGGAATCCAAAAAGTCTCACCTTTAAAGATCGATTTTGATGAAGATGACGGCGTTGATGAATTTTCCCAGATTATGTCCGCTTATAACCTCTCACGAAATAAGATGGACGATTCAAAGCCACCAAACTACCTAGACAGCATCAGGTTCGATCCGGATTTCATTGTGGATGAGCTGGAGAAAGAGAAGGCAAGGCTCGGGAAACACGACTACACTGACATTCTGGTCGCTTCCCTTGAAGTTGATTTTTCCCCTGTCGACTTCCTCATAATCGATGAAGCGCAGGACCTGACACCACTGATGTGGGCCATCGCGAGAAGGATCAGCCAGTATGTGTCAAGGGTAGTCCTTGCGGGAGATGACATGCAGAGCATCTATTCCTTCAGGGGAGCGTCGCCCATTGACTTCCTTCTCCAGAGAAAGGGTGCAAAGGTCTTCCACCTGTCAAAGTCATATAGGCTGCCCAGTGAGGTCAAGAATTTCAGCGACCAGATATCTTCCAGGGTTGCCATAACCGAGGACGTAAAGTTTGAATCGAATGGCAAGAAAGGAGCGGTTTATCAGTGGAGCCTTGAAGATTTCTTGGCCCTCGAGGGCGAGAAATGGATCCTTTGCAGGACAGGATTTGTTGCCGAAAAAGTCAACCGGCTGCTGACACTGTACAACTTCCCCTTCCAGCCTCTTAATATCAGGCATCGGGGATTTTCGCCCTGGGCAAGAGAGGACATCAGCCTGGTCAATGCACTTCACGCCTGGCCAAATCTCAATGCCAGGCAGTTGGAGGAAGTGATCAGGCTTCTTCCCGGCAATGTCCTGATAAGGGGCGTCAAGACCAGGATAAAGAATGGTGAAGCTCCCAGGCTGATGGAAGAATACTCGAGGGGGCTGTATGGTTCTTTTGATGCAGCTCTCCTGTTCAAGCAATACCCATCCTTGGATGACGTTCTGAGCAGCCTCGAACTGAAAACCCTGAAGAAAGACCTCATAACGCCCCACATTGAACGCGGTCTCAAGGAAGAGGACATCGTGAGGCTGGACACGATACATGCCGCCAAGGGCCTGGAGGGAAAACATGTGGCGATTGTTACAGACCTGACCTCAAAGGCCATCGCAAATCTGGCCGCAAACCCGTCCGAAGAGCACAGGGTTTTTTACACCGGAGTGACGCGTGCTTCGGAGTCCGCATCGGTAATTTCCCTCGGCATCGGGAGGGGGTCGTATGCCATTTAACTCTTACGGGGTAACAGGCAGACTCATTACCTGTTCTCCTTTCTGTTACTTCTTGCGAAGCCCTATTTTAGCCACCGCTACGCACAAGGTAACAGAAGTAACAGGAAAATCCCAGGAAAAAATTCCTGTTCCCCTAGACCCGCATGCACATGAGAAAAACAATTTTGATTCAAATATTGCTGTTACTTCTGGTACTTCTGTTACCTATTACTTGATGAATACTGAAAATACTGATTCTACAGAGGTAACAGCATTACAAAGTCGAAGCAACTTTTGGCGTTACCCTGATTTTTTCCTCATGCATGATCCTATAGGAGTTTTTGCAGGAGTTTTCTTTCACATCTGGAAAATGGCTTTTTCAGGGATTTCCCGTATAGTTAGTGTTCTCAAACACCGCAGGGAGTGGCTTCAATGGACAAAGTGAGCTTCATCTACATAGATGAAAGCAGGGTAAAGCCGTTCAGGGCCTTTGTCACCGTGAACGCCAGGAAGTCCGCAACCTCCGTTTCAGTCCAGGCATCCATTGGCAATGAACCTACAGGACTTGGAGATACCTTCTCTGGCGGAGAGACCTTCATTGAGGCCAAGGTGGACTTCAAGGAGATAGGGGCACTCAGGGACTTCCTGCGCAGGGAGCTTGACAACAGGATATTCGAGGAAGAAATCCTGTCCGGCCTGAACAAGAGATATCAGGAAAGCAGGTCCCAAATGGCCCCTATCACGGACATCATCAACAGGTTCAACCAGCTGGTTCTTTACGGTCCCGCAGGCGGTGCGGATCTTTTCATCGGAAAAACCGTTTTCAGGATGAAGAACGACGATTTCCTGACGCCGAAAAACTTCATGATATGGTAAGCCACAGTGTTCAGGAAGACCCTTACCATTGACGAAGTGGACTGGAGAGCACTTCTCGATCTATGGCTGCAGAGTGCCACAGTGGCAGACTCTTCTGAAGATTCCCTCGCTCCGCCCGTTCTTGAAGACCTTGTTAACAGGATAGTCAAGAACAGGATTGTAAGGTCCCTGAGCGAAGAGGATGTCATGAACGTCTCAAGGGGAGCTGCTTCAATATTCTGGCTGCAGGCAGACAGGACTCTTCACGTCCCTGCCAAGATTTATGGGGCCATCGGTGAGAAGTACAACGTTTCAACCCGGAAGATGAGGCAGTATATGGAAAAGCACCTGGTTGAAAAAACGTCAAAGCAGGTGAAACTTCACGGCGAAGTAGTCAGGTTCTGGCTCTATGATTGGGACAAGCTTTGCATTTCATTTCCTCAGCTGAAGGACATCAAGATCGACATGGAAGTCGCTGTTGAAGAAGCGGATTTCACAGATATTGGTTCTATAAGGGTTTCCAACGAAACACTCCAAGATGAAAGTCTTGTGGAACAGGCCAGTTATTTTCTCTGTGGACACTGTGGAAGGTTGTTCGAGGAGGCCCTTTATCTTTCCCACCTTGAAACGCAGATGATAACTGAACCAATAGACAGGATGTTCTGTGGTGACTGCGACTTGCTTTCGGCTCCGGATGAGTATCTCGAACACCTCGCAGATCCAAAGCACAAGCCCAAGGTTCAGCAGAACCAAGTGAAGACAGCTGCCGACACAGGCAAAGCTGCAACAAAGGCGGCTGTCAGGGCTTCTCCGGCAACTCCAATGGACAATGAGGGAAACGGCTCAGGATATGGTTCCAAACCAACACCTGAAAGTGTTTTTCGCCATCTGATCGACTGCACGGACAATTCTACCCAGAAGTTCCGGTCAGTGACCGAATTGGAAAAGATGTTGCCAATGGAGACGGAATGGGAACTTGCAGACATATACAAGTGCATCGAGGCCCTGGTAAAGCAGGGGAAAGTGGTAAAGCTGAGGGGCAAGCTGAAGTTCGGAGTAAAGGACCTCGTAAACCCGGAAGACATTGAGGTGAAGTAATGGAGCCCCAGACCACATTATTTGACTTTTTGCCGGAGAACAGCAAGATGGAAGAGCTGCAGGTCCAAACCAAGCCGCAGAAACCGCTTGAATCTGTCGTAATCGTTTCGGACATCAATGTTGCGTGGAGGGATGGTGACTGGTATCTGCGGAAAGACACCAGGGTCAAACTGGACAGGGAACTTGCCAATATCCTCGTTGGCAGGGGACTGGCTTCATTACTGCGGGAGCCAGGGAACGAAAGGGGAAACAGGAAGGAGTGAAATGAGCAAAGCGTACAACAAGAACGAAACCAAAAAAGGAGTGTTGCTAAATTGAAATTCGGAAAATCTGGGGGAGTAGCAGAGAAGCTCTTCAGGAAACTGTGCGAGTCCTACGGTATTGAACTGGAAGACGGTTCCCCAAGTAAGAGTTCCGATTTTACTATTTTTCCCAGCGTCCTTGCAGAAGTCAAATCCACAGTTGAAAACACCTTCAGCTTCAAGACTGGTCATGCAAGGGGAAAGGAACTTGCAAGAAGCGAAAAGCAGTGGCGTGCCCTCAAATCGAAGCAGGAAAAGTTCCCCTGGGTTGAAATTGTTTACCCGGTCTACTATTCAAGGAAGAAGGAATGGAAATGGTTTAACATACCAGATGAACCGAAACCGCTCAATTACAAGAGAGGAATGCCAATCGAATCCTTGATGGTCATTCTAAAGGAAAGACAGAAGGTGCTCGGGGAGTCACTGAAAGTCAACGCAGATGATTTTTCAGTCATTTCAGTACAGTAGTACTGGAAATTGAGAATAAATGTTTAGAAGGAGTGAAATAAATGCCAAAAAAGATAGGAGACTACAAAGGAGATTTGGAGACATACCGGAAAAAGCTAGCCACCGTGATGAAGAGACTTGGAGTTCCAGAATCGGATTACAGGCTCTACACTTCAAGAAGCGAAGTGAAGGTCGAGTTCGTGCTCGGCGGGGAGAACCACGAGTTCTACCATTCCATAGAGAAGGCCAGGGCACACGGATTCGATTATGCCTTCCCGTTCCAGATACTGGCACAGGTCGTGTACACTCTCGAGGATCTCGCCAGAGCTTCTGAAAGGGGGATATACAGCTTCGCAACCTTCACGCAGGGTTTGATTGCCCTTCCGCACATCGAACTGCCCTCGTTCCTCAAGGAAATGGGTTTCCAGACCATGCCCATGAATCCAGGCCAGGTCACTTCAAAGTATAAGGACCTCTGCAAGGTCCTGCATCCGGACAATGGGGGCAGCCCGGAAGATTTCGTGAGGCTGCAGGCCAACTATGGGAAGGCCATCAAGTTCATCGAGGCAGGGGACCGCTGAAATGCCTTTTGAAGTCATAGTCAAATGCAGCGTCTGCCCCATGGAAGTTAGAAGGCGCCTGGAGGACCTGGACGACCCGACAGTGCCCAGCGCAGACTGGGTTGTAGGCAAACACACGAGGAGTACTGCCCACCAGAAATTTTTCGTCGAAGTCCACGAGGCCCTTGAGACGGCGACAACAGAACTTGAGCTGGGGATCAGGAAGGATAAAATTGGGTTCATGGAGTCACAGGGACCCTCCAGCCCTTCACTTCAGGAGGATTGAGAACTGATGGTGATGAGCCTTGGGCCTCTCTTGAAATACCTCAGAATCAAGAAGGATGGCAACGACAGGTCATACGATTGCCTGATCACGGGATGTGATGCTAAGGATATGCCCAGAAAAGTCGTATGGAGGCACTTCAAGGGGTATCACGTCAAGATCTACGATGTTGCCAGGAACCAGATGATCAGGAAGATGCCGCTTTCAAGGGCATCAGGCGAGAAACCTTTCAAGGGAATTCGTGGCAGGAGGGAGGAACTGGTGAAGTTCTACAACACTTCACTCGACCATACAATAGATCTGGAACTGGAGGCATAGAATGGGATTCACCACCAAAATAGGATGGACGCAGAGGACCTGGAACGGATGGGTGGGCGATGAAAAGGTCTCTGAGGGCTGTGCCCACTGCTACATGCACCGACTTGAGAAGAGGTTTGGCAACAATCCAAGAAATATCAGGAGGACGTCGGACGCAACTTTCTATGCACCCCTGAAGTGGGAAGACCCTGCCCTGGTATTCACCTGCTCAATGTTGAATCTCCTTATATAGGGGGCGGATAAATGGAGTGACGTTGCATGGAATGTCATGCAGAAGGCTCCGCATTTCACTCGCCAAATCCAGGCATGAAACTCGAGAAAATAGCTGAACTTGTTGAGGAACTGAGGAGCCCAGATTACCTTTACAAAATGTTCGACTCCAGATGCCCTATGAAGGTTTCTTCTAACCTAAACATATTTTGTTGGTGTACATTTAAAGTCATAAGCTAAAGACTCAGGAAAAGCGATTATAAATTATAATCGCGTGATATAATGATGAAAGGTTTAGGAGTAGCGATTTTGGCAATAGCAGCCTGTCTGATCGTGATTGTTCCAGCCTCTTCAGCAGCTGTAATGACCGATCATAACGGACATGACACGTACACCGCCAATGGAATAACCATAACGGTGCAATCTAAGAACACATTAATCAGCGCAGACGGTCAGACATATGGGATATCTTGGGAAATATACATGATAAATGGTACCTCCCAAGTTCTAGAGCAGTTCGGAAGCTACCAAGTGAACAGAATAAACAATTCAGCTCAGAATTCTGTTATCGTGATCGTGGAGAACAATGACGTGAAAGCAGCAGAAGTTTATTCCTTTGAGGGACAAAGCGTTGACGCAAGTATAGCCTTGCAGAGCTTTGTGAACGGTTCAGCAACTTTCATTGTAGATTTTGTCACGACAATGAATCCACACCAGCATGTCCGAACGTACGGCTTTTCAGACCAAAACTTCAACTTTAAGTTGTCAACCAATAAGGTCATCGCGCCAATATCCTCAAACTCCTGGGGACTTGAGGATCAGTATGTGAGCATATCATGGGAAAATGAAATGTCCATTTTCCATTCGGGCGTGATAGAATCAGCCCTTCCCCAGAACATAGTTTCACTTCCATTTGGTCCCTTCGTTCTGCAGACCAATGAGACATACGACATAGATCCGGTAATTAAACCCATGATAATTCCGCCTCCACCTGGAGGCGGAGGTGGTGGAGGTGGAAGTGGAGGTGGCGGTTCTGGTGGAACTCCACCACAGTTGTCCTCCTTTTACATGGATACGAATTATGCAAGCGTTACCTATGTGGGAGACCAAATTAAGATGACTGCAAATGTCTACTCCCTTGGTTCAGGAGGGGACACAATAAAATACTATGTGGTGACTGCGCCATATTCCCAGTGGGAGTTGATACACCAATCCGGCGTTAGTTCAACGGGTCCTAACGACTTTACCTGGACTGCAACAGGTGGTTCTTATCTTTACTTTGTGGTGGACCTTGAAAATGGCTATGGTGGGATGTCTATGTCAACGGGCGGTGCCTTTGTTACGTTGACTGCTTTCCCCACAGGGTATGGGACTTCATACGTTAATCAGCCAGATGTGGAGGCAAATGTCCCGGTGCAGGATTCATCGGGAATTACGGTAGGTTATCTCTCGATTGGTATGGGTGGCGTGAGTGAATTCGGAGTAACTGGTACTATCATACCAACAATAACAGAATCATTTATGGCAGTGAACTCATCAGCAGGAAATTGGGATGATTGGAAGTCCGTTGGCGGCGTTAATTCCTTCTCCCAAAGTCTGACTTGGAAGGGAAATTCTAAGGGTGATACATCATCAAGCGCCCCCAGTTGGTTGGGAATAATAGACCCCGTAGCGAGTTACCAAGCTCCGAAAAGTGATCCAACCCTTACAACCGCTGAGGAAATGGTATGGTCAGGACTTGCTGCTATCTTAGCAGCCACTGGATTAGGCGATGCCGTTGCTTTGTCAATAGTCATGGCATTCCTGTATCCACTTGCCTTCTCTAATAACCCAAACTCAGTGCAAATAACTCAAAGCACGTATGGTATCGACAGCGTGCAAGATAGCTACAATGCTGGATCCACGATAGTTTGTTGGAACACGATAATTAATTCGAATTTCAACAAGACTTTCATTTTTGACCTTGCTTTCACAATGAAGTGGTACGACGAAACCGGAGGAGGTGTTGGCGCGCAGTACACTTCCCAAAATCCCTTGGTAAATTACTTTACTAACTCAGCAACCATGGGGGTGACTCCGGATGCTTACACCACAGCACCCATCATTGTCCCTCTAAGCGAACCAATCTACATAGGAGAATATAATTAGATGAAATTGAAATGGGTTGCGATAATTGTAACTGTAGTTATCGCAACTGCTTTTTCTACAGTTGCAGTTTATGATAACGTAACCCAAAAGGTTCTGAGTCCAGTCATTGATCCAAATGCTTTGAATTATACAAACTACTTCATAATTCCTAATGGTTACGCAGCAGCTGGAGAGCGTTATAACTATACCTCTACCGGATATCTCAACTTGTCGTCTCCCGGTTGCACTCAAACTTATCGATACTTCTTTGAAGCATTCAAGTGGCCACAGATTCACGTGATCAATTCCTCAAATATCGGAATCCTTGAGTCGGGTGTCATAAACTTCTGGCTTGTGTTAGTCAATTATTCCACGAGCTGGCCTTTTGACGCAGTATCGTTGAAAGTAACTGATCTGCAATTGTCTGACTCGGCAATCAGTACTAACATGGTCCCGACTTTCAATATTTTTAACAGGAGTTCTCTTGACATTTACCCGCAACATATGAACGCCTCTGTGCAAATAGCAGGTGGTTGGGGACTTGCGGGGGAGATATTGCAAGCTGGTGGAATCCATAACTTCACCTTTCAATTCAACTTAATACCTTACTCAGATATGGGGGCATTCAAGTTTGCCGGTGCCTCGAACCATATTTCGCTCGGGTGGAATGCAACTGTGGTCCAATGAACAACCTGAATAAAAGTAGGAAGGTACTACCAGTAAATTGCGGAGATGAGCTTGTTCCATGAACCACAAAAGAACTCTGACTGTAATCGTGATACTCGTAATCGCTGGTATCATAATTACTCCTTTTTCCATTATCAATATCAGCCAGCCGGTAATCCAGCCAAAAGTCGATCCCAGTGCCTATACATTTCCGAGTGAGTACTACTCATCAACCAATTTTGAAGGAGGACCGGGGTCCTATTACAACTACACAGAAACTGGCTATTGGAATCTTTCCGCGCACGGTTGCATACAAACCTACAGGTACTTCTTTGAAGCATTCCATATTCCTCAGATTACCATCATTGATAATAGGACTGTCCAATTCTTGAGCTATTGGCCGTTCGATTTCTGGATGATTCTAGCTAATCAGAGCATTAATTCACCGTTCACCTCGACCTCAATCGCAGTTAACAATATTTCAGTTTCATACATACTGGGAATTAAGGACCCTATGACTACCAAGGTTTTGGCCGGAAGTGGCATTCCTCACTTGTATCATGGTTTCATGAATACTACCGGAATCGAAATAGAAGGGCTTAGTTGGGCCATGCCCGAATGGCTTCTCCAGTTTCCAGGTACCCACGTGTTCTACCTAAACTTTACCCTGACTCCCTACGCTGATATAGGGCCATTTAAATTTTCAGGAGGCAGGGTTCACATATCACTGGAGTGGAACGCAACTGTGGTCCAATAGAAATTTACTAATATCGAACCTTCATTTTTTATCTCTTCTAGAAATGGTGAGATATGAAAATTCCATCGTGCATTCTTTGCTCTTGGAAAATAACAAGCCTCTAGCAGCACAATTTCGGTTCTTAAGCCTATTTTGGAGAGTTTTTGATTTTTTATAGATGTTATCATTTTGAACCTGAAGAAGCGTTTTGGCACATTTGAAGTAAAATGAATTCAATCAATTCTGGTATCACAATCACAACATAAACAACAATTACATAATGCAACCGGGAACCTACTACGGAATTACACTTTACGGATATCAACAGGAATCATGGATAACTTCGGAATACAGCTACAGTTATGTGAACGGGTAAACCATTAATTTCCTTTTTTTAATTTTTTGATTCATCCTGGATTTCTGTGGGTACCAGGGGAGAGGTTCAGGTTTCTGCAGTGGGAATGTAGTGCAATTCTCAGGTTATCCTTGCTCTTGTATCCATAGGGCATACCATGGAAGATTGCAATTCTGGAATTGAAGCGTTCCGTTAGTTCTCGATAGTCCATACATTGGGTGTGAGGAACAGAGCAAATATTATTCCACCCACAGTATTGTAGGAAGAACCATTTTTTCTTTAAAATCATTACAACAATACCAAAAAGACAGAAAATTCTGAAACAAAGAACGCAGGGGCGGGAGGAGTGAAAGCCAACATTCAGGCACACCAGAGAATCTGGCCGGAAGGATATCTTTCAGATGGCCTATTCTTTGGAACCCGTGCCTTAAATTCAAGTAGAGGAGTGAAGAAATTGGAGTATACAGAAATTATGAAGGAGCGTGGAGTTTAAATGTCCCCTCGCTTGAGAGAAAGGAAAAACCAGGAACTCGAGAGAAAGCTGCTGGACTTCAGGCTTTGGGCACGTACATACGGAGGATACCATTCAACCTCGACTGTGCCCAAGCAGATCAGAACCATAAGGAGATATGGGGAAATCTGCAATATGCTTGACCCTGAAGGATCCAAGGGGACCATCATCGACGATCTCCTAAAGGATGCGGACAGGGGAGTAAAGCCGCAGACCCTGAATCATGTTGAATACGACATTGAAGCATGGGCGCGATTCCTGGGGAAACCGATCATGCTGCCCAGGTTCAAGCAGTCCAAGCCAGCGGAACCATGGGTTCCCACAGATGAAGAGGTTGCCAAGATCAGGAATGCAGCTCTCCAATTTCCGGACAGGAGCGTCGCTTCACGGAACTCATGAATAATCGACATTCTATTTGCAGGGGGAATGAGGATTGGTGAGCTGATCAAGCTGAACCTGGATGACCTTGAGGGGAATCTTTTGAGAATTCCAAGCGAGAAGGGTGAAGCTGTGAGGATCATTGGTCTTCCAGACACTATTGCCCAAAAGCTTGACAAGTACATCCATCACTATAGATCCA
>JBJKQM010000042.1:0-23852 GCA_046705365.1 Thermoplasmataceae archaeon
AAGGGCAAACTCGAATCTGATGTCAGTGAGGAGGGTTAAGTCGTAACAAGGTATCCGTAGGGGAACCTGCGGATGGATCACCTCCTAAGTAATGGCGAGTCACAGGCACATTCTTTCTCATATTCAACTATTTGCTGTAATTTGTGTTTTTTCTTTTTTTAATTTTATAGAGGATATGCTCGGTATTTCCGGCTTTCAATTGCCTTTAAGTCCAAGGAAAGGCCATATTGTTTTGACCTTGTTTGGCAAAAGCTTTATGTTTAATTATACTTAGGAATTCCGAGAGATCATGACTATAGATGATAAGCTCCTAGATGTACAGGACAAACTTGAAAGACGCATTGGGGGCATCGGTAAAGGCAAGTATTCAAGAATACTTAAGATGGCCAAGAAACCTTCGAGGGATGAATACCTGAAGGTAGTCCTGATTACAGGGGTAGGAATCATAATCCTTGGGCTTCTGGGATTTTTTATCTATTTGATCATGGGAGTATACGTCCATCTCCCGTAGGTGTAATGAAATGGAAAACGCTGAAAGTCAGTTTGAATGGATTAAATTTCAGGTTAAAGACGAAGTAATGGGTTGTGACAGGTCACTTGACATACCCATTGTTGTGAAGAATATACAGAGTTCAAAAAGAAGGTTCAAATTATCACTTGACTCAGAATTCAAGCAGGTTGACAAGCTTGTAGAATGGTTTGTCACCATACAGGACCAAAAACCAAAAGCTTTCACTCTTAACCCGATTGACACAGTCAAGGTCGTGGATGAGTTTGACGTTGACTCAAAGAAAGAGAGAAAACTCACTTTAGTGATAACATCACCAAAGGGAGGTTATCAGGGCGACACTGCTACATTCAATGTGGTTCTGGAGTCAGAAGACGGAATACACAAAGTGGAGCATAAATTTTCTGTCACGCTTGCACCGCTTATAATGGCCCTCAAGACAACTGTTGGAAACGAATACCCGGTCTCAAAGGATCTGGAAAGGCAGAGTGAAAAGGATAAACAGGAAAGGCTTGAAAGGGACCCTAATGCTACAAACGAAGTCCTGGCAGTAATGTCACCGTATGAGGTCAAAGGATACGTTTTCGTCGAAACCATGCACCCTGACAGGGTCAGCTTTATTGCAAAGGGCATAAAGGGATACAAGGGAAGCGTAGAGGGAGACATAAAACTGGAGGAGATTGAACATTACCTTACGCCTAAGCCTGCTGTTACAGGACTGGAACTTGGAGCTTTCGTGGAACTTATTGACGGGCCGTTCAAGGGTGAAAAGGCAAAGATTATCTCCATTGATTCAAACAAGGAGGAGGTCACTGTTCAGCTCATTGAATCCATGGTCCCTATTCCAGTGACCGTAAGGGCAGAGGCCATAAGGCAGCTGGACAATAAATAAATCCAATGAGGCTGAAGTCTACTTCCAAGGAAAAACAGAAAGAATTCATAGAACATCTGAAAGGTCTGTTTGAAAACCTGACAGATCTGGTTCCAGAATGCCTTGAAGGAGGCATGTTCTGTAATTTTAATGCATACAGGAAGAAGTTGGAAGCCTTACAGAACTCGGAAAATTTTGATAAATTCACCAAGACAGCGGACCAGTTTCTTTCTGGGCTCAGTGAGACCCACAGAATAATGGAGTCTGACTCAGCCCCGCTATTTGGAATGCTGAAGACACCCTACGGTTCAATAGAGTATGCAAAGAGAGGTGTCACTGACGACAGTGTCCTCGTTGGAATCCAACACTACGATAACCCTCTCTGGAGGATGCTCGCATTCTCCTCCCTGGCAAAAACCAAGGGAAGCAGGATATACTCATCCAGTGCATTCTATCTTGGATCCTGCAAGAACAGCAGCCCGGGTGTTGAGTTTTTCAAAAGTGTACTGAAAGATGAAAACATCCCCTTCGAGGAGCAAGATGGAGATCTCGTAGTCCCCGGCACAGGGCACTCCATGGAAGTGCTTCACTTAAACACCGTCAAGTTCAGGTTCTATGAGAATTCCTCATTTAACTTGCTTCAAAGCCTTCTCAGGCACATGATAACCCCCGATATCGGAGCAGACTTCAGCTTCAGGTTCGAATTCCTCGGCGACCTGGTTTCAGAAATTCCCTACCAGGCACTTACTCTTTATATGTCTGGTAAAATGAATGACAGGACATTCATCAGGGAAGTGATTACTTTCAGGGTTTCGGAAGCAATCAGACGCGGTTATTACATAATTGGTGACACCGGATACAAAACACCTGAAGAACTTGTGGAAAAGCAATCATTCAAATATGTGCCGGAGGAGATTCTTACCAGTGCCCTGCACAACTATGGAAAGGGCATCAGCATGGATGCATTCTCGGAAAGAAAAGTCCTGGAAACAATATGGCCAAGCAGAGGCAGGGAAATACTCGAGGCCATGTTTCCGGATGCGGACAGTTCTTCATTCTCCTCTCTTAAAGGATCCCCCATGGAGCAGATTGACACCATTATGGATCGCTCTAGAATTGCAGAGATCAAATCTGATATAGAGATAAAGGCCTGGTCCCAGGATTCCCAGTATCTGGTTGATATAATCAGGAATTACTTCACCATAGGAAAGGACAAGACACTCAGAGAAGCTGAGAAGAGCATGGGAAATTCTAACGTGAGAAAAGCCATCTTCTATGCATTTCTTGACTGTATCGGGGAGACAAGGAACCGTGAGTGGCAGTTTACTGACACTGAACGTGACCTTTCCTGGAAAATAAAGCCTTACCTGTCCCGGATATTGGAGAAGGGTTCAGACGTAATCAGGGACGAGATGGAAAATATCAAGGTCTTCATCAGGTGAAACCACATGGCAAGACATTTTGTTTCAAAAAAAGATGTTAAGATGCTCAAGGAGTCCCTTTCCAAACTGGGAATAACGCTTGAGGCGACTTCTATCGAACTTGACGAGCGTAAAGGTGAAAAATGTTACTTTGTTAACGGCAAACCCTATGTTTATGTGGGAAACATGGTTATCCCGACTCTTTTCCTCCTCAATGACACCATGCCGGAAAAGATGTATGTGACCGTAGATGATGGCGCAGTCCCACACATCATAAATGGAGCAAATGTGTTCGCACAGGGTATTACTGAGATGGATCCGGAAATAGTGGAAAACAGCATGGTTTTCATCAGGAACGCTAAAAAACAGTATATTGCCACTGGCATATCATCCAGATCTGCCACGGAAATAATGGAAAACAAGAAAGGTGAGGCAATAACTCTAATCCACTTCCCGGGCGATAAGATCATGAAGACTTTCTACAGCTCCTGAATTTTTGCAAACATTAAATATGCGTGATCCCTAGGTGGATTATGGCAGAATTACTCAAAGTAGGAGACGCTGCACCTGATTTCTCATCAGTGGATCAGGATGGCAGTCCGGTAAAACTGAGCAATTTCAAAGGAAGCCCTGTTGTTCTATACTTCTATCCCAGGGATAACACACCAGGCTGTACCACTGAAGCCTGTAATTTCAGGGACAATAATGACCTGTACCTTGAGGCAGGGGTGAAAGTACTCGGAGTGAGCACAGACAGCCAGAAGTCACACAAGAACTTCGTTGACAAGTATCAGCTGAACTTCACGCTTGTCGCAGACGATAAGATGGAGATCGCGGAGAGCTACGGTGTCCTTGGTGGAAAATCTGCAAGCAGGGTTACCTACCTCATAGACAGAGATGGAAAAATCGCCCATGTTTATCCAAAGGTTTCCCCAAAAGAACATGCAGTAGAAGTAATGAAAAAACTCGGCGAGCTTGGTCTGGCATAAATTTCAGACCAGCCATTTTTTAATTTTAATTAATTTGTTTAAAGAAACATTACTGCTGAAATAGCCCATATTCCAATTGCAGCAATTGAAATCAGCATCAGTGAGAACAGGTTGTCTCCAATGTTGATTGTTGTTTCTGCATTTTCAGAGGACGTTTTTTTGTTTCTTGAAGAATGTATTTTGTTTCTTACATTTACATTTACTGTGTCCATTTATCTCACTAATTTATAATTGTACAAATTGATTAAAGACACATCCTTTACATGTTAAGGTTGAACAAAGAGGTTCAGGAGACTTCTGTTTCCTGGAGACTGTCCATTCTGGCTGAAAAAGTGAGTTGCAGGTCTGGAGCAGCATAGATGGCGATCTGTGTGAAAATCCACATGACGGGCAGCATCACGGCCCACCCGATTATCTCAAAGATTGCCGTCTGTGTATAAGAAAATTCTGGCCAAAGAGTTAGCCTATAGTCTATGGAAAGGTAAAAGATCACAATAACAAAGATTCCATAAATCAGGGATACTGCTTCAGGGACGACGTACCCTCTTTTCAAGGATGTGTGGGCAAGACCGAATAATATGCCGGCAACCAGCCCTGAAATGGCCATTATGGAAAACACAGCCCCGCTGCCGAATGCAGAGAGTGTCATGGATGGATAATACCAGACTAGTGAGATGAAAGTTCCAATGGCAATAAACAGAACACTTAGCAGGATATTTTCCTTCAGCTTTATGAAGCCGGAGACAGCCCTTATTAAGACGTAACCAGCCAGTGTGTTAAGCATGGCCATCCCAAAGAAGAAAATAGGTGAAGCAAGCCATCCAATGTATATGCCCACTAATTCCAGTGGGGTCAGGATTAGCACAAGAAATGAAGCAAAGAAAATCTGCACTTTCCTGTATGATGCGCTGAGCTTGTGGAAAAAGACCGGCATTGTTCCACGCAAGTACATCCTGATAAGGTAGTTAGACAGGTACAACAGGACAAGGCTCTCTATAATAAGAGGAATCATTGACACTGTTACCAGAATGAAGACCATTGCAGGCAAGAGGGAAATACATGCTTCACACTGGCAGGACAGGGCAGCTGTGACACCATAGATTAATGATTTGAAAGTACCTCCCCCATTTCTGCGAAGAACGGCAAAGAAACCCTCATAATTCTCAGCAACTAGTGCAGAGACGAAAGTGAAAACAATGAATGTGAACGGGCTCATTGTGATGGTTATGAAGTTCCCGTAAAGGTTAACGCCAAAGTCAAAAAGGAAGGGAAAAACCTGTCCCGGGTAAATGAATACGTTCTTGAGCGATACCAGAGTGACTGGTGCAGAGAGGGGCTGGATTATGAACTGCATAAGGCTCCCCAATATGTACATTAGAAAAGAAAGAACAATGAAGATCAGGATTTTCTTGTTGATCCAGTTCATGCCTGAAATCCTGTCCAGCTTCAGGACACTGAGGGAAAGGTTTGCCACAGTTAGTGGTATTATGAACCATTCCCTTGCAAAAACCAGTATCAGTATAATATATAGGAAAATCTCCAGCGCAAGGAAATAGGTGAGCGTGTCGTGTCCTTTCCTGCCTAAGACATATGTGAAAAACGGGATGGAAATCAGGATTCCAAAAAGCATGTAAAACTGGGGCAATGTGTTAGAATCATAGAGGAAATTCCTGCTCTCTAAGGAAACAAAGAATACGAGAGAAATTAGGAAAAATTGTAGGAATGGGATTATCGGGTTTTTTAAAAAAGAAATTTTTGTAGTATTTTCTGTAATGGGGAAAAGGCCCATTTATGCTGCCTCAGTAAAGGACAACACTAATTGTGCCCATCATCCAGCCAGCTGTGGACATCGCTCCGCCCCATCCTGTCGGGCCAGAGCCACAAGGTGCTTCACACTGCCACTGGTATGTTCCCTGTTGTGTCAGGTATAGATTTGTCACTACAGTTGATGAGGGTGGGAGAGGAATGTTTACACCAAGCTGGCTTATTGTGAAGGTGTGTGAGACGCTGAAGTCAGCAAGATTTGAAACTGTTTCTCCGCCTGATACATTGATTGTACCATTTGTAGTTGAATTCACATTCGTGTCATTAATGACTTTCTCTACGTTTCCAACCGTACCTGTGACATTATAGAGTGCCGCGACACCGGAACTGTTAGATCCCGCAAGTTCACCGGGCTGTCCCAGAGGGAATGCCGGGCCATCATCATAGTTGATTATAGTCAGCTGAATATTCTGGTCAGCGGGGAGTTGTATGTAAGCGGAACTCTGCAAAGATCCATTGTTCAGCACATAATAGACCGGCTGGTCTCCAGCTGAACTGTTAAAGTAGTTGTTTGTAGTAACTACCAGGGTTAACTTGTAAGGTCCAGTTATAGACTGCTGCTTTGGAACAGCGTGGGTAAAATTGTAAGAGACGCCAAATGCAGTTGCGCCCAGTACTACAACTACCAGCAGAACGAATAATTTTCTACCGATTTCCATTGAACATCAGATAACTCCACTGTATTTAATGGTTAAACAGAACATATTCAGGTTTCTTATCAACTGCCAGTGGGGCTTAAATTATAATTGGTGTAAAAATACTTCAGTAATACCGTTCCTTCTTTCCCGGTTCCCAGAGTAGAACAGAAACAAGTAGGGAGGTCATGATCCATGCTATTGATATTATTAGTAAAACTACATTTGGTGTAACAAAAATCGAAATAATAAATAATATTATGGGGAGATAATATTTTAGAAGTCCCCAAAAATATGCGTAAAAGTCCATTAAAGTCCTTATCCGAAGAGTGAGCTAAGTCCGGCGAGTGCCTCTTCTTCGTTGGCCTCTTCCTTCTTTTCCTCTTTTGCCTCTTCTTTCTTTCCCTCTGCCTTCTTCTCAGCTGGTGCAGCTGCAGCGGGTGCAACTACGGCAGCGCTGGCAGCATTCTTAAGGACTTCATCGATCTTGACTTCCTTGAGGCTGTCCACAAGGGATTTCATTCTTGCGTCATCAGGCTTAACGCCAGCTTCGGCAAGCACCTTTTTCAGGTTTTCAACGTCGATGTCTTTTCCTGCTGAGTGAAGCAGCAGAGCTCCATATATATATTCCATTCTTTTTTCCTCCTTTATCCAAATAGTGCGCTAAGGCCCTCAGAGGCCTTATCCTCATCATCCTGTTTTGATTCTTCTGTGGTTTCCTGTGCCTCTTTACTCTCTTCCTCAGGGGCTGCCTCTGAAGCTTCTCCGGAAACGGATCTGTTCAGTGCGGTTGCTTCCCTAATTGCTTTGAGTATAAATAGCTGCACATTGCTCTCGTCCACGGTTCCAGTGTCCAGTGCCAGCTGTTCGGCGTACAGTCTTGCTTTGACCAAAAGCTGGGGCACGATTTCCGGAACAAGGAAGAGTGTCTCGAGTGCAATGTTCCTTGCCTGGGCAAGAGCGTGAACTATATCGCCAACAAGCTGTTCTTCAGTTATTGAAACTGCTGCCCTGTTGAACACAAGTCCTGCTTCGTATGCTCCGATGATGTTCAGGCCCACAGTAACTGGAAGAATCTCCAGTTTTTCAAGGATCTTTGCTTTGTCTTTGGGAATTGCTTCCCCTTTCTTTACGTATAAGGTTTCCTTCTTGACTACGATCTTTCCCTTCTCAATGGCTGTGGGAAGACCTGCTTTCTGGAATTCGCTTATCATGGGTCCTGGCGGGAAGTTTGTTGGCATTTCAGGGACGATAATATCATCTTCAGCAATCTCGCCACCTCTTGCGGCAGCTTTCTGCTTTGTCCCTTCCAGTATCCTGTATAATTTTGCAGGAGCCTCTTCTGTGGTAATTACTGCAATCTGGCCCTCGGCCATATTTCCGAATTCCTTTATATTTTCCAGTTTGACCTTGTCCAGGGCTTTCATGAGCAGTCTCTTTCTGACCACTCTGATTTTGACTCTTCCCTTGAGGTCGCTTCTGATTTTCTGTAACTGGGCGTTTCTGATTCCTTTTATGCTTACCAAGGCAGAAACGGGACTCTTCTCAATTTCTTTTGTGAGTTCCTTTACCAGTTCTACTTTCCATGATGCTGGTTCTCTCTTCATTCAAATACCCCCAGGCTAAGTTTAACTGGCTTTCCCATTGTAGTTTTAATGTAAATTGAATCTATGTTGCCATATCCCTTTTCAAGTTTTCCGACAATCCTTTTCACAACGGCATTGATGTTCTCTGCAAGATCTGCAGGGTCCATGTCCCTTGTTCCAACTGGAACGTGGAAAGTCTTCTTGTCTCTGCTTCTGGCCCTGACTGTTCTCTTAAGGTTCCCTATCAGTGGGCTTGGATCCTGACCAGGCGGAAGTGGTTTTGGTATCTTTCCCCTTGGACCAAGTACCTGACCCAGTGACTTACCAATGTTTGCCATCAGTGTTGATTCTGCAACAAAATAGTCAATCTGGCCAGCAAGCTTCTTGAATTCTTTCTTGTCATCTGCGAATTTTCCCAGGTCTTCCGGACCATAAAGGAAATCTGCAGCCTCTTTAGCTTTGCCCTTCATTTCATCAGTGCCGAAAACGGCCACCTTTAGCTCTCTTCCCCTGCCTTTCGGCAGTGGAATTTCTTCATTAATCCTGTTCTTTGGATCGCTGAGGTCTACTTCCTTCATATTAATTGAAAGTTCTATGCTTTCCTTGAACTTCCTTTCCTTAGAAGTTTTCTTAATCTCCTCGATCTGTGCCAATAGTTCCTTGTCAGAAGCCAATTGTTTTCACCCCTGTAGTAATAGCGAGTACTGGACTCTCCTACAGCTAAATTGCGATTTCACCTTTCTTAATAAGTCTTTGGAATTCTTTTGGGTCCTTTCCCTCTACATTTATCCCAAGAGAAACACATGAGCCTATAACTTCCAGAACTGCAGCTGTCATGTCGTTGGCAAGCATGCTGTCCATCTTTGCTCTTGCAACATTCTTAATTTGTTCCAGGGTTGCGTTTCCAGCCACTGTCTCTTTTCTGTTCCCTGATCCCTTTTCTATCTTGAGCTCTTTCTTGATTAAAGCTGAGGTTGGCGGGATTCCCACCTTGATCTCATACTTTTTTGTGTCCGGATCTGTGATTGTTACCGTTACTGGTACCTGCATTCCCTGAAAATCTTTCGTTTTATCGTTAATTTCCTTAATTATCTGCCCAAGGTTGAGACCTAGCGGTCCGAGTGCCGGACCAAGAGGTGGTCCGCTGCTGGCTTTTCCGCCTTCAACCATGGTGCTTACTGATTGTGCCATAAATGTTCACCTTGATAAGTTCGCCCTAATCGGTTGCATCTTTTTTAACTTTTTTATCTGAGATTGTTCAGTCTTTCATTATGGCAGCCACATAAAGAGGACCATTTCCTTCCACGAACTCAGAAACATGCCATCCCGTTCCCTTTAAAATATCCTTCATCTCACTCTGGGACACTATGAGATACTCAAACCATGGGGTGGCAAACTTACGGTATCTGACCCGGATTTTCAACTGGCCCGGCATCTTGCCTTTATCTCTGTTATCTTTCTGGTATTCAAGATGGTCTGTCAAATCTGTCCGGAGAGGGTCTACACTCTCAGCCAGAATTAGTGCGTCATTTCCGGTAATACCATTGAGAATACCAAGCATTTTTCCAGCCTTTTTTCTGTTTCCAAATAATCCAAAATTGTTTCCAAACATTACTACAGTGTCAAATGAGTGTTCCAGTTTTCCCACTTCCTCAAACGGAGTCAGCACTGTGTGCCTCACACCTCTTAGGGTGGCTATTCTCAAAGCATTGGGGGAATTGTCTATCCCAGTGCATGAAAGGCCCTTTTCCTGAAGATACAGGCATACTCTTCCTGCACCGGTACCTATGTCAAGAACAGCTCCCCTAGACATCTCTATTGCAGTCTTTTCTACCTGTGGCCACTGGTCAAATGAATGAAAATAATTTGAGGGCCCACTCGAGAGGTCTATGAAACCATCCTCCCTTTCAATTATTTCCAGTGCATTTCCAGTTTCATAAAAATCAGAGATGGAATGCCCATAGGCATCTTCCTGGTCTGTAAGTACTTTCACCATTTGACAGCAAGTAATACTCGGCTCCTGTTAATATAATTCTGCCGGGGTTACTGCGAAAGCGAATCAATCTTATAGAACACTGGTGATAGCCAATGAAGTTGATCATAAACATTCTTGACGGCAGAAAAGAAAAACAGTTCGAGGAATCAACTAAAGTTCTGGTTGATATTTTCAGGTCCACGTCAACAATGCCCATAATGCTTTCCAGGGGTGTCCCAAGGATTATTCCCACATCATCTGTAAAAGAGGCCAGAAAGCTGAAAAACGAGAACAGCGAATATATCGTAGTGGGTGAAAGGTATGGCATGAAAGTGCCAGGCTTTGACATGAACAACAGCCCAGATGATGCATTGAATTTTGACTTCGAGGGAAGGAATGCCATATTCACATCAACAAATGGAACCCTGGTCCTTAGGAGGATTTCGAACACAGGTAAAGTCTACGTTGCCTCTTTCATAAATTTCCACGCCACTGTTGATAAACTTAGAAATCTTGACCGAGTAGACATAGTGGTATCCAACAGGCCGGATGGTCCTGCGGATGAAGATTATATTTTTGCAGAATTCCTGAAGGATGAATTAACGGGAAAGACCCCTGAATTCAGTTCTTGCGCCGACAGAATAAGAAAATCCAGAGGGTCCAGGCGTTTGAAGTTCATGGGTGCAAGGAGGGACATAGAATCAAGCCTGAAGCTCGACTTCTGCAAGAAGGCGGTATTTTTTGACGGGAAATACATAGTTACAGATGGATGAATTCCCCCTTTTCAAGGGAGGTGTTTCTTTCTGCAGCAAGTTCCTCAAGGAGTATTCTTGCCCACTTCAGTTTTTTCATTTTTCTCTCCCGGTCAATCCCGGGCTTTTTTCCAACCTTTTCGAAATCAAAGCCAACCAGTGTTAATTTCCCGGCTCCTAAATAATGGGCAAGGAAAGCTCCCCTGTCCCCGTCCGTAAACCCATAAAAGTTGAAAATATTTGGAAGTGGCTCACCCTGGGTTGTTCCAATGGAATGATTAACAAAGTATGGTGCAAAGTCCCTGATGAGCTGTATATTATCCCCGTGCGCGTGTATTACCATCAGGCTCCCCCTGTTGTTTGCCCTTGCAAGAAAATTCATGTCGCCATCCAGATCTGTAACAACAATGTCAGGGATGCCCTTCTTTTTCATGTAAATGGGTAAAGCAGAATCTGCGACTATTGTATTTCTGGCCTCCCCCATATGGTCTATTGCAGACTCGAGATTAGGGCCGTTGCCTATAACGTAGAAATCAGTGTTCCTGAAGGGCTCAAGTAGTGACAGCTCGGATTTATTCCCGAGAATGGCTGACAGTGAAAGAGCGCTCTGATGATCTTTTTCAGGATCAATGCCAAGGTCTGAGCAGATGTAGCCGTAATATTCCCGCCACTTTTCAGAATTCATTTGTTGTCAAATGCATTTTTGGAGTTTGTAGTAGCAGGAGTGGATATTTCCTCCCTCTCGTTGAAGTATCTGTGCACCATGGATGAGAGCATGGCTATAATCAGGCCAAGAACCAGGAAGAATATGCTGATTATGGCTGATGAGAAGGGGATGAACTGGAGGATATACCTGATATAGTTTATCATTCCATAAATTATGAAAGCTACAGACAGTGAGAACATAAGGCCATAAAGAATCCTGTATATTCCGTTCCTGTTGTTGTTAACATACATCTCCACGGCTATGCCTGCCTCCCTTGCGAAGAAGGCCGCGTAGACCCACCATGTGAACATGGAAAGAAATATGAGCACACCGTCAACGTCATTGTTCATGGTGTTTACAGTGAGGACATAGCTTGAGGCGATTCCCACAAACACAAGACTTGCCGATATCACGTATGAGAGAAATATAATTCTGGTTTCCTGGGCGTATTCCCTGACAGACCTGAATAAGCCCTTCAGCCTTCTGCCAAGTTCAAATCCACGTTCAACAAAGTATGCCCCAAGGACTATTGTGACAAAAGTGATTGCGCCAAGGCTCGGGTCAACGGAATTCATTCTTGCTGCGAAAAGCTGATAGAAAATAAAGCCCAGTGATACTATACCGTATGTGAGCAGGACCAGTCCAAGCGGAATTATGAATTTGTTAATGAGCTTCTTGTCCTTGAATGCCTTGACTATGTAGTAGTAAACAGATTCGATGTTCTGGTTATGCCTGACAATAACATGCTTGACATAACGCATCTTTTTCCTTGATATGATCAGGGGAACTATGTAGTCATCCTCGGCTCCGTCTGTTACAAGGACAACATCATCAAACCTGTCGTCTGATAAGAGGAGATCCAGCTGTCTGCCAATTCTTTCATCTGATACCTGGCCAACATCCATGTCTCCGGTGATGAGTGCCACTTCAGAGTGGATGCCCTGTTTCAGTAGTTCCTCATAATGTTTGATCGCTCCGAACAGCGCATTGGCATCAGAATCTTCAGGGTCCTGGGAAATCAGCTTCAGGGCTGCATTATAGCAGGCCTCGTATCCGACTACAGGTCCCTCTATGCCTGCCTTTTCACCGTAGTCGTTATCCCTGTCCACATTCAGTATTAGCGTGGTCATGCTGTTTCCCTATTATCCAGTTGCATACTGGTATATATTGGTTGCCTCAGGCATCATTACCTGCACAACAGTATACACAGACTGGATACATCTTAACTATATAATCCGAAAATATAAACGTATCCCATGTTGGGAAATAACAAAATGCCCTTTAGGAGTTGAAATAAGCAGCCCCGTGTGAGATTTTCCCTTGTCAGACAATAAATAGACTCACATTTATACTGGTTTACAACTGGGTGATCACGTCAGATTTGTTTAATGTGGCAGGATTATATCCATGAATGGCTGAAATCGACAATTGCTTAATCTCATTTCGTGAATTTTTAAATATAAGATTTATCTCTCTAAAACCGGTGCTTTAATGTCCGGAATAGTAAGTTACGGTTCCTACATCCCGAGATTCAGGATAAAACCTGAAGAAATTGCAAGGGTGTGGGGAGAAGACGTTGACTCCATCAAGAATGGAATATACATTTTAAGCAAGTCAGTACCAGCGCCAGATGAAGATGTTGCAACAATTTCAGTGGAGGCTGCAAGAAACGCATTAAGGAGGAAAAAACTTGATCCGAAGAGCATAGGTGCCCTATATATCGGTTCAGAATCGCACCCTTACGCGGTGAAGCCTACATCAACCATAGTGTCTGCAGCCGTGGGAATGGATTTCTCTCTGTTCGCAGCAGATTACGAATTTGCATGCAAGGCAGGAACTGCGGGTATGCAGAATGTAAAAGCCATGGTGGATTCAGATATGATAAAATACGGTATGGCAATTGGTGCTGATACCTCACAGGGCGCTCCAGGAGATGTTCTTGAATACACGGCGTCTGCCGGAGGAACCGCCATAGTAATCGGCAAGCACGATGTTATAGCCGAGATCAACCACACTTTGTCAGTGACTTCTGATACGCCTGATTTCTGGAGAAGGGAAGGTGAACCATATCCCAGCCATGGTGAGAGATTCACAGGTGAACCAGCATACTTCAGGCACACCCTCGGGGCAGCAAAAAATATGCTTGAGGAAAGAGGCACTACACCATCAGATTATGATTATGCGATCTTCCACCAGCCTAATGGAAAGTTTCCAATGAGGGCAGCAAAAGTCCTTGGATTCGAGGAATCGCAGTACAAGGATGGCCTACTGACTCCTGTTATCGGGAATACCTATTCCGCATCAATGATGACCGGGCTTTCATCCGTACTGGATATAGCTAAGCCTGGGGACAGGATATTCGCGGTTTCATTCGGTTCAGGTGCAGGATCAGATGCCTTTGACCTGACAGTTACGGACAATATTCTTGACCTTGACAGGCACGCAGCTCCTACAATAAAGGAACAGCTCAGCAAGGTAAGGTGGCTTGACTACGCCATGTATTCAAAGTTCAAGAAGAAACTCATAGTAGGTGATGGAATTGAGTGACGTTTACATAGTTGGAGCAGGGGAAACAAAATTTGGAGAACTCTGGGAAAAATCATTGAGGGAACTGGCAGTTGAAGCCGGCCTGAGGGCCATAGAAAACGCTGGAGTCTTCTCCAGGGATGTTGAAGTGCTTTACGGCAGCAACAGCCTTGCGGGGATTATCAATGGACAGGAAAACATCGGTGCACTGCTTTCAGACTTTTCAGGAATTGCTGAAAACCACATTCCTGCAATCAGGATTGAAGCATCAACCGCATCCGGAGGCGCCGCAGTCAGGCAGGCGTACATGGCTATAAAGTCAGGGGAATACGACCTGGTAATGGTCGGAGGTGTGGAAAAAATGACCGATGTCTATGGGTCGGAGATACTGGATCTAACAAGCTCTGTTCTTGACAGGGAATGGGAAGCATTCTTCGGAGCAACACCGGCTGCACTTGCCGCAATATCTGCAAGGAAATACATGACAGATTTCAAGGTGGAAAAAGATGCGCTCGCAATGATGTCCATAAATGACCATCTCAACGCCTCAAAGAACCCAGATGCACAATACAAGAACAAACTGAAACTGGAACAGGCACTGAATGCAACCCCGGTTGCTGAGCCACTGAACCTTATGGACTGCAGTCCGGTGAGCGATGGCGCAGCTGCGATACTTGTGGCATCAGAGAAATATGTCAAGAAGAACAAGCTGGAGGGTGTGAAGATTCTCAGTTCAGCAGATGCCCAGGATTACCTGGCAGTTCACAGCAGAAAATCATTATACACACTGGAATCTGCCAAGGTGGCATCCAGGAAAGCGCTCGAAAGAGCAAATCTGAAAATAGATGACATATCTTTTGCAGAAATCCATGATTCATACAGCATTTACGGGCTTATGGAACTGGAGGACCTTGGATTTGCAGAGAAGGGAAAGGCCAAGGATCTGGTTTACGAGGACATAAGGCTGGACGGCAGAATTCCCATAAATCCATCCGGAGGCCTCAAGGCGAAGGGAAATCCTCTGGGAGCCACAGGCGTTGGCCAGTTTGTCGAAGCCTACAGGCAGGTCAAGGGAAAAGCAGGTGAAAGACAGGTCAAAGATCCAAGGTATGCAATGCTTCACAACATGGGTGGAACTGGTTCAATGTCAGTCGTGCATATTGTGGGAGGTGAGTAAAAATGGGAGAGGTATCAAGATTCTGGAGAGAAGCGGAACACAGGTACAGGCTGGTAGCACATCAGTGCGGTAACTGCCAGAAGACCTATTTCCCGCCCAGAGATGTCTGCCCGACCTGCCACAGGGAGTCTATAGGCAAGATGAGTGAGGTAACGCTTTCAGGAAAAGGTGTGATAGAATCCTTTACCGTAGTACATGAAGTTCCTTCCCCATTTGTCAGGCAGAGGCCATACATCCTTGCAATCATAAAGCTTGATGAAGGACCGTCTCTAACAGGACAGATAGTGGATGCAGATCCCGGGGAGGTTGAAATCGGCAAGAGAGTAAATGCAGCCTTCAGGAAGATCGCCCAACAGGGTTCAGCTGGAATAATTCAGTACGGATACAAGTTCGTACTGGACTAGATTTTTTAGCTGTAAAGGCATCACACTTTATGGATTCGGGCAGCCATTCATGGAGAGCCCCCTATTCAAGTGGTGTTGAGAGAACTGAAGTGAGATATCTTCAGAATTCACCTTTTTTTAAAGTTGTATTCTCATTAACTTTTTTCCTGGCATTCCTGTTCTTTCTGGTCTCATTATATGCAATGTTCAGCCCTTCACATTCTGCTGATTTCATGAAACCATCGCCGGTTTATTTCTTCGTTCTCATATTGAACACTCCCTTCTTCCCGGTACCAACAATATGGGTTGCCATTGGAATGGCTGTCCTTTATTCAATTTTCTTTGCTTCTATAATCTATCTTGGCTTTTCAAAATTCAAAGGGCCTCTGATGGACAACCCAATTCTTTACTACGGCGGAATGGCCTCGTTTGGATACCTGATGTCCCTTGTGATTAGCCTCATAGAACTGGCCCTTGGAGTCCAGATTGGTGGTACGACCATAGAGACAGGACTCCAGCAGCATCCATATCTCAGTTTCATACAGTTGATATACGCACCATTTGCAGAAGAACTCGGGTTCAGGATAATACCTCTTGGGCTGTTCTCTGCATATCTTGTAAGACGGGCCAGTGGAACAGGAAAAGATACTGCCATTTCATTCCTGGTTCCCGGCATCATAAGGAGAAAGTATGGTATCAAGCTCACGAAGGGAGATTACATACTCGTCATTGCCACCAGCATACTCTTTGGGTTTGCGCACTTTCTTTTTGGAGCATGGGATCCGGGAAAAATAATCTCAGCCGCGCTTGTCGGTTTCATACTGGCATTCGGATTCCTCAAGTTCGGAATTTTTGTGGACATTCCTATACACTGGTTTTACAACGGCTTCTCCACTGTGTATCTCATATATCCGCCAATGACAATTCCCTGGTATATGTCAATACTGTGGATCCTTTTTGCAGGTGCAGTTGCCCTAATTTTCCTGCTTGTATTGATGGTCGAAAGAAAAAAGAAATCGAATGGAGAATTATCCCTTCCTGCTGACCCTCTTTCCTGAAATCTCAAAATCTCCATTCAAAACGATCTCAGATGCCTGAACCAGAAGATCGTGTTCCACTTCCTTTATCCTTTCAGAGAGTGTATCAGGCGTATCATCATCCTGCACTTCCACCGCTTTCTGTAAAATAATGGGACCAGCGTCCACGTCAGGAGTGACAAAATGAACCGAACAGCCACTGATTCTTGCACCGCTCTCCAGTACTTTTTCATGAACCCTGTGCCCATAAAATCCGGGTCCTCCAAAACATGGAAGCAGGGAAGGGTGTGTGTTAATTATTTTATAGAGATATTTCTGGACAAGCCAGGTGGGAATTATTTTCATGAATCCCGCGGTCACGATCAGGTCCGGATGGAGGTTCTCCATAATGCGATCTAGCTCCCTGAAATAATTCTCCCTGTTTTCCTCTGTCCTTGGGAATGAAATGGCGTTTATTCCATTGGCTCTGGCCCTCTTCAGGGCACCTGAGCTTTTCTTGTCGGAAATGAGTCCCACAATAACGGCATTAAGCCTGCCAGATGACACCGCATCTATAAGAGCCTGAAAATTAGTACCCTCTCCCGAAGCCAGAACTACTATCCTGTTGCCGCTCATTCAGTGATTGGATAACATGGTAGAATAAATTAATGAACCTTATGGCAGCATTGTGCTAGAAAGAATTAAATGCGATTTGAACTGTTGAGAGTAACTAAACCCGTTGGTCAAAATGATAGACATCTGGATTGAAAAGTACAGGCCCAAGAAATTATCCGATATTGTGGGACAGGAAGCCAATATACGAAAGATAGAATCATTCGTAAAACACAGCCAACTTCCACACCTCATATTCGCGGGGCCAGCAGGCACAGGGAAGACAACCACAGCCATCTGCACAGCCATAGAACTCTTTGGGGAGAACTGGAAAGAAAATTTCCTTGAGTTGAACGCCTCCAACGAGCGTGGTATAGATGTGATACGGGAAAACGTTAAGGATTTCGCAAGGATAATGCCCTCCAATCCCCTGGGATTCAAGATTATATTCCTGGATGAAGCAGATCAGCTGACTCCGGAGGCTCAGGCAGCACTGAGGAGAACCATGGAAATCTACTCATCTACAACACGTTTCATATTCTCATGCAACTACTCATCCCAGATTATCCTCCCTATCCAGTCCAGGACGGTAGTAATGAGATTCAAGCCCATAAAGGCTGAATCCATGGCCTCAAGAATTAAGACAATCGCTGATGCCGAAGGCTTCCAGATCGATGATGATTCACTTGAAGCGATCACTGAAATTTCTGAAGGCGACCTGAGGAAAGCCCTGAACATTCTCCAGACAATTAAATCATCAGGGGAACTCAGCGCAACGAAAATCTACGAAATTTCAGGACTTGCAAATCCAAAGGAATTCAAGCTGTTACTCTCCAAGGCAATAGGGGGGCTCTTCGAGGAAGCCAGGGAAACCCTGGACTCAATGATGGTCGAGCATGGCCTTTCAGGAATTGATATTATCAGGGGCCTGCATTCTTCGGTCAGGAAGGAGTTAATTCCGCCAAAGCAGAAAATACAGGTGATTATGGCTCTCGGGGAGGCAGAATTCAGGATGGTTGAAGGCTCAAGCGACCTTATCCAACTGGATGCGCTTCTTGCCAAGTTGGCTTTCATAGGCCAGGAATTCAATTAAAATCGTCAAGGCTTGTAGGTCCGGTTTTCTTCCTGGTCCTTGCCGGCTGGCTGTCTTGAAGTTTTTCTATATTTTTCTTCATCCTGGTCTCTTTTTTTATGGCGGAAAAGTAGTAACCCGCATCCCGCGTGCCATCATACATCAGGATCCTTACTGCACCGGCGTGCGTTCTGCCAGTTCTTCCCCTTCTCTGTATGCTCCTTATTTCTGAAGGTACAGGCTCAAAGAATATGACAAGGTCCGTCGCAGGGATGTCAAGACCTTCCTCTGCAACGCTAGTTGCCACCAGTACGTTGTAGACATTGCTCCTGAATTTCTGCAGAAGTATGTCCTGATCCTTCTGTTTCAGGCCCTCATCACCAGATTTGGTCGATTGTCCAATGAATCTCACAGGCCTGAGCAGGGTTGATTTCTCTGAAAGATAATTCACCAGTAGGTCCGAGGTTTTCCTGAAGTGGGTGAATACAATAACCCTTGAATCAGGGTTGGAGGAAATCTGATCCTCACACATTTCGAGTACAGTTCTCATCTTGGGGTTGTCCAGCTTCTGGTTCTTAAGATCGTTGAGCCTGACCATGAACTGATTGAATTCTGGCATCTTGGTTACGATTGTGGCTGTCTTTTTAAGAGTCTTTTCCTCGCTTCCAAGGATCTCGTTTGCGTAGTCAAAGGCGATTTCCACCCCCTGGCTCTCCAGATATTCCAGGAGATAGTCTATCCTTATGGCAGCTGAAATATAGGTGACAACCGAAAACAGGTTTGGTTCTCCATTTTTTGCCCTTTCAATAACTTCACCAATTTTTGAGGCAAGCTGGCTTCTGGAAAATCTTCCGGGGGTCATTATGCCTGCCGGCTTTATCTTCTCAGTGAGCCTGTCGATTACTTTCCTGAGTATTCCAGAAACCTCCCTGATGTAATCAGGCAGATCCAGTTTCCTGACCTTTAAGTCGATACCACCCATGTATCTGTGGACATCCGGATCGCTTTCGCTCTTTATCCTTACGGCCTCAATTCCCAGGACCTCTGTGATTTCATTGAGCTTTTCGCGGTCTCCGCCAGGGCTCGCTGTAATTCCTAGAATGAGTCTTCTTCTTGCATCGAGGAAATTTCTTGCTATTTCAACATAAGCATAGTTACCTGTGGCCCTGTGTGCCTCATCGAAAATAATCAGTCCATACTTGGATATGTTGAAGAGCCCATTCCTCATATCGTTGAGAACAACCTGGGGAGTTGAGACAACCACTTTTGAAGTCACCCACTTAAGGAGCCGATCCTCGTTATCCACTTCGCCTGTGAATTTTGATATTTCATTATCATCAAGGTCCAGCAGTTTTTTCAGAGTATCGTAATGCTGTGAGATAAGTGGCCTCGTTGGTGCAAGGAAAATAACTTTTTCATTATTCCTTCTCAGGATATAGTCTGCCACCAGTGCCGCAATGATTGTCTTTCCAAGTCCTGTCGGCAAAACAATAAGGGTATTCCTCTCAACAGCTTCCTTGTAAAGACTTATCTGGTACTCCCTTGGTTCGATCTTCCCGCCAAGATATAACTCTCTGGCGCTGGCTTCACTGGTTCCTGCCTGTGAGGTTTCTTTCACTATGCCTATGAAATGTCCGGTGGTTAATAACACCTGTTACGGGAAACGTAAATGTGGAAGATGAGATCAACAATGGGAGTCCTGCCAATATCTTTTAGCATAGGTTCGTTTCTACACTTATGCCAGTCGACCCTGAGATCAGAAAATTTCTCGATCAGGTATCTGCTCTGAACGAGATAGATCTGGACAAAATAAACCCGAAATTGTTCAGGGAAACCATGGACAATTCAGGTGTTGCGCTTAGAAACAGTGTTGTAAATGTTGAAAAAGTCGAGGATTTCAGGATACCTGTTGAAAATGGAATAATAACTGCCAGGCTTTATACACCCGATGCAGGTTCAGACTCGCTCATTGTCTATTTTCATGGGGGTGGTTTTGTCTTTGGCAACACAGATTCCTATGACAATGTGTGCAGGTTCATCAGCAAGAATTCCGGAAGCAAAGTGCTCTCTGTCAATTACAGGCTTGCTCCGGAACACAAATTCCCCACAGCAGTGGAGGATGCTCTATCTGCATACAAATGGGCACTGTCCAATATCTCTGAATTTGGAGTAAACCCTGAAAAGCTGGCTATATCAGGAGACAGTGCAGGAGGGAACCTTTGCGCTTCCATTTCAATTATATGCCGGGACCGCAAAATCAGGCTTCCAAAATTTCAGGCGCTTTTCTATCCCGTTGTAACTCCGGACATCGCCTCCCATTCTCACAGGGAATTTTCCAGTGGTCTGTTCCTTACCGGAAAGATGAGTGCATGGTTCATGAAGCAGTACATAAACTCAAGAGAAGATCTGGTTGATCCAAGGTACAACATACTTGGGGTGGATGACTTATCCGGCTTGCCGGAGACTTTCGTATTCACTGCGGAATTTGACATGCTTAGGGACCAGGGGGAGACATTTGTGAGCAAACTGAACGAACAGGGGACAAAAGCAACTGGGATTCGCGCCCTGGGTATGGTTCACGGATTCATTTCATTCTATGAACAGTCAAATTCTGCTAACAATTTCCTGATTATGGCTTCTAGATTAATGGGGGACGCATTCATCAGATAATTGAGTTGTTTGGCATTAGACGGACATAGGGTGTGAGTTGTGCCAAACTTATTTTATTTTCAAAACCATCCAGTGGAACAGGGCCGGTAGATCAGAGGTAGATCGCCTGCTTCGCAAGCAGGAGGCCTCGGGTTCAAATCCCGACCGGTCCATATTTAATCTCCCTGCGTTGTGTTTCTTTTTCAGTTATACATGCAACGAAACATATTCCTTCAGCGCTACTGCATTATTGTGCTGGTGGCTTCTAGTTGAATATAAGAAGATGACATTGGATTCCCTGCAGATTACCAGCAATTCCACAGTTTTCGGGTTATGGTCAAGCTCATTGAAATAAAGTTCCCGGAATTGTTCCCATTTTTCAGGATCATGCGAGTACCATGCCCTCAGTTCATTGGACGGAGCGATTTCTTTCATCCAATAGTCCAAATTCAGCTGGCTCTTGGAAACTCCTCGTGGCCATAACCTGTCTACAAGTATCCTAGTTCCGCCCTTCGGTTGTACTTTCTCATAAACCCAGGAAATACTGATATCGTGATCCAGGAAGCCCACCTGTACTTAATACGAATTAAACAGTGGTTTTAACCTTTGGTCAGGTATAGACAGCTACTTCCTCAATCAATGGCATCCCCACGCGAATGCTCCCTGAAATTGTCATATTTCTGGAGCAAAATAGAAGCAACAAGCAATGCAGACAGTGAGAGGACTGATGAGATGGTAAAATCCAAGGGGTCTCCTGCGATATAAGAGAAAATAGTCAAGGCTATTGCAGGTGGATGGGAGAGATCGGTGAAAGTTATGAAAGCAGACACAATAATCACGTTTACTATTATCCCGCTCAAACTTGCTCCCAGCATAAAATGGAGCAGATCTGATGACGCGATTACCAAGGAGTAGGTTGCCAGCAGGCTGGTTCTTGAGGCATATTTTGTACCTTTTTGGAAAACAATGAGGTAGGCAGATACTGCGTAGGGTGGGGCCAGGATGTAGTTTCCCCTTATGGTTATAAGGGAGAAAATTACTCCAAGAATAGCCAAATATTCGAGGTATTGCTCCATCCTTTGCGCTGTCGCATTAATCGCAACTTTTCCTCTGGTTATTTTGATCACACCTGCCTGAATCACTATACCTTGTTCTCTGATTTGTATGTTTACCTGATTTGCGCTCTGCAAGGAAACCTGTTCTTTGCAAGTGCATTGTTCACTTTCGGGGAGTCCAGAGGTATGATATTATTCACCTGTTACAACAAGTGATGAAGCATCGGTATTTTTTTAGATACCATGTAGATCAATTTTAAGATATGAGAGACAGGAAGGATGATATTATGGATGAAAATTTGAATAAACTCCTTGATGGAATTTACAGAAATGGTCAGAAGCACGATTCCCATAATAATGTTCATGAAGAGAGGATGCTGAATATTACCCCGGATACCGGTACCTTTCTTTCAATTTTAATCCAGTCAAGCAAAGCCAGAAATATCCTGGAAATAGGTACCTCAAACGGATATTCAACGATCTGGATTGCAGACGCAGTTTCCAGAAACGGTGGCAACGTCACGACACTGGAAGTATCCAAGGCCAAACATGAAACGGCAAACAGAAATTTCCAGGAGAGCGGCCTTGAAAAACACATAAGTTCAATTCTAATGGATGTAAGGGATTTTGTCAAATCAGTGCCATCAGGCTCTATCGATTTTATCTTCCTCGATGCCGAAAGACCCCAATATAAGGATTACTGGGGAGACCTTGACCGTATCCTGAAACCAAACGGGTTACTGGTGGTGGACAACGCTATTTCACCAAAACCGGAGGAAATGGCAGAGATTAAGGAACTCATAGGCGATTCCGGGAGGTACATATCCCAGGTTGTGGATATCGGCAAGGGAGAACTGGTTTCCCTCAAGATCTACAATGCTTAAGTTATGACGGGAATTTGTAAACAAAATTTCATAAAAACGATTCCATTCAAACATCTGTCTCATAT
The DNA here is from genome assembly GCA_046705365.1 of Thermoplasmataceae archaeon. Lineage (GTDB taxonomy): Archaea > Thermoplasmatota > Thermoplasmata > Thermoplasmatales > Thermoplasmataceae > JAJZOM01. The sequence goes on from JBJKQM010000042.1 coordinate 22,707, forward strand.
TTTTCAGATGTGAGAGGAAAAGAGTAAATATCCCCACCCTATGAAATCTCATGCCGCATAATTCTGGTGAGAGGGTAGTTTATATCGCTCACCCGGCCAGCGGTCTGGCCAGATCCAACTTCCCACTGAAATGCCATGTGAAAGACAACAAGATCTTGAAGTGCCTTCCATTCTATATCCCGGACGACGTCAAACTCTACACGATCAAGACCTCAAGAGGGAACTTTTCAAGGCCAAGGAAGGATGTTCAGATGCCTCTTGCCTATTCATGGAAAAGAAGAGTTGACACTGAAGATAGAGTCCGGTACCCATTGCTGAGAAAAGACTGGGATCCAAATAATCCAAATACTGAAAAACGGGGAATCAGTGATTACGTCAGAATCTCATGGGATGAAGCCCTTAACATAATTGTCAGGCAAATAAAACAGATTCATTCCAGGTATGGAAACATGGAACCTGTGCTGGTGCAGGCAGACGGACATGGACAGAGCGGTTACATGCAATCCCTTCACTTCTGGGGACATTACTTATTCGACAAGATACATGAAGACCTTGGGTGGGGATGGTGGACTCAACAGATAAGGAATCCTGACAGCTGGGAGGGCTATTACTGGGGAGCCAAGCATGTCTGGGGATTCGAGGAATCCCTGGGTGAACCGTTCCAGGATGAGGTATGGGACGACGTTCTGGAACATACTGAAATGGTCATATTTTCAGGGAACGATCCGGAATCAACCGGTTTTGGCATGTCTGGATCAATATCCACTGTAATGTCAAGATGGCTCAAGGAAGCAGGAATAAAGATTGTTGCAGTTTCTCCAGACCTCAACTATGCATCATCAGTTTACGCTGACAAATGGATCCCCCTAAAGCCAAACACGGATTCAGCACTTTATCTGGCAATTGCCCATATCTGGATCGAGGAAAGCCTCTATGATCAGGAATACGTGGATACACATACAGTAGGATTCCTGGAATTTGAAAACCATGTAAGAGGTAAAGATGACGGTGTTCCAAAGACACCAAAGTGGGCATCCGGTATTACTGGTATACCTGAACATACCATCAAGGCTCTTGCGCGTGAGTGGGCTTCGAAACGTACTTCACTTTCAGTGTATTTTGGTGGTCCCAAGGTCAGGGGGACAA
>JBJKQM010000043.1:0-28025 GCA_046705365.1 Thermoplasmataceae archaeon
ATTGCTCGGTCAACCTGAAAAACAATTCAAATCATTTCATGTGGCTGGAACAAACGGGAAAGGTTCCACGTCCGCTTTTCTCTATAATATCCTGATGCAGAAGTATTCTGCAGGCCTGTATACTTCCCCACACCTTGTCAGATTCAATGAGAGAATCATAGCCAACCGGGAACAGATTTCAGATGAGGAAATCATCCAATTCGTGGAAGCAAATCGGGAATTGATTGAGAAATTATCAAAGGAAAATAGGAATCCTACGTTCTTTGAAGCTACCACCATAATGGCGTTCAGCCACTTTGCCAGGAAGAAAATGGACTATGCAAGTATTGAGGTAGGCCTTGGCGGAAGGCTTGATTCTACAAATATAATCGTCCCGGAGGCCAGCCTGATAACCCAGGTGGGCTATGAGCATGCAGATAAACTGGGGTGTTCACTCACTTCAATTGCAGGAGAAAAGGCAGGAATCGTAAAATCAGGGGTACCTGTTATTCTTGGTGACAACAAGACTGAAGTAATTAACAGAGTGAAGAGCATCGCAGAATCCAGAGGCTCTGATTTTATCCACGCCCCCACAGTGTCTGTTGTCTCTGATCTAAATAGTGATATTACGGGCAGTAAATTCACCCTGGGTACTCCAAATAGGGAGTACAAAATAAAGGTAAACATGCTTGGGGGGTTCCAACCCTCTAATGTTGCCTGCGCTATTCTTGCAATTGAAAATTCAGAGGTCAAATCTATAACTAAAACGGATATAGAAAAGGGAATCAGGAATACCCGATGGCCCGGAAGAATGGACATTATCAGAAAGGACCCTATGGTGATGGTGGACGGTGCCCATAATCCACCTGCAGCAAATGCACTGAGAATTTCACTTGGGGAACTAGGGATAAAAGAGCCTACCCTTCTCTTGGGAATGCTCACAGATAAAGACGCTTTCTCTTTCCTCAGAATAATGAGGCAGATATCCGGGAAGGTTATTTTCACTACTCCGGACGAGCCTTCGAGAGCCATTTCTCCTCAAAGGCTTAAGTCAATTTCGGCCGGTATTTTCAGGGATCCTGTCACAATTGATGACCCTATTGAAGCATACGAGAAAGCGCTTTCAACCTCCGACTTTATAGTTGTTGCAGGCTCTCTATACCTGGCCGGGGCTATAATGGTATACGAGAAAGCTCCCGTAATGCCATATGCTGAACTTTAAGCTTTTGATCATCAATCAGTTTACTCTTCTGGTCAAAAAACATTTTAGTACTGCTAACCCCTTTGTGTACCTTACCGGTATTTACATGAATTTATTTTCCAAATATTCTGGTTCTTCTGACTTGCTGGATGGCGACCTCGGCCACTTAAGCGGTTCATTTGTCCCGGACTCATTCCCGCACAGAGAAACAGAAATTGACCATATGGTGAGAATTCTGAGCAGCATTATGCGTGACTCAAGACCCTCCAACATTGTCATATACGGGAAAACAGGAACCGGAAAAACATCCACCACTCAATATGTCACCAGGATGCTCACTGAAGCTGCTGGTGAGAAGGTAAGAATCTGTTTCATAAACTGCCAGGTACACGATTCCCCATATTCCATTCTGACAACACTTGTAAACGAACTCTCAGACAATCCGGAGGAAGATATCCCCCCAATGGGATGGCCTCTTGACAGGATTTATACCGAACTCATATCCAGAATTAACAGACGAGGCGGTTATTACGTCCTGGTTCTGGATGAAATAGACAGACTGGTTCAGAAGAATGGAGGAGACTCGCTTTATGTTTTGTTGAAGATAATTGATGACTCCACCAATTCGAGAACCTCACTTATTGGAATTACAAACGATGCAAATATTATGGACGGAATGGAACCAAGGATCAAGAGCAGGATGAATCAGGAGAGCATTATGTTCTCTCCATACAATGCTTCTGATCTGAGGGACATCATTTCATTCCGGCTTAACGGAATAGTAAAGAAAGACGTGGTCCAGGAATCTGCAATCAATCTTTGTGCCGCCCTTGGAGCTCAGGAACATGGTGACGCAAGAAAGGCACTTGATCTAATGAGAATTGCAATTGAAATTTCCATGAGAGAAGAGAGGAAACAGATCACGGACAAAGAAATTTACGAGGCTCGTGATAAATTCGAGATGGATGTTGTAAGGGAGGCAATCAAGACACTGCCTCTCCAGAGCAAAATAGTCCTGCTGAGCTCTGTAGTTACCCAGGAAGTTAGCAGTAAGTTGATGATAACCGGTGAGATTTATGAAAATTACAGGAACATCTGCAGTGAACTCGGCTTCATGTCTCTTACAAGCAGGAGAGTGAGCGACATTCTGTCAGAACTTGAAGACTTCGGGCTTCTCGCAGCAACAACCAAGAGCATGGGCAGGTATGGCCGAACAAGATTCGTCAGGGTTATGGGACAGCTTGACCTGTTCAAGAGATACCTTTTGGAGGATTCTAATTTGTCCATGTTCCAGGGCAATAAAATAGCCAGGCAGTCAAGATTTGAAAATGTTTTCGGCGCCTCTGGCGAGAAAAATATTAGTGAAAGAGAACTTGAAAAAAAGCTCTCTAACTATGCAGACGCAGATATTAACTCAACTTAGGCATATTTTTCAGGGAAGATAAAACACATATCATCAGCTACTTTTACAAGACAAAGTCCGTGTTTTTCTGCAAATTTATCAGGCGCGTCCGTCCAGTCATAATTATCCACAACTAGGAGGAATTTTTTCCTCAGGTTCTTTATGGCAGTTTCAAGTTCCCAGTTTACATGCTCAAAAGTATGCTGAGAATCATGGAAAAAGATGTCAAAAGGCCCGAAATAACTCATCTTCCCATCGAGGGTGTCCTTAGTGTTTCCTATCACGAGGCTCCATCTTTCTTTGAATTTCTCGGGAACCAGGAAACCAACCGGCATCGCTTTTTCTTCTTCCCCGTATTTTTCACCAAGGTCAAAGCTGAATAACCTTCCTCTGAATTCAGCTGATGCATCAAGTATGGCTGTGCTAGTGCTGCCGGGGCCAACTCCAGTTTCCGCCATTAATGGTGCGCGCATTAGCCTGACTCCAGTATAAAGCCAGCACAGTTCTGGTGGAGAAACCTGCCAGTAGTTCTTTCCACCTATTTTGTCCTGAACATATTCAATTATCTTGTTTGCCCTCTTAAAAGATTCCCGAACGTCCTCTTCTGTGCATTCCAGGAATTCAAGTATCTTTTCCTTGCCTTCAAAATCTGGCTCTATCATATGTATCTGCAGTATTACGAAAACCCTCAGACTACATTAACTTTAATCTCTAAGTTGCATACAGAATGAGGATTCAGTGAATCTACTGATAATTGCAGTTGTTGGTACGCTCCTCGGTGTCTCCCTTGCGGGTCCACCAGGCCCGGTTACTGCCATACTTGTCAACAGGGCAACCAGATCTGTAATGGGTGGTTTTCTTGTTGGCATGGGTGCAATGACTGCAGATTTCATCCTAATGGTGATCATTCTCTTTTTTGGACAAGTTGCAGATCTTGCAAGATTCAACAATGTAATTTACCTGCTTGGTTCTTTTTTCTTCTTCTATCTCGCTTACTCAATTTTTAAATCCAGTACTGGGGGCAGCTCACTGCAAAAAAGTGGATCCGGCTACCTTGCAGGACTCACAATTGGCCTGATAAATCCTATGCAGATAGGTTGGTGGTTTACAGCAGGATTGAGTGTTAACCAGAAGTTCGGATTTGTGACTTTTGTCTTCCTGTTCGTTGGCATAATAGGCTGGGTACTATTCCTCTCGGTGTTGATCTACAAAGCTTCTGCCAAATACGGTGATAAGGTTGAACAGGGTGTGAAATTTTTCAGCATAATTTCACTGGGATTTTTTGGCATACTATTCCTGTACCTCTCTGCAGTAGGTTTCCTGGGGATTTGATCTGATTAAGTCTTCAAGATATTTTTCCAGTTTACCGGGTGAAGTGAATCTCAGAATACATTTGGCCTTTGTTTCGTTCAGTAAGTTCATTGTGTCGTTGCGGTTCCTTTTCTTGTAGTTCCATATCCACTTGAGAAAATCCAAATTTATCTTTTCGTCACATCCTTCAGTCATGTCTGTTCTCGGAGCAGTTGAAATCATAGTTCTCTTGAGAGAACGGAAAAGGCAGAGATAACGCCTAAAATCAAGAAAAACTACAGTATCCGCCTGCCTCAGCCTCATTTCTAGCGTTCCCTGGTAATTGCCATCTATGATCCAGGAATCGCCAGACAGAATTTGCTTCTGTCTCTCAATAAACTCATCCTGGGAAATGGGATTCCAACCTGGTAACCAGTAAATCCTGTCCAGGTGGTGCAACGGAATGCCAGTGGTGCGGGATAATCTTTTTGTAAACGTAGACTTCCCTGCTCCAGGTGACCCTATAACTATAATGCGTTTTCCCAGAGGTGCCTGCATTCTGCAGGGTTGATTCAATATCTGTACATTAAATATTCTTACGAATCCGTAAAAGAAAAAAAGTATTTTGGGCCCTGAAAAGGGCTTATTTAATAATCTTGTCCGAAAAGGTTGCTTCTACATCCAATGGGGTGTATCCGTCTTCGCCAGTGACTACCTGTGTAGCAGGCGGGTTCGTCAGATATCCAGGGACAAACTCATTCAACCTCTTGGAGAAGCTTGGGACTGCTCTGTTGTCAAAGAATATTCCTGTTGGAATCTTGTCTCCCCATTCCAGGCCCTTTTCATAAGCCTGCTGGAATTTCTCGTGGAGCTTATCCTCGTTTCCAGGTGTTACAACGGGGTCCCAAGACTTGTCGTCTTCAAGCTTGTAGACTTTTTCCCTGTACCATTCCATGGTGTTTATGTTATTGTAGGTAGGGCAGGGTTGAAGGATATCAATTACTGAAGAACCCTCGTGGAGGATTGCAGTCTTTATGATCTCTTTGAGCTGCTTCATATCGAATGAAAATCCCCTTGCAACAAATGAATAGCCGGCAGTCAGTGCCAGAGTTATGGGATTGACCTTGCTGAATACGTTCGCTCTGGCAAGTCCCTTTGTCTTCTCTCCGAGTGCCATTGTAGGGGCAGCCTGTCCTTTAGTCAGGCCATAGACTTCATTGTCGAATATCATAATTGTAAGCCCGCTGTTTCTCCTGCCTTCAGCTACAAAGTGGCCCGCACCTATACCAAGCATATCGCCATCCCCTCCAGGCACTATGACCTTGAGGTTCGGGTTTGATAACTTAACACCTGTTGCGAACGGTATGGATCTTCCATGAAGCGTGTGCATACCTCCGATATTCAGATAGTGAGGAGTTTTACCTGAGCATCCTATTCCGGAAACAGCAACGACATCTTTTGGATCGAAATTAAGGTCTGAAAGTGCCTGCGTTATGGATGTAAGTATACCGAAGTCACCACATCCAGGGCACCAGTCAACCGCAATATCACTCTTGAAATTATGCGCCATTTACTAACACCTCCGATACTTTGATCGTCTTTCCCTCAATTATTTCTTTAGTTGTTTTCAGTATTTCATCCTCAGTCATGTGTCTTCCGTTGTACTTCAGTATGTTGTGCCTTATCTCTATTCCTGTGTTCTGCTCAATGGCAGTTGCTGCCTGTGCAATGAAATTGCTTTCCACATTTATCACAAGCTTGGCATTGTTGAGAACTTTCTTGACAAACTCCTTCGGGAAAGGCTGGAACATCTTGAGATACAGAAGGTTGGCAGTAATGCCCTCTTCTTTCAGATCGTCAATTACATCAAGTATTGGCCCTTTCTGACTTCCCCAGGTGACGAAAGTTACCTCTGCTTCCCTTTCACCTATGAGTTCTGCCATTTCTTCCGGTGGGATTTCCTCCACTAATGTCTCAAGTTTCCTGAATCTCTTTCTCATCTGCATGTCCCTGACAACCGGGTCCTCAGTGACATGTCCTACTTCATCATGCTCGTCGCCAGTCATCCAGAATACATCATTTCCAAGGTAGCCAAATTCTGAAATCCCGTTTTCCGTGTCCAGGCTGTATCTCTTGAAACTGAGTCTTGTCTCAGATGGTCTTTCGTTCTGGAATACCTTTACTCTTTTGGAGTCTATCTCTGGAACAAAGTCAGTTGTATTTGCAAGATTCTTGTCAATTAGATGTATAACCGGAAGCTGGTATCTGTGGGCATACTTCAGTGCTTTCATTGAATCATATATGCATTCTTCAACATCACCAGATGACATCACTATTCTCGGGAATTCACCATGCCCTGTGTTAAGAGCAAACATGAGGTCAGACTGGCCGTTCCTTGTGGGAAGTCCAGTACTTGGGCCGCCTCTCATATAGACTGTAACAACAATCGGGACTTCATCCATTCCAGCGAATGAAATTCCTTCTGCCATAAGTGAAAATCCAGGTCCGCTTGTTGCAGTAGATGAAATAGAGCCGGTTGTTGCCGCACCCTGTGCCATTGTTATGGCAGAAATTTCATCCTCTGTCTGCACAACCACGACACCGCCCTCCTTGAGCCGTTTCTTTTCAGTTTCCACAAGGTGAAGGTGCTCGTGTTCTTCCATTATTGAACTTTCATCACTGGCCGGTGTAATTGGGTAATAGGTCTGGAATCTCAGACCGCCCATTAATTTACCAATTGCCGCGCCATCGTTACCGGTAAGAAGGAATCTTTTCATTTTTGGCAGGACTTTAAGGCTATTGCCGTTTATTCCATTTTCCTTGGCATATTCATAGGCAGCCGCAACAACCTGCACGTTTTGTTCAACTACTTTTGGTTTGCTGGAAAAGACCTGTTTAATAGCCTCTTCTGCAAATTTCTGTTCAAGTCCCGAAATTGAGAGTGTGATCGCAGATCCAAGGGTGTTGAAATACCTGCTGGCAGGGCCATCCTTGATTGCTCTCGAGACAACTTCACTGAATGGGACAGCAATGGGTATTCCGCCCTTTTTCTTTGCCAATTCAAGTGCACCTTTAATGGTGTTTGGCAGTTTTGCTTCATCGAGAGTTTCCTTGATTCTTCGGGCAGTATCCCTCATAATGAGTCTTGCCTGCACAAGGTCAGATGTCTCAAAAGTTTTGTCATAAATGATTTTTGTGCCTTCTCCAACATCCTCAAGGTGTTCGAAGATTGTGTCGGGATCAAGTGCAACTAGAATATCTACCGGGTATTTCAGAGAGCGAGGGCGCTGCTCCTTTACCCTCAAGTGGTTGTAGCTGTGTCTCCCCTTTATGTTGGAGTGGTATTCCCTAACTCCAAAAACATTATATCCAGCTTCTGCAAAGGCCCTGTTTATCATGTTGGAAGAGGTATCTATTCCTCCTCCCTGGGGGCCGCCGATCGTTAAGCTTAGGTCCATAGGGTTATCCGCTAAGGATGTTTAACCAATTAAAATATTTTATTGGAATCGGATTCTCTCGCAACGAAATGCGTCATGTAACTATTAAAATTGATCAGCTAAAAATATTCAATTTTTGGATGTGTCAAAAGAAAGTGAATTCCTGGCACCATTGATTATGAGTACTGGAGGCAAAAGCATAAAAGCAGGGATTCCAGACACAAGTTCAAGAAAGATGCAGATCAGACCTGCAATGATTGCATAAAGGATAATGGGTTGATTCAGTATTCTTGAAGACCTTGAAAGAGCAAGGACAAATCCAATAGTGCCAACAAGTCCCAGAAAACCTGCTATACCAACTAGGGCAAAAAATGTGGAATATTGGGGGACAAGCAGGGCAACGTTTGCATTGTTTCCCAACTCTCCGACTATTTTGTTCAGTGCCGTAGAATATGGAAAAATTGTCCCAAGGGCAATAACCAGAAGGATATTGCCTAAGCCAAGAAGATAGATCAGCAGTGTTGGAACATGGAGTTTTCTGAATTTTCTTGAAGGTCCTGTTAAGAATCCGGCCAGGTAAATAAGCGATGTTCCGGACAATCCTATAGAAGCCATCTGAAGTAAGGACTGCAATACAGAAGATATGTTCAAACCCAATGAGAGGGCAACGAACAAAGCAGTGGAGAGCAAAATGGAGGCTATGTAGATAAAAGAGGATTCGGTGAGTGCTTTAGCAAGCTGTACTCTCTCGCTAATTGGTTCCGGAGTGAACATTTCTTCTGAACCGGTTACCGGGAAGTCTATCCTGTGTCGACAGGAAGGACAGTAAAAATCTTCAGGCTTAACCTGGTAACCACAGTTTGGGCAAACTTTGTCTGATTCCACTTTCTACTTCCGGTGAAGATAGGCATTCGTTATAAGATGCTTTGTTTAATGGGACTACATTTTAACCTGCCAATCTTTTTTAACAATCCCCATCTAAGGGATTGTGTACGCAGTTTACCAGATTATTAAGAGCAAAAAGTCAGTTCTGGATAAAATGCTGGCTGACGAGGTTATCGGAAGGCAGGCATTAACACAGAAGGATGGTTCATCATTCGGTCTGGAAAATGACAAGCTTGTTTTTCTGTACGAAGGGAGCGAAGAAGGCAACAAAAGAATCAAGGAACTCTTTGGATCTGAAGTTACAGAACTTGATAAGAAAAAGGCGGACGAAATTTATGCCAAGATAAAGGAAGAAGAATCCCAGGCAGAAGACGGTATGGGTTTCCTTTTCGGGTAGAGGTATAAATGATAATCGTGACCGGCATGCCAGGTGCAGGGAAAGATGAATTTGTTAAAGTGGCAAAGAAGAAAGGATTTCTCGATGTTCACATGGGTGACACGGTAAAGGCATATGCTGCTATTCAAGGCATCCCCGTCAACGATAAGGATATAGGCAGATTTGCCACTGGTGAGCGTTCAGCCCACGGTATGGACATCTGGGCAAAAAGAACCGGTGAGAAAATAAGTGAACCTGACAAAACAGTGGTGGATGGGCTCAGAAACATTGAGGAACTTCAGTATTTCAGGCAGAATTTTTCAAATGTGCTCGTTGTAGCCATCTACACCAACAAGGAAGAAAGACTCAAACGAATTTTGAGGAGAAATCGGCCAGATGATGTCAGAAATGAACCTGAACTGGACAGCAGGGATAACAGGGAACTTGGATGGGGGATTGGCAGAACAATATCCCTTGCGGACAAGATGATACTAAACGATGGAACGCTTGAAGAATTTAAGGAAAAGGTCAAAGAATTCCTGGATGAACTGGGTCAATAGCCTTTTCTGAGAATATATTCCTTGATAGAATTGAAGAATAATTCACCGATTGCGGTTCCTCCAAATTTCCTCTTGTCTTCAGTTCTATATCGGTAAAACATCCTTTCCGGATGTGGCATAAGACCAATAACATTCCCTTGAACATTTGAGATGGCTGCAATATCATAATCAGAACCGTTGGGGTTCCATGGGTATCCCCCGTATTTTCCTTCACCATCGCTGTATCTGAATAATATCTGACCTTCGTCCAGGAGTCTTTCCAGGTTTCTCTCCTTGTCCTGAATCTGTATCTTCCCTTCTGAGTGCGCAACCGGCACAAGAAAAGGCATTCCCTGGGGAAACGCTTTTGAAAAGATCTCATTTTCAGAAGTTCTTGCAATATAGGTGTTCCTGCATTCGTACCGGTTTGATGTGTTCTGGCCGAGTACCACCTCTCTCTGGTTGTCGTACTGCCATCCCGGCAAAAAGCCCAGTTCACAAAGTACCTGGAAACCATTGCAAACGCCTATTACGGGTTTACCTGAATCAACAAAATTCCTTAGTTCAGCAAAAGATGAATGTGCAATCCTGTTTGCAAAAATCACTCCGGCGCGGATATAGTCCCCGGCCGAAAATCCACCGGGAAGAAAAATGGAGGAAAAATTCTCGAGGCTTACAGTCTTTTTCTGCAGCTCGTTTACATGGACATAACGTGGGTTGAGCCCAATCCTCTTGAAGGACTGGAAAGCTTCGTGCTCATTATTCGTACCTTCCATACGGATAATAGCCACATCACGCGTTACGTCTGAGTCCGTCTACTGACCGCCTCTTCTTTCCTTGGCCTTGGGTCTTAACCCCGTATAGCCGCATTTTCTGCATTTTGTAGCGTTTGGGGAATTCCTTGCATCACATCTCATGCAAATTTTTTTATTAAGTCTTCTTTCAACTGCTTCTGGAAATGCCATTGTATATCTACCGTTACCTTAAGTGAATAACAGCGCAAGTATTGGTATTGACTATAAGAACCTACTCATATCAACCTTGGAACCACTACCTGCCACAAAAGCAGAATTAGAACTACTGCGCTTGCAAGATTCATGAGGATCTTTACGTTCTTATCTTCCTTGAGGAAACTGAACCTTCTTCTCCTGCCGAGGATGATGAGCGAATCCCTGAAAAACTGGCCACCGTCAAATATGAGGAAAGGCAGGGCATTCGTGATTCCCAGAAGGAAATCTATCCAGAAGAGCCAATATGCCATGTTCACAATTCCCCAGAAAAGCGGGGCTGAAAAAGGAACAGTGAACAGTGAGGCAAGCCCAGCTGGAATTGGATATAGGTACAGGAATGGGAGTGCAATAAACGCAAGTCCTCCTGACCATGGCTGGGTGAAGACGGATTGGCCAGAAAGCAGTGATTGCATTGAGCTTAGGTTTGACCCCAGCGCACCTGAATAGGTAAGAGTGACACCAAGAAAGCTCTGGTTCCTGTAAGCAGGGCTGTTCAGTGACGGATAATACTGGGAATAGTAGTCATACTTGGACATGGTGGTTACATTAGTGGTTTTGCTGGTTCCTACAAGATTGCCCGATGAAATTGAATAATGCTCTGTTACTATTGTAATGTTAGAACCTGGTGCAGTTGAATCAAGAATGGTTTCCAGTGTGGTGTCATTGTAAATCTGGTGTCCATTCACAGATATAATCACATCTCCGGAAATGATTCCGTATGTGGAAGCCGGTGTACCTGGTGTGGTGGTATCCACAGTGATTCCTGCAGGTAAACTGTAAACACTAACAGCCTTGCCGTTGTATACCGATACATTGTAGAATTTGCCTGGAGTCAAATGGGAATCCACCAGTAAATTGCTAACACTGTTGCCAGTATAGTTGCCAAACGCTATTATTTCCTGGCCGTTGGTAATGTAATTTGCAGCAGGGGAACCTTCAGAGACGTATTGAACGTATGTCCCGTTATGCGTTGGGGTGGCAGCTGGGACAAGAATAAGGGAAAGTAGAACCAGGGCTACAAGTGCTATAACAATATTGATGCCGGGGCCTGCTGCAATCAGTCTTCTCCTATGTACTGGATCTGCTTTTTCGACTTCTTCCTCATCTGGTTCTACAAAAGCCCCGATTGGAATCACAAAGAATAGTGCACCTACTGATTTTACTTTGATTTCATGTTTTCTCGCAACTATTCCATGGAACATCTCATGGATTACAACAGCAGCGATAAGTGAGATGGTTCCATAGCCAATGGGGATGGCCGGGTTAATGCCCGGAAATGCTACCAGCAGATTCAGGGATGGGGCGTTAGAAGGGGTTATGAAAATTGAAAGATAAGCGCCGTAGGTGAGCATTATCAGTGCAAGAATCGCACTAATTATGACAATTACGACAGAAATTTTCCCAAAAATAATTCCCGGAAACCTTTTGGAAAAACGGTCCAGGATCTTTCTGTTCTTGGTGAGTTTGATCATGAGGAATGGACCATATGCCTGGAAATTCCTCGTCTTGGACAGCCTGGGTGCAAGATAAATTATTGCCATTATCCAGAGAAAAATGATGAATATAACGAGCTCAATTGTCCAATTCACTTATGGGTTAAGGCTTACTCTACTAAATATTTACACCCTTATGCCTGCTATACGTTAAATGTTGAATGGCATAATTAGAAAATATGTCAATTGCCGACATACAAATTGCCTATACAAAAAAATTTTATAGCCATGTTGCACATAGTAAGCTATGAAAGTAACAATATCTCACATTAAAGCTGATATTGGTAGTCTTCCAGGGCACACAACTGTTTTCGCCCCGGTTGTTGATGAAGTGAAGAAGTATGTAAAGGATCACGGATCCTCGCTTTTGTCGGATTTCCACGTTTCTAGTGTTGGAGACGACATTCAGATCACCATGATCCATAACAAGGGCACGGACAGCCCTGAAATTCATGAACTGGCTTGGAATGCATTCAAGGCAGGCACTGATCTTGCAAGAAATGTCGGATTATATGGTGCTGGCCAGGATCTGCTCAAGGATTCTTTCTCAGGAAACATAAAGGGAATGGGTCCAGGAGTGGCTGAGATGGAAATAACTCCCAGAAAATCGGAACCATTTATTGTCTACATGATGGACAAAACTGAGCCCGGTGCTTTCAACTTCCCAATTTTCAAAATGTTCGCAGATCCGTATAATACTCCAGGATTAGTAATCGACGCAAACATGCATGACGGATTTATCTTTGAGGTTTGGGACATCATTGAGGCAAAGAGGATTTTCCTATCTGCCCCAGAAAACATGTACGACATTATGGGAATGATTGGGTCAAAGGGAAGATATGTAATAAAGAAAGTACACACAAAACCCAATCATGAGAAACTTCCGGACGAGAATGTAGCTGTCATAACCACAGACAAACTTTCCTTCATTGCAGGGGAGTATGTGGGCAAGGATGATCCAGCCGGTATAGTCAGGATTCAGTCAGGTCTACCTGCCTCAGGGGAATCACTCGAAGCATTCTCACATCCATATCTGGTTTCTGGATGGATGAGAGGCTCATTTAACGGACCGCTTATGCCTGTAAGCCTCAAGGACGCCAAGATGACAAGATTTGACGGGCCACCGAGGGTGGTTGGACTTGGCTTTGTTCTCAAGGACGGAAAACTTTCAGGACCTGTGGATATGTTCGATGACCCCGCATTCGACGGTGCAAGGAAAACAGCAGTTCAGGTTGTCGATTACCTCAGAAGAATGGGTCCATTTGAACCTCACAGAGTTCCCGAGGAAGACATGGAATACACCACACTTCCCAGAGTCCTCGAGAAATTCAAAGGACAGTTTGAGTCAGTTCACGAGGCAACAAAAAAGAAGGAAGTTAGGGTATCGACTAGGGATATCGACTAATCTTCTTTTCCCTTCTTTCTTTTATTACATTTCTGATATCGTAATAGAAAATATTGTCATATGGGCATGCTTCAATACATGAGCCTGCCCCAACACATTTTGAACTTTTAAAGAAACCCTGCTTAATGAACTGGCCTGGAAGATCTCCGAGCCCCACCTCGCAAGCAGAGACACAGTCTTTTGTTGGGCAGGTAACGCAGGTATCGGGACTCTTGACTTTAAGCTTAAAGATGCCAATTTTACTGAAGAAACCCACAAACGTTCCTGTTGTGCACCAGCCATAGCGCCTGCAGGGACTCATACCGATAAATGGTATTGAAACAAAGAAGAGGTACCATAGAAAATTCCAGATGAAGAATGAAAAGAATACAATTGGGTCAATCCCAAACAATGTGAAATTACCAGTTCCTGTGGCTGTCCTGAAAGAAAGGTAGGAGAATACTATCATGAATATCCAGGAGGAGGAAATGTATGGGTAAACGGCTCCTTTGTATTTGCTCCCTATGTTTTTCTTGCTGATCTTGGACTCATAATTGTAAGAAATCATACTCTGTCCAAGAGTGCCTCCATACATCACTGCAGAAGGGCAGAGTGTGCTGCAATAGCTTCTTCTTCCAAATAGAAGTGCAAGAATGGCATATAAAAGGTAGCTGCCAAGCAAAGCGGCAATTATTAAGGGGTACATTCCACCTAAGGCACCTGCATTTGCCCAAATCGGTAAGACTGAATAGAAGCTCTCAGGTCCAAAGTTTGGCCAGAAAACGGTGTAAACTGCAAAGGCAATCAGGGCAAGAGTCAGGTTGAACCTCTTCTCCTTCCACTGAAGCTTCCTCATCCTGAACACTACCAGGGCACCCATTTCAAGGCCCATGACTGTGAGGAATACGTATGAATTTGCTATTGCACCTATAATGTACGGGATGTCAAGAACAATTGAAGGTGCTGAATATGTTGTGACACCACCCAGGGACTGGGAAAAAGTACTGAAAGCAGCAAGTCCTGTCGTCGTGCTTGGATGGATGAGGTAAATAATGGCGCCGGAGACAAGGAGTTCTGAGAAAAATGAAAGCAACAAGACAGTAAATAGAAATCTCGGGCTCTTTACCCACCCGATTTTTCTGCCTTTTTCATTTCCGCTCAGTGCCTCATGGAAGTAAAATACCATGCCACCTACCATGCCAACCGCATAAAGAGCCCATGAAATGTAAAACGGCCTGCTGTATACTTCTCCAAAAAATATTCCGGCAGACATTATGGTGAAGATGAGGAATAAATACTGCAGTTTTCTCATTTCAATCGCAGAGATGGAGTTCCTCCTGTTTGCAATCCATTCAAAAAGCACGATCATGAAAAACACCATGGCACCTGCGAAAGCCACTGTGAGCATGCCGGATATGGATTGATTCTGTGTCATCGACGGGGTGAATGCAGCCATTGCAACAAGTGAACCAAAAAGCACCCGTTTGAAAACCGGTTCCCTGAAATAGAAAAGGATGAAAAGCATCTCGCTTACCATGGGAATAACGAAAAGGAAACTGTTTATTCCCGACGTGAAGAATCCAAAAATTCCGGTAGTTCCAGAAAGTGCTAACCTTTCACCCGGAGTGTAGGCAATGGTGAATAGGAATGCACCCATTGATATCTCGTTCCAGGCAAAGAGGAGAGAAAAACCAAATGCCATTTTACCTGTCAGTTTTGTTACATTATGCTGAGTGGAAATCCATAAAAGGTAAACAATTGCGATTGTCATGGCAAACATTGCCAGATTCACTGCGACGATTGTATTGAAAAAGCCGCGTGGTGTAACCAGGTAATAATTCAGGGAATTCAGCATGCTCCCCATCATGGATAGAACCAGGACCATGTAAGCGAGCTGCCTCATGTTGAAGGAACCTGAGTTTTTCCGAAGATAAGCAAGAGTGTAAGCAATAAAGGTGGTCATTACCAGCATGACAGCGATTACTGCCAACAGGTTCTGCATGCCACAGGATAACTGATACCTATAAAACAGTTAAAGAAAGCCAGCTTTAAGGACAATTCTGCCGGAGGTGGCAATCAGGGTCGCAAATCACCGCCTGCCGGCAATTATACGGGTTTTTGTCCTAATATGTGAGGAATACAATTACAGGGTAAATTATCATGGAACCTATATTTTCGGGACTTAGGTGAAAGACTTCAAAAAAAATTTAAATAAGGTTTTTCAATCCAATCCTATGGAAGAAAAGGGTAGACTCATAGTCACCTTTTTAATAATCTCAGTGGTAATCGGAATTGCCGTTTACTTCCTGTATGGCTACCTATCCACCTTGTTTTTCTACGGGTATCCCGGTGTGGCCGAAGCACAGGCATCAGACCCGGCCATGTCAGTGGGCATAGCTGCTGCGGCTTTTACAACTATGTTTCTGATGTACCCGGTAATAAAGTACGGTGATCGAAGTGCAACAGGAGATGATTTTAGGTGAATAGTAAAGAAAAGTACGAATTTATCTTCGCCCTCGTAGTTGTTGTAATCCTTCTGGCGCTTGCTGTAATAAACTTCACTTATATTACGAACCATGAGCCCAACGTAGCTCAGCCTCTTAATAACTCTGAAGTCCCGGCAGGGTCAACCATTATTAATGTGTCCGGGTATCAATGGGCCTGGACTTTCACTTATGGAAATGGCACAAGCTCCACAGATTACCTGTATGTTACTGCCAATCATACATATACACTTCAGGTGACTTCAAAGGATGTCATCCATGATTTGTTGATACCGAGCATGGGAGTGCAGGTATATGCCGTTCCAGGTCACCCAAATCAGGTTACTTTTGAACCAACGAAGGCAGGGCAGTACATCTTCGAATGTGTTGAATACTGTGGTCAGGACCATTATCTGATGAGAGGATACATGGAGGTTTCTTCTTAATGTCGTCAACAACACTTCTCATAACATCCTCTGTTATTGCCTCACTGGTAGCGATACTAATCCTGGCCCTGTATTATCTGATGGCATCAAAATCGGAGTCAATGAGCCTCACTGCCAAAGATGAAGGTTACACTGACTCAAATGCCTACTGGAGAGAACAGATGTATGGTAAGCCAAGACCACTTACCTGGTCCATATTCTCCTACGACGATGCAAAAAGCATTGGTTTGAGATACATTGTCACTTCCGTCCTTTTCCTCTTCATAGCAGGTGCTTTTGGCGTTCTGATGAGAGTAAGTCTCTTCGATCCCAATCCAACCATAATAATGCCAATAATTTACAACATCCTGATGACGCAGCATGCAACTCTGATGATCTACATGTTTGCCCTGGGTGCTGCTCTGGGATTCGGTTATTACCTGCTTCCGGCACAACTTAGGCTGAAAAGGGACAGCATGGGACACTGGTCATCAGTTGCCTACTGGCTTTGGGTACTTGGCGGGGCCTTGTTCATTGTTTCAAGATCAAGCATGAGATGGTACATGTATCCGCCCCTCTCGCTACAGTTACAACCTTTTGGGGCAGGTTCATACAACTGGCTCGCAATAATTGCTATGGAACTTATTTTCATAGGCGTTTCACTTGCAAGTGCGGTTATACTCAAAGTAATATTCATTGACAGGGCAGACGATATCCCTCTGGCAAAAATGCCTGTTTTTGCCTGGTCCATTGTCTTTACACTGATCATGCTTCTGTCATCCGATGGGCCCCTCATGGTGGGTCTAGGAATGCTATTCTACGACTTTTTCAACCCGGTATTCTTCACCGGTGTCGGAAGTACACCTCTCACTTTCGCAGTATTGTTCTGGTTCTGGGGACATCCTATTGTCTACATTGCAGTAATGCCATATTTTGGGCTAATGTATGATATAATAACCAGATTCACCAAGACACCTGTGTACAGTTACTTTTCTGGTGTGTTTTCACTTGGTCTTCTGATGATCCTGAGCGAACTCGTCTGGGGTCACCATCTCCTGAATTCAGGTCTTGGTATAGATTGGGACCTGTTCTTCACCTCGACTTCATTCCTTGTTGTGATACCTTCAGCTCTTACTATCTATAACATGATTGGAACAATGTGGTATGCTGAGAAGATCAGACTTACTACTCCGATGCTGTTTGTAATCAACGCCATATTCGATTTCGTTGTAGGGGGCGTAATAGGGGTAATGCTTGCAAACCAGTCAATCAATGAAATAGCTCATGGAACATACTTTGTGACCGGGCACTTCCACTTCATCTTCGTGGGATTAACCCTTGGTGTGACAATGGCTACATTCTATCTTCTATTCCCGACTTTCTCCAATGGCAGAGTGTACGACGAACGTCTCGCAAAATGGCATTTCTACATCACTGCATTCGGTTCCTTCCTGATGTCCATATCATGGGTGATTGGAGGATTCCTCGGTATGCCAAGATCAGTTGCAGGTTACTTTGCCCAGTTCCAGCCATATCAGGACAGTGCAATTATTGGTGGAGTCATAATCGGAATAGGTCAGCTGGTCTTTCTTTACAATATAGCTAAGAGCTGGCTTGCACAACCATCTACTGATCCCTATAACATCCTGGAATACAGGACAGAAACTAATCAGGAAATAGGAGGTGGCGAGTAATGAGTTCAAATAAAGGCGGAGTAGCATTTGTTGTTATTATTCTGCTTCTTGTGTCGGCATCATTCGCATATGTCCTAACCAGCCCAACCGGCGGAGGTCTTAAATCCCAAACAACCACCAAGTATACACAGTACATCAATCTGGGTGCCGATGCTGCAGGTTGGGAATACAATTACAACAAGAGCATCAGAAATCCTGTGCTGAATGTAACAGCTGATACCACTGTTTATTTCAATGTAACTGAAGTCGATGGAGCACCTCATAATCTATATATTGCCTATGATGGAGCTTATTCGTCTACTCTGTTTGCAAAGCTTTCGTCCGCTCAGGTTTCCAATCCAAAATCTATAGAAGGGAGCAACAACTATCAGGTTCTGAGCGTTTCACAGATAACACAGACCATCGGCCACAAGACTCAGGGAAGCTTTGGGTTCGGGAGCAAGGCTACTGGAATATACACCTATTGGTGTTCAATCCACTATGAAACCATGGTTGGGCTGCTCATAGTTAACGCCACTGGCTCTACTAGTGCTGTTTTCACACCACTTCATGGATCAGCATCTCCAGCACCAGCACTTAATATACCCATAACATATTCAGCATCTGCTTTTAATGGGGCACTTGCCTTAAACAGCATAGAAGCGGTTGAGTAACTTGAATGGTAGGGAATTTGCAAAGCTATCCAAAGTTGAGATCACTTTCCTGGTTGATCTCGTTGCAATAGCTGGCTTCCTTTCTAACCCACTTTTTTCAACAAAACTGATTCTGATCTTGCCATTACTGGCGGCGGGAACCCTGGGTTCAATGTCGGCCGCTATTTTCAACAATATTTATGACATGGACATCGATGGTTCTATGAAGAGAACCAGTTACAGGAAGAACTTTGTAAACACAACATCCTACAGGCGGGTCTTTTCTTACGGCACAATCATGCTTGTAGCCTCAATGGCAATCTCATACTTTCTGATTAACTTCCTCACAATGCTCTTCATATTCCTCGGATTCCTGAGTTATGTTTTCCTCTACACAATTTTCCTGAAGAGGAGAACCACATGGAATATAGTAATAGGAGGAATAGCCGGGAGTTTCCCGGCCTTTGCCGGATGGGCAACTGTTACAAACACAGTGTCCCTGACTTCAGTATTCATAGCTTTCCTTGTGTTTCTGTGGACTCCGACTCACTTCTGGTCACTGGCTACCGGTAATACTGAAGACTATGAGAAAGCAAACGTTCCCATGCTACCTGCAGTTGTCGGCATACAGAAAAGTTCCAGGTACATTATTCTCAACACGGTTATTCTTGTTGCATACTCTTTACTGCCGCTCTTGATAAAGCAGATAAATGTGGGTCCGGCATATTTCATAATGGCCATTATCATGGGTGCTGCAATGGTGTATTACTCCATTCTACCGGTTATCAACAATTTCTCAAAGCAAGCCTACAAAAAAGCTTTCCATTTCTCTAATTATTATCTCCTTATCTTGTTGATTGCTATATGTCTGGTGAACTTCGTACATTAGGCAAATTCAATTCTTTTTCCACATTTCTAAGATACCTTGGATTCCTTGCCCTCATCATTGGTGTGATAGACGGAGTTCTTTCCAACCTGATCCTGGTGGATGCCAATGTGGAAATTGAGTTTTACATAATTTTCATCATAATTTTTGTTTTACTCTCTTCTTTAATTATCATAAATAATGAAAAGCTCGCAATTCTGCTTTCTTCTCTTCTGATAACTTTCTACGCTTTTCTTTTCACACTTTCATTGCCTTATGTCAGGATCTCGCTTTTCTTTGCTCTTCCCCTGATAATAGAAATAAGGGAATTTAGCAGGCGCTTTAGGCTTAGATCCGAGAGTGGCATATGGCTTGTTACCATTGGGATTGCTTTGACTGTAATGCTCCTCATATCCGGGCTGGTCAGGATATTTCCCACTACCCAGAGCATTGGGATCCTGGTAGCCTCAATTTCAGATGATGTCACACCTGGAGGAACTCCACTGCTGTTTCTTGGGGGCCTCGTATTTTTCACCAATTATATCGTTTTCTCCATAAGCCTGCAGGCACTGGTTCTGTTCTCGGCTCTCAGCTTCCTTTTGGTTGAGAACTATTTCCTTATCATCAGATTTGTAAGGCAGAATTCCAGGAGCATTATTGGCGGTCAGGTATCAGGAGCTCTCACGGTCCTCAGCTGTCAGTGCGAAAGCATAACTGCGGCATTTCCGTCAATTGTTTCGCTGGTGTTATCTGCAGTTGTTCTCCCGCTAATCCTTGAGAGCATCCTGCTGGTCTTCCTGACAAATTATCTCCTGAGAACCAGATACATGGCAGGAAGGCGGGTAGTCTCACTGGATAGAATATATCCCGTCAGAAAACGGTCTGGTGTAGTTATACCTGCTTCTGTTCTAATTATATCATTGCCATTGGTGGAAACAATTGGGGTGTATTTCAACTGGCAAACCACCCTCTACTTTTTTGGAACAGTCAACTTCCTTATGCTGGTTGCAGGAATCTTTGCCGTGTTACTTCTTGAAAGTGCAAGGGTTTTAAAACTTTCATTCTCGAAAAGGACGTTCCCCGTGATACTTGTAGCAATTTCAACAGTTTTCATGCTTATCTGGTTTTATCCGCCTATTACCACTGACACAATTGCCAATGGCTCTATATTTGCCCTGATGAGTCTTGTGAGTTTTGCTGGCGGGATCCTGTCAGGTATAGCATATATTGGATCGGGCGGCGAAGGAAAGAGACTGTTCCTGGAGTTCTTGGCAATGATGTTTACAATGTTTGCAATAGTTGTGTTTTATGTTTCCATCCTTTCAGGGTATTCCATATGGTCCAGCTTTAATCTTACAGAGCAGGTAATATTCAGTATTGGGGTGTGGATCTTCTCACTACCTTTCATGTGGTTTACAACCAACATAGCTCTGAACAGTTCAGTAATAAAAAGGGAAGTGTCGGCCATTGCAGCTTAAAGCCCCTGCTATAATAGCTTTAATAATAGAGCCGGCAATTTTTGGGCTCTTTTACCTCATACAGGTTGGTGTTCTTTTTTACTATCTCTACCTCGGCCTGACCCCCATGCTTTTCGTCCTTGCATCTTACTATGTTCCGGACATAAGAAGAGAACTCTACAGTGTTCTCCTGCATAAGGATTCCATAATTTTCTTTTCACTTATGGCAATTTGGCTCTTTCTGTATGCAGCCACTAAAAATGGTCCTTTATATGTGTTTGAAACGGCATATTATCCTGTATTTATTGAGGAATTCAACTTCAGGTTCATCCTCTTAATCCTGTTAAGAAGAAAATTCGCTCCTGGTCAGTCGGTTGTTATTCAGGCAGTGCTTTATGCAATCTTCTATTCAAGTTTCCTCCTGTTCTATCCCAGTGGATATCCCGGCGTCTTCCTGGAATTATTCCTGTTTGACAATTTTTCCATGGCAATTCTGTACGGTTTCATCTACTATTTCAGGAAGAATTTCTATATCCCGGCTTCAATTCATATGAGCCTTTATCTCATTAGCGTGTTCCTGCCTGCATCCCTCGGATGGATTCCACAGATAACGACTCCGGTCTAGGTTTTAATGGAAGCGGCAAGATTTCTCAATTCGTCAGGGACCTTCACAGGTTTCCTCTTTCCATCGATAGATACAGCAATTACCTTGCCTGTGGAAAAGATTTCGTCTTTGCTATCACCCACAATTTTGTGATTGAATGTAAAACTTGTATTCCCAACTGATTCTATGGAGGTTTCCAGAAATACTTCCTGATCCATGGTGATTGATTTTTTAAAATCAACCTCAATCCTTGCAACTACAAAACTCACATTCTTTTCATCAAAATTACTTAGGTATTTTCTGAAAAACAGTACTCTACCCAACTCAAAATAAGTCAGGTATACAGCATTGTTCACATGCCCGAGCGTGTCCAGATCTCCGTACCTTACCTGAAGTTTTGTCCGCAGAACAGGGCTATTCATCCGAAAGAAATCTCTGTATCGAATTAAATGATTGCGTGAATCTATTGAAGAGGGGGTTGCCGGAAATGCCTCTTATGTATTGTATACTGGAGCCTGAAATCAGGTCGTGGTACTTCACTGCATCCGGATCATGGTCTAGGTTTCCCGGTGTGGCAGTTATTACAAGGGAAGGGCTCTCAAATGAAGACATTTTTGTGGCGATGCTTCTCCTGAATGTGGGATTGATAAAGATCACCTTCAGAACTTTTCTGAAAATATTGTATTTTTCTATAATAAAGGGTGCAAGGTTTCCGTAAACAATCAGGCTGTATTGTTCTCCAGACCGTGAAACTATCTCAGGCAGGGCGTCTGCGACCTTTTCTTCAGAAAATGTTCCAAGCGGTGTGAATAAGTATATTTCGCCTGATAATTTCAGGAAGTTTTGAAGCAGCTCCTCTTCTTTCTCATTTAATTCCGAGTCGAAGAGGCAAACTATCTTTCCATTTGCAGTGGATGGGTTTCCTATTGATTTGAAAGAAAAGGCATCTGCGATATTTCGCTGAAATTGGAATGCCATATAAAAATTAGGGAGAAGAGAGTTTCTTCTCGAGACAGGAAAACATTTCCTTTATGATTTTCTGGGCCTGGCCGCCAATTATCCTCTGCCCCATCGCTCCGAGTTTTCCTCCGACTTTCGCATCAGCTTTCCAGTCCATCTTGGTTTTTCCGGATTCTTCAGTAAGATCCATTACTGCTTCAAGATCCAGTGTTCCACCCATGCCCATTCCATTGCCCTTCAGCTTGGCGTGCACTCCAGGTTCTCTCTCAACCACTTTGAATTTTATGTTAAATTCGCCCTTGATAAAAGCAAGGCCAACTTTTACTATAACCGAGTATTCGTCAGGAGATACAACATCCATTGACTTGAATCCGGGTATGCATCCGGAAATCTCGTTCGGGTCCATTATTGTTTCAAAAACTTTGTCTTTGTTTGCATTTACTTCAAAAGTTCCGTCAAAATTCATTGTTTATTCATTCCCCTTGTTGTTTTTTGAAATCGTATTCGAAGTTAATAATTGTTGCATTCAGTAATTTATCAAATATAAGTAAGAAATTATGTGTTAAATGAATCCGAAGCCATCATCCCTCGATTTCTACTCATTTCTCGAGAATTACCGGGAAAAGATCGTGGGATGCTTTATCAAGAAAGTTTACCAGACTGCAGAAACTGACTTTCTTTTCCAACTTTACGGTTCAAGTGCCGGCAAGAACTATCTTGTAATCTCCCTAAAGAAGGGGCTCTTATTTTATGATGCTGAAAGGCCGGAAGCAGCTACTCCCCTCTCCATGCTTCTGAGGAAATCACTTTCAGAGAGGAGAATTGTTGCTGCGGAACAAATCAATTTTGATCGGGTTGTAAAATTGACTCTACACACTGGCCAGGAAATTATCCTGGAGATGTTCAGGGATGGAAACTTCATAATCACCAATGAGAAAAAAATAGAATTTGCTTCGGACCAGCGTGAATGGCGAAACAGAAAAATTCTCAAAGGCGAGCCGTACATACCGCCTTCTGCAAACAATCCACTGGAACTAGACGACAATGCTTTTCTTGAAATACTTTCAGCCAGCAAGGCTTCAATAGTGCAGACCCTGGCCACCAGACTCAATTTGGGAGGAGATATGGCGGAAGAGGTGCTTTTCAGGATCGGGCTGGACAAGGATGTCCCTGCGAAGGAAGCTGGACAGCACTTGGGAAAGATCAGGGAAGGCATCAATGAACTTCTAAAAGAAACGGGCCAAAACTCGGCCTATTACTATGAGGAGGAAAATCTGCTTACGCCTGTAAAGATGCTGCATCTCCGCGAGAATGCAGATAAGCACTACGACGACTTCAATACTGGACTGCTGGATTATGTACAGGAGCACTATCCCTCAGAAGAGGGTAAAGACGCCATTACAAGAAGAATAGATTCTATGACAAAAAGTATAGCAGAGTTCGAACGACAGAAAGAATCGTCCTTTGAAAAAGGAAACGTAATTATGTCCAGCCTGCAGCACTTTGAGAGCATGCTGAAAAAACTTCGTAAAATGAAGGATACCCAGAATCTGAAGGAACTGAAGGAGTTCGATGGATTTCCTGTTGTGGGTTATGATTCCGCTTCAAAAGAGATTGAGCTGGAAGTTGGAGAGACAAGAGTCAAGTTGGATCTGAACCTCACAGCAGGCCAGAATGCGAGCAACTATTACCAGAAATCCAAGGATTTTAAATCGAAAATAGAAGGGGCTTACAAAGCTATTGAAGAGACGAAAGCCAAAAGAGTAACCGAAGAGAAGGTGACCAGAAAAAAGAGAAAGAAGGAATGGTTCGAAAACTATCACTGGTTCATTTCTTCTGAAGGTTTCCTTGTGATTTCCGGAAGGGATGCCAAGAGCAATGAAAGAATTGTTAAGAGGCATCTGAAGGACAAGGACCTCTATGTGCATGCGGATGTTTACGGTGCACCAAGCACCATTATAAAGGTTGAAGGAAATGAGTCGCCCACTGAAACAACCATAAGGGAGGCCTGCGCATTTGCCGTTTCTTTTTCCAGAGCATGGCCTGCAGGAATTACATCTGGTGCTGCTTACTGGGTATATCCTTCCCAGGTGAGCAAGACGCCTGAATCCGGCGAATATGTTTCCACAGGCTCTTGGATTGTAAGGGGAAAAAGGAACTACCTTTTTGATCTTCCGCTGAAATTGGGCATTGGTATGTCTGATTACAAAGGAGAAACAAAGCCAATGGTTAGGCCTGTTCTCAGTGAGAATTTCTCTGGAACTGAATTAGTAATTATAGTTCCTGGTGAAGAAAAACGGAACTTGGTTGCCGCGAAAATTTCAAGAAAATTCGGGGTGGAAAGGGATGAAATAGATTCTTTGCTACCTCCCGGAACCACTTCAATAGAATCAGGAATCTGAGGTGGAATTTTTCTGGTTAGAGTTTTTCAAGGCGGTTCTTGAGTTCTGTTATTACTGATACATCCTCCGGATCAATGTTCCGTTTCAAAGCAGCATGATACGAGAGATAATCTCCGAAATGTATGAGGTAGAACATTTTTTCAAGTAAAGTCTCCCCCCTGACCTCTATTTCAGTGAATTTGGTTTTAGTTATTTCAGAAGTTATTGCTTTTCTTTCAGCAATTCTTGGGGAAGTGTCTCCAAAAGCCAGGAATCTGAAAGTTTCCTTATTGTAAGTTTCCTTCAGTGGAACAGTTTCATTGTGGTTCAGCTCAGGGAAATATGCTGAATATGCCAGGAGCTTAGAGTTTTCGTTGAACTGGGTTTTCCATCTGTAGGCAATCCACCTGTACGGGTAGTGTCCGTAGATTATGGGGATCTGCTTTGATTCAATAATTTCCCGGGCAAGCTTTTCTTCATTGCTATTATCTCTGTCTATTTCTGACAATAATTCGGAAACACGAAGATATGCATCTTCATTAGACTCAATGAATGAGCTCAGGAAGGGCTTAAGTAAATATCCGATAGCTGACCTTGGTTGAAGTCCACCAGGTATTTTTACCAAATCACCATCAAGTTCTGACATTTTCCCGCCAGAAGTGATCATTTTCACCTGGCAGCCCTTTTTAATGGCTTCATCAGTAACCTGAACTGTTTCTTCGGTATTCCCTGAATAACTTATTCCGATGAAAAGAGTCTCCATGTTGGCGTATTTGGGAAGGGAATAATCGGAAACAACCTGCACAGGAACCTTGTCGTAAATCTCCGAGAAAATTGCTCCAGCAATACCTGATCCACCCATTCCGGATACAACTATATTCTTGAAAGGGGACAAATCTCCAAAATCTGCCTTAAACTTGACCTGGGAACTCAGGTTTTTCAACTGGTCTAAAAAATTCATTTATTGCTATCTCCAGCGGCCATAATGCTTTGAAATGTAGTGAATTTCACAGACTGCAATCAGAACGGATTGATAACTATAGAGATACCGAAAGCTGCAGTTACAACTGCTAAGACAACTATCAAAAGTGTGATTTTCATGTCTGTGTTCATTGTTATGAAATTTTTCTGATGTATATAATGTTTGTTCGTAAAGTTAGACGTATAGAGCTTAGGAAGTCTCCTCGTAAAGAAATCCCCCGGCAAGAAATTGCAGCGCAGAAGCCACTATAGTTTTACCATGTGCCCAAGGAGCATTCCAAAGTATACTTCGATATAATGATAGTCAAGAACTGATCTCAGGCCGGTTTCCTCCATTAAGCCTTTTAGAATAAGCATATTCCAGTAACTGTCTGGTTTGGCTTTATCAACAAAATCTTCAGTCAATTCTGTGAGAGGCGAGAAATCAGAATTTCTGAAGCAGTTCTCGATCATGTCTTCATATTCTGCACTCTTTTCAGAGTACCCATAGGGTCCCACAGCATCATGCGTATGGGCCTGGTCAGCACTTATGATGATAGACACTTTTTTCCTGCAGTTTCCTAAAACTCTTGACAGTGTGCGCCCGAAGTCTTGAAGCATTTCTTTGTCCCAAATCCTTGGTTGCCCGATAGCTACCAGACTTTTCTGGTTGAAAAACTGCAGAGGTATAACTGAGCCAAAATCAAGTGTAAACCTGGAAAGGGCTCCGGAAGATGTAATAAATGAGACCTCCTGTGATATTTCACTTCCATCAATGATGGCTTTCGCCAAATCCCTGTCAGTTCTGTACTCGGCAGTCAGCTTTTTAGTTTTCAACTGAAGGTCTGCCACAAGGAATTCAGTGTTAAGGACGGCTATGGATTTGCTGAGTCTCAGACCATGCGGGCTGATTACCACAAGGGTCTCTGAGTCATCACTGGAAGTGATATCTTTTATCTTATGAAAAAGTTCCACGCTTTCTTTATTGGGCTGGTCAAAGATTTCGTCACCATGAGGGATGACATATACATTGCCTATTGTCACGATTTTAAAATAAGTTCAGGAACTAAATATGGCTTACGGTGTGTCGCACTAAATAAACCTGCCGGAGCGAAAATTTCAGTTTGACGCTGTAATTCTAACCATTTCATGCATGTGTTCATTTCTTGAAAAAGTCTATATATGCACCAAAGTATTCCGGTAGAGCCTTAAGGGCATTAAGATGATTAAAGCCCTTATATGCGAAAACAATATCTAGGTAAAAGATTAGGTGAAAATAAATGGCACAGCAGAAACCACACGTAAATTTAGTAACAATAGGTCACGTAGATCATGGAAAGTCCACCCTTGTAGGTAGGCTTCTCTTTGAACATGGTGAAATTCCAGCCCATATTATTGAGGAATTCAGAAAGCAGTCAGAAGAGAAGGGGAAGGCAACCTTTGAGTTTGCCTGGGTTATGGATAAGTATAAGGAAGAGAGAGAAAGAGGAGTTACAATCGATCTTTCACACAGGAAGTTCGAGACCGACAAATATTATTTCACAATTATTGACGCACCAGGACACAGAGACTTCGTTAAGAATATGATTACAGGAACAAGCCAGGCAGACGCTGCAATGCTTGTTGTTTCAGCTAGGGAAGGAGAAGGAATTATGGCACAGACCAGAGAGCATGCTTTCCTTGCAAGAACACTCGGTGTCCAGCAGCTTATAATTCTAATCAACAAGATGGATGCAGTTCAGCCTCCATACAACCAGGAAAGATATGAAACAGTAAAGAAGGATGTAGAGAAACTCCTCCAGTCAATCGGTTACAAGAATGTTCCGATTATACCTATCAGCGGTTACAAGGGAGATAACATCCTTAAGAAATCAGAAAACCTGAAGTGGTTCAATGGACCAACACTCATGGAAGCACTGGACAATCTGAAGCTCCCAGAGAAGCCTGTTGACAAGCCCCTTAGACTTCCAATACAGGATGTTTACTCAATCACAGGTATCGGAACAGTTCCGGTAGGCAGAATAGAAACTGGTGTGCTGAAAGTTGGTGACAAGGTCATTTTCCTCCCGGCCGACAAGCAGGGAGAAGTTAAGTCCATTGAAATGCACCATGAAAACATGCCAAAAGCAGAACCTGGAGATAACGTAGGTTTCAACGTAAGAGGTATTGCCAAGAACGACATCAAGAGAGGAGATGTATGTGGCCCTGTCAGCAACCCGCCAACAGTTGTCAAATCCTTCACTGCACAGGTTGTCGTCCTGAACCACCCGAGCGTTATAGCTAACGGTTACAAGCCGGTATTCCATGTTCACACAACACAGATTGCCTGCAGATTCGAGGAAATAACAAAAACACTCAATCCGAAAGATGGAACAACCCTAAAGGATCACCCGGACTTCATAAAAACAGGAGACATTGCCATCGTAAAGGTAGTTCCAGACCGCCCATTCGTAATAGAGAAGGTCGCAGACATCCCACAGCTCGGCAGATTTGCCATAAGAGATATGGGACAAACCGTCGCTGCCGGTCAGTGCATCGACGTCCAGACAAAGTAAGGTGACTATAGTT
>JBJKQM010000044.1:0-9629 GCA_046705365.1 Thermoplasmataceae archaeon
CCCTAATACCCGGTTCAATCGTTGCCATAGCTGCAGGCCTTCTTTTCAACAATTTCTTTGGCTTCCCTCTTCTTCCCGTCACCGTTTTCGAGGCAGGAACAGGATTCGGAGGAGCACACATCGGCTCGTTCCCGCCAACTCCTACGGTTCTGTTCCATGTAGACTTCATGATACCCAAACTTCTTCTGTTCACCGGCTACATCGGCCTCGCAATGGTCACCTTTGGCCTTATACTTGGCCTCCTGATAGAAATCAGGCTGAAACACAGGAAGGGTATTGGCACTAAGATAGGCTGGCTATTGGTAACCTGGGGAATAGCACTCTTTGGGCTGAACCTTATCACAAACTTCCCGGTTCCTCCGCTTTACTCCATTGCGTCAGCAGTGGTGGGAATAGTTCTGGTAGGGGTTTCTGAAGGTCCCCTGGGTCTCATAGAAATTCCGTCCATCATAAGCCATGTCCTTTCGTACACGAGGATTCTGGGTATACTGCTCGCATCAGTATACCTTGCTCAGGTAATCGATCTTATTTTCCTGAAAGGATTTGAGAAATCACCACTTCTTGGCCTTGTGGGAGTAATTATCCTGATTCTCGGGCAGGCATTCAATCTTGCTATTGCAGTAATGGAGCCCGGAATACAGGGAGCAAGGTTGATCTACGTTGAATTCTTCTCTAAGTTCTATTATGGAAACGGGAAGATTTTCAGGCCCTTTGGCACAACCAGGAAATTCACGGCAGCAAAATTCAACCTCGATACCCAGAAAAAGTAACTTAGCTGGGGACCGGGGATTTCTTATTTCTTAAAAGTAGAATGTACTTCCTGAGCGATACTCCTGTCCACACTATCTCAATGACCCCGAAAGGCCATGCACCGGAGAGGAATCCGTATGCCGATGAAAAGATGCAGGTGATCCCAAAATACAACGTAAACTTCGCATTGCGGTTTTCCAGTGCATAAAAGGCCATCATTACGGCCAGGACAGCTGCACCGTACGTGTTCACAGGGGAAAAGACATCCATAGGTGGTAATAAGAAACTAATTTAAGAACGGGATCATAGAACCGGGACGCTTGTGGACAACAGCAGGATAATCAGGGACATAACGGCAGGAATTGCACCAAAGACATTCCCGGAAGGGTTCATTGGAACAGATTATGAAGGTGATACAAGCAGGATACCATCTGGCCTTGAAGTGAGCATGTACAGGGAACTGGAGGGGGTATTCATCATGATAGATGGCCAGAGGCTTTTCTTCAACCAGCCTGCTTTCGCAAAGTTTGTGTTCTATTGCGCCAAGGCAGGCATCACTGAAGTCAGGGTCCCGGATGCAAAACTTGCAAAGAAGGCCACTAAAGGATTGGAAGAGGAGATATCCAACATTACTTTTGAACTGAAGAAGCGACTGAAGGAGACGAATCTCGGGGAAAAATGGGAAAGGGAACTTCTTGAGGAAGCCCTGGAATATCTTGGAATTGGTTATTATTCTGATATAGTGTCAGAGGAAGACCTTTGGTAATTCTTCAGACCATCAACAATGCACAGACTTATTATCCAGAACATGTTATAATATAACGAGGTGTATTGTATTGGTCCCAGTGAACCAGAACTACCTTGAATTTAAGTCAACTCTTTGGCTTTCAATTTCGGCACTTTCAATAATTGTTACCATCATTGCAACCGTTAATTTCTGTTTCTGGTGGACAATAGATCTTCAACCAGGTGCCCACTATTGGGCCGTAATCCTGGTCAACATTCTCTTGGGATTTCTTCTGGCCTCAATACCCCTGATTTACATATTGCACCCGTCCAGTTTATTGTCAAAGCTTTATCTTACAATCCCAACACTTATTGCAATCTGGATCATGGCAGGCTTTCTTTTTCTTCTTGACTTGTTTATACCGCACGCATCACCTTATTTACCGGCATTTCTACTGGATCTGATTATTTTCGTACCCATAATAGGTAAAACTGGAGAAGTCAGGAAAACGCGGCAAGTTGAAAAGATTTGATAAGGAAAAAGAAGGAAAATTAGAGGAGGGTCCAGTGAAATTCAGTAACCGTTCCATCTGTTACCCATTTCATCTTTCCATTTCTCATAGACTTCTTTTCTTAGGTCATCCCTTAACATGCATGTAGGTGAAAAATCATCCATTCTCTCGTATGGGACAACAGCAAAGACTATTGCCCTGGAGTTAGTGTATTTTGAAGCAGGGACATCTCTTGGCCTGAGCGGATCAACTCCACTTGCCCATGCCCTGTTTATTATGCCTATGTCGGCAGGGTTGGCCCTTGTGCACATTGCCCATAGCACATCGTCCATGTCATAGGGATTAATGTCATCATCCACCACCACAACCCATTTGCCCATGTAAGCTGCGCTTCTGGTCTGGGATGCAAGATATCCAGCTTCTGTAGCATGGCCCGGATATGACTGTTTAATGCTCACGTTGATGAACTGTCTTCCTACTCCAAATGGCGGAGTGTAGACTCCCTTTATTCCAGGAAGGCCATTCTTCACCATCTCATCATATACAAGCGCAGACCTCCAGACGCTCCTCCAGAAGGCATGGTCGTTGTAACCGCCCTTGGACATTGCTGTGCCAAGCATTATGGCATCCTTCCTGTAGTAGAGCCCCTTCACCTCAACATAAGGTTTTTCCTTGGCATCGCTTGCGTAATAACCGGTCCACTCACCATGGGGGCCCTCTTTCATGGTCTTGTCAGGATACACAAAACCTTCGATAGCTATCTCCGCGTCCGCAGGAATAGGGAGTCCTGTGTACTTACCTTTTATAACCTTCACTGATTCTCCCCTAATTGCCCCTTCGTACTCCAGTTCTGAGACTCCGGTGGGGATTTCACTTCCTGCAAGGACATAAAGAAGTGGATTGGGGCCAAAAACCATAACCACAGGCATAGGCTTGTTGTCCCTGAAGTACTTATCTCTGTGGAATGCACCGTGTTTTCCGCGTTCCGCGTTGATACCCACTGTATTCTTGTTGTAACGCTGTGCCCTGTACGAACCCACATTGATGCTGTGACTCTCTGGGTCCTCAGTTATAACCGCAACACCTGTTCCTATGAATGGACCCCCATCCTTCTCATGCCAGAACGGGGTGGGAAATTTCATGAGATCGACTTCGTCCCCGGTTTCAACATTTTCCATGATGTGTCCGGATTCTACAAATTTCACAGGATAATTTCCCACTTTTTCTTGCCATTCATTGGGTTTCCCCCTGAGGTTTTCAATGGTTTCCTGAAGCGTGAAGCCTGTGTCGCTACCAAACGTTAGGTTGAAAAGATTCACGTTTCCAACTGAATTTACCAGTACCCTGAAACCTGTATTTTCATATCCTTTAATCTTATCAAAAAGAAGGGCAGGTCCCTGGTTCTTGGCGTTAATCTGGGCAATTCCTGAGAGCTCCAGGTTTAGGTCCACCCCTTCCAGAACCCTGAGTTCACCCAATTTATCTGCTGCCTGAAGCCATTCCCTCATATCTTGCCACGCAATCATCTGAATCGTCCTAAAAATGCTAGATAGTGATTTAATTCTTTTTGGTAAAACCCTAATTTATTGATCTGAAAAGTAAAGAAAAGGTTAAAAAATAAAAATAAAAAATTGGGAATTTAGAATTTGGTTACGTCTACGCCTTTTGTTTCCTTCAGACCGAGGACACCAACGATCATCACAGCTGCACCAATGATCATTCCTATGGACATGGACATTCCAAGCGCATATCCACTGGTGAGTAGAGCTGCAACAAATATTGGTGCCAGGCCGCCTCCAAATCCTCTTCCAACCATGTATCCGAAGTTCGACCCTGTGGCTCTCATCCTTGTGGGATAATGCTCTCCGAGCCAAACTCCAAATATGGCTGCAAAACTGGACTGGAAGAAGTAAAGAAGCAGATAAGTCCAGAATGAAGGATAGCTCGCCAGGTTTGTGAACCCGACAGTTTGCCCTGCGGTGTAGAGGAATGGGAATATGACCAGGAATGAAACAATTCCGAACAGTATTCCTGCTGTCTTTCTTCCAAGGAAATCTATGCTGGATCCTATGAGAACTTCGGCTATGATACCCACAAGTGATCCAATTGTAACAATTTCTGTGACTGCTCCGGTAGAATGGAAGAACGAGGGGTAGAAAACCTGACCAGAGTAGAAATAGAACATGAAACCGAAGACCATTACGGTTCCAAAGATTGTCCATCTGAGTGTATCTTTGGCGAAGATCTCAGCCAGAGGGGTTGATTTGAACGCTTCCAGCCCTGTGAGGGTTTTCCCTGTTTTCTTGGCCTCCACCTGAGCCAACCAGACTTTTGATTCCGGCACAAACAACCTCAGTGCAAGCAGAACCAGTGATAGAATACCAACGAAAATGTATGCGTCTCTCCATCCTGCTGCGCCTGCATAATGTGCAAGGAAATATCCGGATGTCTGTGCTCCGAGTAGAGCTCCTGCCGGGAACATTGCCTGCAGGAATCCTCCTGCAACTCCCTTTGCTCTCTGTCCCCATGCTTCATTGAGAAGCGAGAACCCGACTCCCCATTCTCCGCCAAGCCCCAGTCCTGCTACGAACTGGAAGATATACAATTCAAGCAGATCTGCAGAAAATCCGGTTGCAATTGTGGCAAGTGAGAACAGAAGAATGGTGAAGAGCAAGGTGTTTCTTCTTCCTATTCTGTCTGCTAACCATCCAAAACCTATTCCTCCAAAAACTGATCCCACCAAAGCTGTAGTGACCGCAGTTAAAACCACAGCCCTACCAACGTTAAACGTTGTAGCTATTGCAGTAGCAAGGAAGGTCAGGAGTAACAGGTTGTATCCATCAAAAAGATATCCGAGTGTTGCACCCAGATACGTTCTTGTTTTCTCAGAGTTAGTATATGTTAATGCTGACTCCATCCCGAAAGTACCTAATAAAATATATTTAATA
This sequence comes from Thermoplasmataceae archaeon, assembly GCA_046705365.1. Lineage (GTDB taxonomy): Archaea > Thermoplasmatota > Thermoplasmata > Thermoplasmatales > Thermoplasmataceae > JAJZOM01. Next base: position 4,937 of record JBJKQM010000044.1, read on the forward strand.
GTTCCTCTTAAGAAATTACAAAAATTCGATTTTACGTTATATCATTCAGATATGGATCGGCAATTAATTTTATTCTAGTTTTAAAGCCGAATTATGATATTTATCTCGATCAGGCATCGAAACATTTTAGATACTTCTCAGGCTATCTGGTATTGTTATGACGAGTCAGAATTCCTCTACTGAATCGTTGATTTTGCAGAAGGAAAAGGGGAAAACTCACAACGTAGGAAAGCGTGTTCCTAGAATTGAAGATATCCGTATAGTCAAGGGTAAAGGGGGCTATACAGACGATATTGAAATGGCGGATCAGCACTACGCTGCTTTTCTTTTCAGCCCCTACGCACATGCGAAAATCAACAGTATTGACGTGTCCAAAGCCCTGGAAGTTCCAGGCGTGTCATTAGTTCTAACCGGAAAGGAAATCAAGGAATTAACCAAACCCATGACTTCAAGGGCAGCCACAGTTTCACCAACTTCTCATTATCTTCTTGCCGCAGATAAGGCAAGATACATGGGGGAACCGGTGGCAGCAGTCGTTGCCACAAGCAAATATATTGCACAGGATGCAGTGGATTTAATTGAGGTCGACTATGAGCCCCTACCGGCAGTTGCAACCATTGAGGACGCAACCAGGAAGGGTGCAGAACTCATCTATCCTGAGCTTGGGACAAATGAGATAGTTACGGACCACTTCGACTTCGGGGACGTGAACAAGGCCTTCAAGGAAGCCGACAAAATTGTAAAGGACCGGTTGAAGATACACAGGTACGCTTCAACGCCGCTTGAAACATTTGTGGTAAATTCATATTATGATCCTACCAGGGAAGAACTTCTGGTCTATGCAAGTGACCAGCAGCCGGGGAGGACCGTTGGTTCGGTAGAGAAGACAATTGGCATACCAGCATCAAAGATACATCTGATTGTTCCTCCAGTTGGAGGAGGATTCGGATACAAGCTTGCAGTATGGCAATACGTTGCTCTTACGGCACTTATGAGCAAGATGGTGGGAAAGCCTGTCAAATGGGTCCAGACCAGGACAGAGAGCCTATATGCATTCCACAGGCCAAGAGGCTACATGGATGCGGAGCTGGCTTTGAGGAAAGATGGCAAGATTATTGGAATGAGGCTCGTGGACTGGCAGGCAGATGGTAACTGGCCTTATGTTGCTGCTCTCTACTCACTTATCAAATTCGCTAACATGAGCGGGACCTATGAGATCAGCAACTATTCTTTCGAGTACCATTGCATCGCAACCAATGACCCGCCTGTTGTTCAGGACAGGGGAGTTGGAAAACCCTTCATGGCATTTGCCATAGAGAGGATGATAGATCTTGCGGCAGATGAGCTTGGAATAGACAGGGTCACCATAAGGAAAATCAATTCTGTTCCAAAGGAAAAAATGCCATACACTGCAGCATCCGGTGAAGTATATGAAAGCGGAGATTACCTTGAAACAATCAACAGGGCCCTGAAACTTTCAGAATTTGAAAAGAAACTGGAGGAGCAGAAGCAGGCAAGGAAAGATGGCAGATATGTAGGCATCGGGATAGCTACTGGCATTGAGCCGGGAACTTCAAACCTGGGGTATTACTTCCTATCAAAACAGGGTGCACCTGACTACAACGGTTCAGGGCAAATGGCAACGGTTGAAGTGGTACAGGACGGCGTAGTCAAGGTCAATATGAACGGACCGGAGATTGGTACCGGACACGTCACCACAATTGCGCAGGTAGTATCTGATGTCTTCGGGCTTTCCCCGGAGGAGGTAAACGTCGACGCTTCATTCGACTCTATCCACGGCCATCTTACGTACGCAGGCACATATTCCAACGCCTTCAATGATGTATATATTGGAGCAGTGCTCAAGGCTGCAAACAGGCTCAAAGACAAGATGCTCAACATCGCCGCTTCTGTGCTCCATGAGGACAGGGATGAGCTGTACCTCTTTGAAAATTCAGTTTGCAGAGACGAGAACGGTGAGACAAAGAAACTTCTCAGCTTCAAGGAACTGGCTACCATTTCATACGGGAGGCTTCTTTCATTCCCCGAAGGCGAGGAGCCAGGGCTAAAGGTTGTTGCATCATACGTAAACAAGACCGCCAAGCCATTCGTTAGAAGTGATTTCAATGTTCAGCTTACCCACTCAAACGGCGTTCATGTCTGTTTTGTTGAGGTCAACCCCGAAAACTGGAACGTGAAGATTCTGGACTATGCCATAGTGCACGATGCGGGTAACGTAATCAACCCGGGCATAGTGGACGGCCTTGCCATCGGATCAACAGTTAGCGGTATTGGCGGGGCACTCTACGAGGAATTTGTCTTTGATGAGAACGGTACTAACCTTTCCCTGACATTTGGAGAATATCTGAAACCAACTTCCACAGAGGCTCCCGAGATCAAGCTGGATGAACTGGTTTCACCAGCACCAAATACAGTACTTGGAACAAAGGCTGTTGGAGAAGGGGGAGCAATTACATCCCTCGCAGCTGTAGCAGGTGCGGTTGAAGATGCACTGAAGCCTTTTGGTGTAAGGATCTCAGAACTCCCAATCACTCCGGAGAAAATCTGGAAGATGATCAAGGACACTGACGAATACAGGAAAATCAAGGGGGCTGATCAATAATGTATCCAAAACCTTTCGAATATACAAGGGCAAAATCGCTTGAACATGCTCTTAAGGTCCTTAAGGAAAACGAGGGCTCAAGGGTTATTGCAGGTGGCCAGAGCCTGTTGCCAATGCTCAAGGCAAGGCTTTACCAGCCCACAATGCTTGTGGACATAAACTATGTTCCTGAGTTGAGATCTGTTGAGTTAAATGACAAAGACGAGCTTGTTATTGGTGCAATGGTCACTCATTTTGACGTCATTGAGAACAGCCTCATCAGGGAGAATGCTCCTATACTGTCCAACACAGCAGAACACATAGCAGATGTGCAGATACGTAACAGGGGAACAATTGGTGGAAGTATTTGCGAAGCCGATCCGTCTGCAGATTACCTTCCAACCCTCTTTGCACTGGAGGCAAGAGTTGTCCTGAAGACCGTTGACTCTTCAAGAGAGGTTCCGGTGGAAGAACTGATTCAGGGTCCGTTTGAAACACTGGTCGAAGATGGCGAAATGCTGGTACAGGTAATCGTTCCGGCTAACAGGTCCAACTATCGGGTTGAGAAGTATGCAAGGAGGCAGGCTGACTTTGCCATAGCTTCAGTTGCTGCAATTGCAGACGTCTCCGTGGACGGAAAGGTAAAAGAAGTCAGGATAGCAACTGGTGCAATGCAGGACGGACCACACAGGATAAGGGAACTTGAGAATGAACTCAGGGGCAAGAAAGTTTCAGAAGTGAACCTGGATAAACTTGTAGGGCCTGCAACTGAACCGCTTGATCCACTTGACGACCTGCATGGAGGCCCGGATTACAGGAAATCTGTGCTTAAGTCAATGATTTCAAGAATAGTTCGTGAACTTCTCACACAGGGAGACAGAGCGTGATACAAATGGTTACTGTAAATCTTAAAATCAATGGAAAAGACTACTCAGGAGAAACTGAACCCAGAATGCTTCTTGTGCATTTCATCCGAGATGTGCTCAAGCTGAAGGGAACTCATGTTGGCTGCGATACGGGGCACTGCGGTGCTTGCACAATACTCTGGGATGGAAAACCAATGAAGTCCTGCCAGATACTGGCCGTCCAGGCTGAAGGGGCCAACATCATGACAGTGGAAGGTCTTGAACACGAGGACGGAAAACTGAGCATAGAGCAGGAATCTTTCAGGGAGAACCACTCCCTCCAGTGCGGATACTGCACATCGGGCATGCTCATGATGACACACTACCTCATCAGGAACAACGAGGAGATGACCAGGGAAGAAATCAGGGACAAACTCCACGGGAACTACTGCATGTGCACTGGTTACCAGCAAATTGTTGATGCAGTTCAGGACGCCCAGAGAAAGTATTTTGCAACCAAGAAGCAGTAAAGAAAATAGTGTGTGAAACACACATTCTTATTTTTTTAACATTCACTCGGATTTGTATTTTTCAAGAAGTTCCAGTGTCCTCGCAAGGCTCATTACATTTGCATATTTTGCGTCAAGGTCGAACAGTGTAACCTCATGTGATATCTGGGACCGGTCAGCAACACATTCTATTGGCATAGTGACCCGGAAGTTGTAGGAGAATGCATCCAGCGCTGTGGCCCTTATGCACCCGCTTGTCACCATTCCAGTAAGTATGATGCTGTCTACTCTCAGGTAGTTCAGCATGGCGATTAAAGGAGTTCCAAAGAATGCACTTGGTTTGGATTTCTGAATGACTATGTCCTCTTTTTCAGGTGCAATCAGGTGATGGATTGTGTTGTATTCCTCACGAACTTCCTCTTTCATTGGGCCTGATTTGAAATTCCAGGCTCCCCTGTGAATCTTATAGACTTCCTGGGGATCTGACATGTCCCTAGTGTAAATGACTGGGATGCCCTTTGCCTTGGCTGCGTCTATGAGTTTCCTGATGTTCTCAAGGCATGGTATGCCCGTTTTGCTGAAGCCGGTTGGAAATTTGTCATCCACAAATCCATACGTCATGTCAACAACAAGGAGAGCTGGTGAATTCCCAACAACTTCCTCTTTAACTGAATTATGCCGGTATTTTTCTTCTATAATCTTCTTGTCTTCTTCAGGAATAAGGTCTGGAATATACA
>JBJKQM010000045.1:0-32036 GCA_046705365.1 Thermoplasmataceae archaeon
GGCATCTTGCATGGGGCCGGTGTGGAAGTGCAGAACTATTCTAAGAGCAATGGACTTATGACTGCAATTTTTGGGGGTGATATGGGTGAGTTCTCAAAACAATTTCGAGATTATGCAATCGCTTCTCACGCTCACTTACCACCTTGGATAGTTTTAACAAACAACACCAAGGATTTTCAATTCCTCGCAGAACGTGTAATGGAACCCACCAAATTCAGGCACAATTACATGTAAATGGTCCGGACAGCACATTTCTGTCCTTTGGCCCCAAGGGGAACAACTCTCTAAGACCTAGCCTATTGTATGCTGTATAACAATAGTTATACGGTATTAGAAAGGTTGAGACATTTCTGCACCAAAATGCAGCATAATGCCGGCTGACGCATCCCTAAAACTGGCTGACCTCAACATTATCCTGGATCTCTTTTACGATTTTCTCAAGGTAGACTTTCTTCCTGTAGTGATGCTGTGACTTCTCAAAGGCCCAGGCTGAGACAGCTCCAGAGATTATGTATCCTGGATCATCAGGTGCAGCATTGGCTTCGACCTGATCAGTGAAATGCTTGTAAATTTCCTCTGACTTCAAATCGGATATGAAATCCTTGAAGGTCTCCTTCATCCTGCGGTGGTCATCCTGTTTCAGGATTATTCTGCCCTTGTATTTTGGTGTGAAATCAAGATCATCTTCCTTTTCAGTAAACCAGTTTATGGCATCCTTCTGAAAGAACACTTCGGCAAAGGCCTCTGCTGTCAACTTTGGGTGAGAGAAATCAACACCGGAAGTCAGATCATAGGTAACCAAAGTATTGTCTGCTAACATATTCCTAACATTTTCTATCTGTTGTATGAGGTTTGTTATATCTGCTGCCATGAATCTTCCCAAGAAATACACACATTCTGGTTATATTATAATTTTGATACTCTTGTACAACCTGCTTAACTGTAATGAAATTGAATGTTGGACCTTATTTTATCCATAATGTGGGATAAGAACGCCTGTTTTGCATTGGAATTATTGGTAACTTCTTCCAGAACAGCACCAGCAAATCCGCTTATAATGAATGCCCAAACTGAATGGCCAGGCTTCTGAATTGACTCCATTTGCTTCTGGAAGTGAGGCTTGACCTGGTTTTCTCTTAAGTCTTCGAATAAATGATCCTCTGTAAAATTAGTTGTCACCCCCTTTTTGTATGGCCAATTTATCACAACACTTGAGTCGGGAAGAAAAATTAATCCATTGCCTATTAATGAAAACCATCTATTTGCATCTCGTTGAAAAAGTATTTTAGAAAGGCTCTGGCTTACTCCTTTAGGTTTCAAGTAAGTTGGCTTGAATGTCAAAATCATAGACAATTACCTTGCCATCACCTGATTCATGTCCTATATTTACCATATAGTCTATCATCGAAACAGACGGAGCCATAGAAAGAAAATAAGTGTCTTCGTAAATATTTTATCGGAGATAAAAATAGAGTGGTTCGTTTCAACTTGAATTCCCCTCGGCCCGAAGGTACTTTGTCCTCCATGCTGAGCCAATTGACTTTACGGATTGCAGGCATGCATGGAGCAATATGCGATCCGACCACTTTCACTTCTGTCTGCCAGCGGACATAAATATTATCTTTTTCTGATACAAATAGGTTCGTTTTCATCCCCTCCCTTTCGGAAGGGGAATCCCCGCTCAGAAGAGTTAAAGAATAATATTATCCTATTAACTAGAGATATAAACATATGAATAGCGCTATCTACTTTATATTAAACCTCACAAGTATGTAACTCAAATGTAGTAAGGTTGTAAGGCTCAAACAAAAGCAATGTAGTTAATTATAATGCGTTCGTTTATAAACCAAAGAAGGCTTAAAAAAAAGAATCAAGTTGAAATAACACATAACAAAATTAAAAATTTTTTTTAAGGACTTTCATTTTTAGTCAAGATCCAAGTATTGCCCCTAAACAAAAAGGGCGAAACTGATCCTTTTTTTAAAAAATGCTCAAGATCAAAGTGGTACCCTAAGAAACAAATCTATTATTCTTATATAACACATACAATACGGTTGTAATACGTATTATATAGGAACTTATTAATTTCGCGATTTATTTTCATAGCTCTTCGTATCTATCAATGAACTTCAGGTACCAATTTTCAAATTGTTCGTCTGTAATAATATGGAGTTCAATAGGAGCATCTACCTGCTGCCAAATTGCAATAGTAATCTGATCCTTGAATTTCATTTCACTCGGTATTATTATCAAGTCTATGTCACTGCTTGCATTATAGGCGCCCTTTAACACTGAGCCAAAGAACATGAGCTTTGATTTTGGGTCGATATCACGCACTAAGGACTTCACTTCTTCGAGTATTTTCCTGTGATTACGAAGACTTTCAAGTTTGTTCAATTCATAATCTGGATACATATTCATCCAATACTTCCTTCACAAATCTCATCAATGGCATGACATCCTCTTCACTGGACCTCACTGGGAAATATCTGGCATTAATATATGCATCTTCGATCCTGGAAATTCTTAGTAAATTATCCTCCAACCGAATCAAGTCATTCAATCTGTTATCATGCTTCACCAACGATTTTATAAGCTCCTTTAGTGAGTGGGTTCTTGGATAAGAACCATTTAATTTCAATGCATTGTATTTTAGCAGTAGTTCACAGTGCTGGTGTATTGCAACCAATGACAGGTCCCATTTCTGCCTATTTATCAGATACTCTGCTTCTTCCAGGTAATCGTCACTTCTTTCTTTCAATATATCGATTTCCGAAGCAGGCATATCAATCCTTAGATGATCTTTGCGCTGATATATATTTTCTCGTTAACATCTCCGAAGAAGATAATCAAACTTTTTCAGATTCTATCCAAGCGAATGACAATAAATCATCAATAGCAAGAACAGCATTCATCGCCAAGATAATGACGGAACTGGGGGAAATATCACTTTTGAATACAAAAAAAGATGAAGATCAGGGTGTGCCGAGTTGATCGAGCTCTTCCCTGTTGTAGAGGTATTTTAGATCAATGCCCTCAATTACAAGGTTTTCAACTGCAACAGGTTCCCTGACAATAACACATAGGACGGTATCAACAATTGCGCCTAATTTTCTTAACTCTCCAACGCTTTCAACAATTTGGCCACCAGTTGTGGTAACATCTTCGATAACACAGACTCTCTTGTCCCTAACATCTGATCCTTCAGCCAGGTTCTTGGTTCCGTAAGATTTAGCTTTCTTTCTAACGAAAGCCGTTGGTATTCCTGTCTCAAGTGAGATTGCTGTAGCAATTGGAATGCCACCCAACTCTAGCCCTGCTACTACTTCAGTATCCTCAGGTATTAGTTCTGCTAGGTGCCGAGCGAGTTCGGTCAAGAGCAGTGGATCTGATTCGAACAGATATTTATCGAAGTATTCGCTCGCGACTTTTCCAGATCTCAAGGTAAAATTCCCGGTTAAATGGGAAATACGGTAGATCTTCCTACCCAGTTCTTGTTTATCCATCAAAAAGGGGAATCCTTTGTGCTTTTAAAAGGTTTTAACAGATTGTCTGTATTCTGGCTCAACAACGATTTCTTTTTCCCTTGACGAATTTTTTCCAGAACCTTCCAGGGAATTCCTCACAGAATTTTCATTAAAAGGAGTTTTGGCTATCATAGAAAATAAGATCAAAAACAAACCAATTGAATTTAACGACATTATGGCATACCCGAGAATTGGTAAAATAAAATTCATAATAACGTTGGGAAAGCCCGTATTAAAATGTACGTAGTTAACGTTTGTAAAATAAGACTGGGTTATGACGCTCAAAAAAGTGCTGGTGAGCATGATTAGAACCGCGACCCTGAGGAACCGCTTTCCATAACCAACAACAAGATGGAGCCCCATATAGTATAAACCTATAATAACAAACAAGAACAGCAAAATGGAATTAAAGTTTCCAACAAGTTGAGCCACAAATATCCTAAGAGGCAGACTGTTCATGTTTAACTGTAAAACCGTGCCATAAGGAATGACCACATAAGGAACAAATAGTAAAGGTACGACAGATAGAGACAAAAAAGTTGAGCCAACGGCTATCTTGTTGTGCAGGTTCTGCGGTTCAAGTCTTCTTTCTCTGAAGGCAACAAAGCTTGCTGTAAGGAAACTTACGAACGCTGTTAACATAAATGACACTGTTACAAGGTCAATATCCAAAGTAATTCCAACCGCTGGTGAAGCCTCAATAATATAAGAATAAACTAGAAACTTAGATTGTGAAAAGATGTAAAATCCGAAAAAATAAGAGAATAAAAATGCAAAAAGAGTGCTTAATGTACCCAGAAAAAGTAAGAATTTTAACAGTTTAATTAATTTAGTTTTACCATTTTCTTTGGATACCATTCACACATCACCCTCGAGTTCAAGGACTTCTTTGATTTTGCCTTTAGTAATTAATAATGTTATTAAATATATAAATCCAATGTGAAATACTGTGGAATGCAATTTGCTCAGAATTCTTAGCACCTATAGACAGATAGAATCAGGGTTTCATCCCTAACCCGTACGCCTGTAAAATTGTCTTAATTTGTAACACATCGAATTTATAATCTTGGCAAGCGCTTTATTTTTATGATTAATCGAGAGCTCTCATCCATTTTTGAGGACCTTGCAGATATGGAGGAAATACAGGGCAATAGATGGGAGTCCCTGGCCTACAGGAAAGTTGCCAGGAATATTTCACTCTTGTCTGAGGATGTTTTGGAATTATACAGGAGGAAAGAGCTGAGGAAGATAGACGGGGTCGGTACCGCTATTGAGAAAAAGATAATAGAATTCATTGAAACAGGTAAAGTCAGCAAACATCAGGAACTGAAGGAAAAATTCGGAATTGACTTCGAGTCTCTGAGAAACATTCAAGGTCTTGGCCCTAAAAGAATTGTAGCACTCAATAATGCACTAGGTGTAAAGAACCTTGACGATTTGGTGGAAGCCATTCACTCAAATAAGGTATCGGAAGTCCCGGGATTTGGCTTGAAATCACAGGAAAGCCTGAACAAATCTATCGAATTATATCTTTCAACTGGGGCAGGCCGAAGACCAATAGCCATTTGTTATGATGAGGTCAGAAACTTAGCTGAAAAACTAATCAAGAGTGGATTTTTTACAAAAGTTGAAATTGCTGGATCCACAAGAAGGTACAAGGAAACTATTGGCGATATAGATATACTCTCTTCAAGTTCTAAACCCAAAGCGGCGGGTGAGTACTTTGTTTCAATGGAAGATGTCAGGAATATAATAGTGAAGGGAGACACAAAGATCTCAGTTTTACTTGCCATGGGCCTCAATTGTGATTTGAGAATTATTGAAGAGAATTCTTTTGGTGCAGCTTTACAGTATTTTACGGGAAGCAAAGAACATAACATCAAGGTGAGGGACCTTGCCATAAATGCCGGGATGAAATTGAATGAATATGGTCTTTACAAAGGGGAATCGATGGTAGCTGGAAAAGATGAGAAAAGCATTTACAATACACTGGGAATGGACTGGATCCCACCTGAACTTAGAGAGAATATGGGTGAAATAGAAGCAGCCCTACAACACAAACTCCCAGCTTTAGTTGAATTCACTGATGTAAGTGGAGATTTTCATGTCCACACTGATGAAACGGATGGCTTTTCCACACTGGAGGAGATGATCCAGGCAGCTATACAGTTAGGATACGATTTCATAGCTATTACTGAGCATAGCCAGAGTCTTAAAGTTGCAAATGGCATGGATGTGGAACGTTTCAGAAAGAGAAATGCAGATATTGATTCAATAAATGAAATAGGAAAGAAAATTAGAGTTCTAAAGGGAGTGGAGCTTGAGATATTAAAGGATGGAACACTTGATCTGCCCAGATCATTGCTTGAGGAAATGGATGTTGTAATAGGGGCACTGCATCAGGGAGTCAGTGACAAAATTGAAATCAATACCATGAGAATGGTTAAAGCCATTGAGAGCGGCCTGCTTACCACTGTAGCCCACCCAACAGGAAGACTGATAGGATCAAGGGAACCTTACAAACTTGACTTTGAAAGGATCTTTCAGACATGCAAGGATAATAACGTAGCGCTTGAAATCAACGGTTTTCCAACGAGGTCCGATCTCCCTTTTGACCTGGTAAAAAAGGCAAAGGAGTACAATCTAAAATTCACCTTAGGAAGCGATTCACACAGCAAGGAACATTTGAAATATCTCAGTTTTGCAACTGCTATTGCAAGACGTGGATGGTTGGAAAAAAACGATGTTCTGAATACGAAGCTGTTTGAGAAATGGTTGTAAAAAGGGTATTTACCAGCAAAATCCAATAAAATTAATCCTAAAATTTAAATGATCAAAGGAAGTTCTATAAACGATTAATTATTAATTCACTGGAATGTCAAATAGCACAACTTCTCCAAAAATGTTGAAAACGTCTTTAACGCTACTAGCGATTTTTCTTGTTATCCTGACTTTAAGCAATCTCTTGCAGACAGTACATTTTGTGCAAGTTATGTCAGGCCCACAGTAAGATATTTTTGCAGCATTTTCCTCAGAACTTTATTATGTTACGTTGGTTGGATACGCCTTAGCTATAGTGTCTGGTGTTCTACTTATGGTTTCAATTTCTAATGGAACTGAAAAAAAAATTTAGAATAACATTAGGTTCTGGCCTTCTAATTTTGATACCCATAATTTCATTGTTTTCTGAATATCTCACTTTGAATTTCATAAGAGGGGCAAATCTACATCCAAACTTTGGATATCTTGAATTCCTTAACGTATCATTTGCCGTCATTCTTCATGCTTTAATGCTTTCCTGTATGGTTCTCCTTGCTACTCTGATCGTTAGCAAAAGTCTCAGGAAAATGGTATATGCTGGGGCATTTCTGTATTTGATTTTTATAATCTATTTCTTAGATGCTTTTCTGAGTGTTTCATTTTCCTTTTTATACCCCGGGAATAATCGGTGACATTCTCATGGGTACTTTCTACATTTATGAATTGGGAGCATGGATCGCTACCTTGCTTTTTGCTTTAGCATTTGGCCTTTCTGCCCGCATCAAGGGAGGTGAATTAGTCCCTCAGGATCATGAGCAAAAGCCCCAGGACTTCCCAGATGAGAAATACCAGGAAGATACCTGAGTGCATTGCAGAAATTTCAGGCTTTACTGAAAAAGGGAATCGGGAAAATTAGCGTTTTTCCTTTTCCTGAATTTTCTTTCAGATATCTTGTGAAGAAATACTCCGGCCAAAAAGGTAACGACCGGTAAGGCCAGAATCAGAACACTAACTACGTTGATTGCGTACGGAGCATAGCCATATAGCCTTAGATAGAAATTGGTCCACGAAATCATCAGGGAAGGGAAGAAGAACAGAATAGTCTCGTGGCCGGTCACAAAAGCATATAATTTTCCACTCATTGAATATGCGACGATATCAAACAGAATAGATGAAAATGCATATGAAAGGTAGGAGCGAAATCGCCGCTGGCCGTTATTCAAACTTCCAGACGTACTCATATTAATTCTGTTTTCGAAATTTGAATCAAGATACAAAAGTGTTGTGTTACATTCCTGCATTTTTATTGAGTAACACCTGGTACCATAATGAGTCTGTTTTTTTCTGAAGTCCGCTGAAAAAAACAGAATAATTCAAGTGTTCATTTTTGGGCTTCCATAACTATCTCATTGTTTGGCAATGGATCGTCTCCTCCTGGCGTAGAAGCTACTTTCGTATAGAGCTGGTTTTTATTCCGGGTAAACAGCAGGGAAATAAGTATTAGGACTAGTCCAACAACTCTCATGACTATAGTCAACATCTGGAATTGGGGGAAAAGCGGGGATAGAGAAGTCAAGCTAGTCCCTGACGGGGTGGACTTTTCGATGTCTACTAGTACATATACGGAGTTTGCGATCACAAGCAACCCCTCTACAAGTAACAATATGAAACCAGCAATGAGAAGCTCTTTAACAGTTCTTTTGACAACAGGTCTTGCGACGAGATATATGCCAAATGTCACAAATGTTACACCAAGGACTGAGTTTACCAAATTAATGACATTATTTCGAAACAGGGCATTTTGCAATGTTGGTGGAGTAGGAGGCGAGATCACTGAGAAGAAAGGGAATGCTAATGGCCCGATAATCATCGGTATAATGGATAAGCATAGAAATATAGCTCCCAGAGTGAAATTTCCAGAAGATCTAAAAGGTTCTCTAGTCTTCGAAACCAAAGCGATGATACCTGCTACAAAGAGGCATACACCAACAACCAGATCAATTCCAAGTATAATTGAATCGTAGAGTTCCAACTGCGGTAATAAGTTAGGATGAATCAATTGGTCGAGGAAATAAGTGTTAAAAAGAAAGACGACGACCTCTGACAACAATAGAAAGATGACTGCAATAATGAGAGATAGCCTAATTCCTCTCCCAGAAGATTGTCCCCCTTTCTCGCTCTGTTCTATAATATATCCCCCCTATGGTTAGAAACAGCAGAATTGAATTCTTCTACAAAAAATAATTGGGATTAATATATAAAAACTTGTTGATTGTAAAATAAAATTGAGCTAAAATGTTATCCCTTCCAGATACCTACACCGAGGCCAACCAGGAACAGTACCACCAGAAGTGATATTGAACCGATGTTTCCTATAGGTATCAATGCACTGAGGGAATGGGCGCTTGTGGTAACATAGCTTATTATTGTGTTTATCAAAGAACTAATCGGTATATTGGGTACAAAAGAAAAGCCAATATATCCGGAGACGACGAATGCAATCAATAGTAGTACGAACGAAACTACCCCTTTCTTTATGGCCAGCCCAAATAAGAGCCCGTCCACTATAGCAAGAATGGGTACAATTAGACCTGTGTAATCCATGTCAAACTCCAATGATTTATACTTTATGAACTTAAAATACTTGTGGTACTAAATATAAGCTGATAAAGAATACTAAAAAGAATTTGTTCAAACAAGCCCGGTGGACACTTGACCAGGTAGCAGACCCTATGCAATACCAGCAACAAGGCGTTCAGCCCTCGTACTAAACACCAATATGCCGTATTGGTTTATCTGCATGGGACCATCAAACTGCCCTATTTCCCTGACCCAAGTGTCCACCCATGGTCATGTGCACCTCCCCGGTTCACAAGCCATCCTGGTAGACACAGCGCACTGCAAACGCGTGGCTACCCATAAAAAAATATATGAAAATAGTTAATGTGTTTGCAAGAAGAAAAAGTATGGATAAATTATCCATACTAAGATGTTAGAGAGCTTCTGTGATCCTTAATCTCTCTAAAGCTGTTCTGCCTCTCTCGGTAAGTTCATACTTTCTTATCTGCTCGTCATACATTACAACCCTGAGAAGCTCTCTGGAAATCAGGTCGCTCAATATGGTTTTGGCTGACTTATAATTCAGGTTGCATTTGTAAATTAACTGCGTTATACTGGCCCCTCTGAGAAACTGCACATTTGAAAGTATGTCCATTACTATCTTTGTTCTGTCCCTGTTTCGTCTCTGAACTCTGCTCTTCTTCCTTGCATTAAGGTTTTCATGGGCCATATCAGTTGTGTCATCACTAAGGTTAAGCGTAACGTTCTTAGTTCTAGCCACAGCGCTGGGAATTACATGGGAATTAATTCTGTAAATTCGCATGTTGCAAATCTCACACAATGCCTGCTCTTTTGCTTCGAGATCATAATCCGTTACCACTAACCCTCCTGGAATCATCGTGTCTGTTGATTTGACTCTGTGTAGCATTATTTTCTTGGACTTATCCTCGTCTAACCTGCTCAAATACAGGATTGGAATCAGCCTACCATCTTTAATTGATTGGAGAGCAGTTTCAAACAAATGAGTAACTTGAGAATGACCCTTTATCTCCACGTCGTTCACTAATTTCCATTCTTCATGGTTGAACCCTAGCACTTCAGAGATTTCTCCAAGGAGATCACCATTTTCGAGTTCCAACCATTCCGGCTTTTCCATATTTTCTAGCATATCCTCCACCTTTCACCACTTTTTAGTTGCTACATGTCTGCATGTAAATTTAGTGATTTTTGCATATAAAACATTTTGCTCATTTTCGTTGAATGGTATTTTTGGTAAACCAAAAACTAGAATTTCATAAATCTGTAACCATTATTAAAATTCACGCCGTTAGCTACAATAGGTGATTTCAAGTGAAACCCATTTTTAGTTCTAAATATTTATAGAATAAAAGTAAATTATGTGTGTAGTCAAAACTTTTATACTAGTTGTAACTGCCTCGCGAATTCTACCTATTATATCTTAGGAATGAGTTTTACAGGCAATTAGTTCCTAGTTTTTTTGTACAAATTGCAAGTTTTTTTCCGGATTCACAATATTTTGGCAAGTGCACGATGTGCATTCTTCCATAGAACCTGTTCTGCGTGGCTGCCGAGTTTCTCAGCAAGTGAATTAATGTCATGCACTGAGTCAAAACCCTTGATTGTATTAGTTATCCCAAGGAAATCAGATCCTAATGCAACATAGTCCCATCCGTAATTCTCTCCAACGTAGGTGATGCTTTCAACTAGATTATCTATGGTAGGGTTATCGCCTAAAGTCTGAGGTATTGAAGTGAGGCCAATAACACCGCCGTTCTTCACTACAGCTTCAATTGCATCATCGCCAATGTTCCTGGAAATCATATAGTAAGACTTTGGGTTCGTATGAGAAACTATGACAGGTGTTTTTGAGATTTGCGAAGCTTCTATGATGGTTCTGTCGCTTGAATGGCCTAGGTCAATTGCCAGGTTAAGCTCGTTGCAGAGCTTTATCAACTCTTCGCCGGAGCCGGTCAGACCATAATCTTTCTTTGAATTGCAGGAAGCTGCAAACCTTGTATCGTAGTTCCAGGTGAGACCGATTGATCTTACTCCGTTTTCCTTGAGAAAATATATGTCCTCCATGCCTGTTATAATGTCAGTTCCTTCAAGCGCGAGAAGCATCTTGTGCCCTTTTCCCTCAAGATCACCTGCATTTCTTACAATTCTGCCAAGGCCTGTTCTTTCGGCCGCCTGGTAAAATTTTAACTGCCTGACCAGATTATGCTGATCGGGCTGGTATTCAACATGATCAAGATTTTTCGGACTCTCGAGTCTGTTTACGAACCATTTCTTGGTCAGAGGGAATACTACAGAGAAAATTGTAGTATCTTCAAACTCGTTCAATGCTTTAAAACTTGACTGCCCGTTTCCTTCGAAAACATCCTGGTGTAAAGATGAAATTCCAAAATCCTCGTGAAGATCGATAAACCTTGACGCCATGGATACCATAATGCATTTGTACTATAAACAAAAATTTGGCTATTCCGGAGTAACTATTTCATAGATGGTGATCATGCTACAGAGTATGTGGCACCATTTCGATAATTTCAATTATGAAGCAGCAGCGGAAATGCGGAAGAAATACATTTCTGTGGATACGGTGCTTAAGGTTGCGGATCTCAAACCAGAAGACGTGATTATGGATGTTGGTGGAGGAGATGGATTTTATTCACTCCTATTCTCTGAAACCGCCAAGAGAGTGCTTTATGTTGATCCTTCAGAGCCTGCTGTAGCTATGATGAGAAAGAAACTGAAGGATTCCAATGGGAGGATAGAGATCCTGAAGGAAGACATATGTGAATTGAAGGTACCCGAAGATGTTACGAAGATTTTCTTTTCCAACAGTTTTCATGATGTCCACTGCAGGAATCAGTTCCTGGAAAGAGTCTCGAAGGCCAATGGCGGTAAAGTGGAATTTGTGATAGTGGAATTCAAGAAAGATGCAGATATTGGCCCACCCGTACATGTTAAGCTTGGACCGGACGAACTTGACAGGATCTTTTCTGATCATGGCTACCGGAAAGTGCAGAGAGAGATCATGGAAAAGCACTATGTAACACGGTATTCTTTGGGTTAAACTCCCGTCGAAGACATAGGTGACAATTTAGATTTATGCCAAATGGCTAAGCATCTATGCTTAAATAGCGTTCTTAAGTTAATAATAAGAAGCGTGAAATGGATAAAGAAGACCAGATTATTGAGGAGCTTACCAAGATCCGCCAGTTGCTGGAGCCAAAGCCCTCCCCGCCTCCGCCAAAGGGCTTTACCAATGAGTTCAGGGACTTTCTTTCAAAATACAAAGTCATGGGCATGGCTGTTGCCTTCATACTTGGTATCTATCTGGGCGCACTGGTTCAGGCCCTTGTCCAGGACCTGATTATGCCTATTGTGCAGTATGCAACTCCAGGAGTTCAGTGGCAGAACATTGATATTGGGCCCTTCAGGATTGGAAGCTTCTTTGGTGCCCTTTTGACCTTCATAATTGTGGCGCTGGTCATATTCCTTATAGTGAAATTGACTCAAAGGGCAAACATACAGTAGTCTCCATCACGTTTAACTGTCAATCTCTTCTCAGATGGTGGGTTATTTAGTATCATAAGTTTAGAACTTCTTTGAACATATTTATATAAATAGAGATATTCTATTTACAATTGAGAACAGGAAGCTGGCAGTTAATCACTTTATTTATTGTTGCATTCGTAATCCACTCAGGTGTAGCATATATCGGTATTTTTTATTATCAGCCTTTCAAAAGTGTTGATTGGAAACAGGATATAAACGGTTCAATCGGACAGGTGATTACAGATGGCAGTTCTGTTTATGTGGCGAACTACAGTTGGGAAAATGTCCACTATGACACTCAAACTAATGCCGATTATTTTGGATATAGTGTGTATAAATTGAATTACAGCACAGGCAAAATTGATTGGATCACCATCCCTCTGTATTTTCAGGATCAAAGCTCTTTATTTTTCAACAACAATGCAACTTTGGGAATGAAAATCTGGCTTCAGAACAATACCCTGTTTGCTGTTGACGGATCGTTTGAGATGCCACTTTCCGCATACAACTACACTATCTATTCTTTCAACACTGGAAATGGTGAACTACTTGGTAGCCAAAATATAAGCTTCAATAATATCAGGAATAATTTTAGCAATGTAATATTCGGGGCTATCTTTCAGCCAATTGGCTCGAAACTCTACTTTTCCTTCATAAATGTGACTCAGAATATTAACCACAAGACAAATGGAATAACAGTCAATTCAACCTTTTGCACATTCGGTTATGAATTGCTGAACCATACATTCAAAAAATTCGAGAATGCTTCTATACCTATTCCCCTGAATGGAGGCTTTGGGACTGGTGATGAACATGCAATCATATCTGGAAACACTGAATTGACCTATCTGGACTGGATGGACAGCACTATTGTAGAAAATGTGAAAACTGACCAAATGAGAATTTATAATGTGACTTCTCAAACATTAACAAAATCCCGGAACAGCATTTACTTGGGTTCCGTGAACAATACAACTCTTACAGTATATACTTTCAATTCGACTGTCAGTACTGAGAATAAGGATTTCAGTTATACCAACCCTATGTTCAGCAATGCATCATCCATTCCTTCAATTACCATTAAATACCTACCAACCGGATATCTACTGGTAAGTCTCTACAAGAGTGGGTATTACAGCGCGAACAACACTCTTGTTGGCCAGAGAAACATCCTATTCGACTTCAACGTGCAGGGACAATTACAATGGACTGACAACTATTCTGCACTTCTAGGGTTCCCCCATTTAAATTATGTCGGAAAAGACCAGATATTAGCATCTTTTGTGAATACAGGAATTAGTGGAGTTTTTGAACTTGAGTCATTCTTTGCCTTGATTAATTATACCAATGGACATATATTATGGCAGCACTCACATTATTCCAGCGCATCCCAAACCGGTTCAAGAGTCTATTTCTCTCCACAGTATGTTGAGACTGTATACGCAGTCAGCAACAACAAAGTGCTCTTTTACTTTGGAAACCAGCTTGAACTTGCAAATATTCCTTAAAGTGCTATAAAAGGTCCTGCAGGAAACACACCACTGCAGCAGCTACCTGAATTGCTTCTTCCCTCGTCCTCTCATCCGGCTGTTTCTTTCTTATGGTATCCCAGAGCTCTTCAGATTCCTCAAGAATCACGGCATATGCCTCGTGCTTTGACCTGAAATTTCCGTATTTGTTGTGTGCGTGAATTGACTCCTCCTTTATTTCTTGAAGTATGGCGTCTAGTTTTTTGTCAACTTCATCAGATGTCATTTGTTACTACCTCAGTCACCAACAAAGATGATCCTGCTTCCATCATATTCGACACTGAAAGTCTCATTTTTCAGTTCTGGGAGGCCTCTGATAATATTTTGCTGCTTCTCCGAAGGGGCATAAAGCAAAAGGAAGCCTCCACCACCAGCTCCTATCATCTTTCCGCCGACTGCACCATGTTCCAGGGCAGCTTTATACCAACCATCTATCTTGGGATCAGTTATGCCATCAGCAAGGAGCCTTTTCTGTTCCCAGTTCCTGTGTAAAAGATCTCCAACATTATCCATATTTCCCTTACACATTGTGTCAAACATTTCAAATGCCAGCCCTTTCATCATGTGGTAACTTTCTAGCTTCCTGGACACATTGCCTGCCTGCACCCTGTGGATGTCAGTGGAACTCCTTTCCCTGTTTGTGTAAAGAAGCAGAAGGTTTTCCTGGAGTCTGATCCTTGCTTCCTCATTCATTATCACAGGTTTAACTGTTACACGCTCATCCTGGTGGAATTCCATGAACTGGATGCCACCGTAGGCAGCCATGTACTGGTCCTGCTTTCCGCCAGGCTCTCCGAGTATTTCCCGTTCTATCTTCACGGCTTCTTCGGCGAGCTGGAGTGGTGATGCGTGCTCCCCTTTGTACGCATGGAGTGCATTCAGCAGGCCCACGAGGAAAGTACTGCTTGAACCAAGTCCTGTTCCCCTGGAAGGAATATCAGATATGCTGACAATTTCAATCCCGCCATCTATATCAAGAAGTTTCAGGGCCTCTCTTACAGTCGGATGTTTTATTTCCTCTACTGTATCAACGATTTCGGTGACAGAATAACTTACCCTTATTTTTGAATCGAACTTCTTGTTGACAGCAACATAAATATATTTGTTTATGGAGGCGGATACAACTGCACCTGAACCATATTCCCTGTAGTAAGCAGGAATGTCGGTACCCCCTCCAACGAATGTAATGCGCAGCGGGGTTCTGGACATTATCATTCTTGTTTTCGTAATATCACCTGTAATAGTCGTTTATGAGTTTAAGTCCTCTGTCAAGATCTATTCCAGCCTTGAACCCAAGCTTCTTCTCAGCCTTGGAAGTATCTGCCAGCGTCTCCATCACATAATTCTTGACTGGCATTTCAATATATTTGGGCTGAATGTCGGTTCCGAGAAGTGAATTAAGCTTATCCACAAGCTCATTGAGGCTGTAGTTCTTACCGGACCCTACGTTGAATACATCATACCCCTTATTCTGTGAAGCCTTAAGCAAGCAGTCTACCACATCTGTGGCAAACACAAAGTCCCTTCTCTGCTCTCCGTCACCATAAATCACGGGTGCCTCTCCATTCTTCATTGCCCAGAGGAACTGGGTAGCTAGGTTAGCATAACCATCCTTGGCCTTCTCATGGTAACCATACACTGAGAAGAACCTCATTGCTGAAACGTTGATGCCATAGAGGTTGTTGTAAAGTTCACTTAGCCTTTCTGCAGCTATCCTGCCCTCCGTATACAGATCTGTGACTGCAGGGATTATGTCCTCCCTGTGCGGTGGCTCTACGCCATTGTATATGGAAGAAGTTGATGAGAATACGACAGGTGTTCCACGTTCCCTGGCATATTCAAGGACGCTTGTCATTCCTGCTACAACTTCTGAAACCAGGAAAGGATCATTTCTGTACATTGGAGAGGCTGAGTAAAAACCGAGATGGAAAACATAGTCTGCTTCATAATCAAGATCATGGACACTTTTTGCATCCTGATTCAAAACCTTCAGGTTCTCTGATTCGAATTCCCTCAAATTATCATGGCTGCCTGTATGCAGATTGTCAATCACAAGAACCTCGTTATCAGCCACGAGTTTCTCGACTAAATTGCTGCCAATGAAACCGGCACCGCCGGTTACTATGACTCTCTTATTCTTCATTTCAGACAGTTAATGGCAGATTAGGTATAAATTTCTTCAGTGGTTAAGGCGAATCCGGAGAAAGTTAATGGACTTCGCTAACTCACATTAAAATAGGATATAGCAAATAACAAGACAGTGAGTTAAAATGTTTATTCCATCGGAAAAAGATGTTTATAGCTGGAAAGTACCGGATGCTGAATTTGGTGAATTGATGCAGGGTCACGTTTACCTGGAGAATGAGGGATACGTTATCATCGATCCACCTCTTATGCCCGATCTCCTGGACAGGCTGCAGGTTTTCGGAAAGTGCCTGGGAGTGATAGTTCTGGGCCCTTCACATAAAAGAGGTTCAGGACTTGCATCTTCAATACTGCAGGCTCCGCTCTTTGTACCCGGATTTGCTTCATCTTTCTTTGAGCCCCAGCCGGCAAATCTGAAGATCTATAATGAGGGGGATTTACTGCCAGGGAAGCTGAAAGCTGTCGAATTGGAGACTGAGATTGGCATATTTGGGGAACACAGGGTACATGAAATGGCGTTAATTGACGGAAAAGACAGGGCATTTATAGGGGATGTCTGCCATGGCTACCACCACGGGAACCTTGCTCTCGCACCAGAGGATATTTTTCCCGGATACACGGAAGAGCAGGTGAAAGCTTCACTGAAAGCAATCCTTGAAAAAATTCCGGTGAACATCAGGAGTGGGTTCTTTGGCCATGGTGATGATCTGGTCAATAATTTTGGAAAGGAAATTGAAAGAAGAAAAGCGGAGCTTAACCCCTAATATTCAAGTGAATATCCTTGCTGGAAACCTGTATACAGCTACGCCGGGATCCGACCAGGCATCTGTGCTCAAGCCGGCTTTCTCGCAGGTTTCCTCTAAGAACTCCTGCGGAGAAAACCCCATCTCTGATGCAGCCTGTGGAAGCAGGAGCCCGGAGCTTCCCTGTCCTACAACCATCAATCCGTCTTTGCCGATCCTTATATTACCTATATCTTTTCCAGAACTCACTTTAATCTTCTCAATTGTCCCTATAACGGAAACCTCGATTTCAAGAGTCTCCAGTTCATCCCTTGAAATAGGTTTAAATCTGGCATCGAGGAAAGCTGCGTGAACAGCTGCTTTCCTGGTTGCCTCCCACAATTCATAGGTTGGATATACGAAACCAATGCAACCTCTGAGTTCTCCCTCATTCTGAAGCGTAACAAATACACCTGCCCGGTCATGTAACTTTGGATCCCGGATCCTTGGGCGGTATCTCATGCCCGAAAGCTGGGACCTGATGGACGTGAGAGCAATATCCTTCAATTTCTTGCCATGGCTTTCGTCCAAATCGTTAATAACTGTGCCCAGGAATTCAGACTGGGGATTCATGAGAACGTATTGGGTCATGTTTTTTAAATGTTAAAAATCTCATATAAGAGATAATTCAAAAAATAATTCAGTGCCTAAAACAAAGGCTTTAGAAACAGAAACATTTTTAATAATGATACGTACATATTAAAGCATGGAGCCGCTAGTGAGACCGTCAGCCTCGGCTGGTCAATTCTATCCTGAAAAAAAGGAAGAATTGCTCTTTCTTTTAAAGTCCCTGGAATCGGAGGCTCTTAAATGGAAACCCAAGATATCAGGCAATGTTTCAGGGCTGATAGTTCCTCACGCAGGTTACCTTTTTTCCGGCAAGACTGCAATGACAGGGTACCTTTCTCTGAAGAACAGCAGAAGTGACAGTTTTATTCTTATCGGCCCCAAGCACAGCTCCAGGCCCGCATATACATCCGTTTACCCTAGAGGACAATGGGAAACCCCCCTGGGACTGATTGAGGTAAATGAAAGGATATCAAGGTACTTCACGGAAAGCAGCCCCGGATTTTTGGCAGATCTCGGTGCGCACACAGGTGAACACTCACTTGAAGTGGAAGTTCCATTCCTTCAGTACGTCATTGGTGGAGACTTTTCAATTATTCCCATACTGATGGGAAACCAGCAGAAGAAAGAGGCCCTGAAAGTGGCAAAACTTCTGTATGAAAGTGATCTCAATATTCCACTGGTCATCTCCACAGATCTCAATCATTACGAGAGACTCTCCACGACCTTAAGAAAAGACAGCCTGATGATCGACTCAATTATTTCTCTTGACGTGAACAGGTTTTACCGGGTGCTTGAAAAGGATAAAATTTCTGCCTGCGGATATGGTCCGGTAGCTGTTCTTATGGAATATACAAGGCTGAAAGGTGGCTGGATAGAACTGATTGACCACTCCACTTCCTACCATTACTCTAAAGATATGGAAAAAGTGGTGGGTTATGCCTCACTTGCTTCAATAACCTGATTAAGCTGTTACTCCCATCATACAAGATGCAGATAGAACCCAATTGAGGTAACAATGAATCCCAGCACAACCATGGTTATGATCCAGAAAAAGTAGTTACCTTTCACTGATTTACTGATGCCTGACCCAAGGGCGGCAAGAGATAGAATGGCAACTACAACTGAAATTCTCCCATCTGAGGGTACCAGCACCGAGAAGGCCAGAGGAATCATGGAACCGCTGAAACCGCTCAGGACCGATATGGTGGTTCCGAGTACGGATTCCAACATAATGTCTCTCCCGATCTTTCCTCTGATAAGGTATGCAGGGGATCTCAGGTTAAGCTGTTTTGAGGTCCTGGAAATCTCGCCCCTCAATCTGGAATACTCCGCAATAAAGAAGCTGAAGCCTCCTACAAATGCAGATCCGAATGCAACTCGCAGTGCAAGGTTGATCCCGATCACATCCCCGTAAATCAGGGATCGGGAGATCAACATTAATGTAGTGATTATACCGTCTGATAATCCCAGTGTAAATGGGAATAGTAAATTCTGTTTATTCATTCCTTCTTATACTTTCTATCAGTTTCTTTCCAACCGCTATTTCATCTACTGAGTGTATAACTGCGCCTGTTTCCTCAATGTTGTCAATAAGAACATTGAAATCAATTGCTGCTCCCTCTACTGTAATTATGGTTCCCATGGTTTCCATGTCCATTTCTGTTACACTCACATTTACGGCTTCCACACCGGGGACTTCCTCTATTGCGGTAGCAAGCTCCAGCAGAGTGGGCCTGTTGAGTCCCTTGTCGACATCTAAAACAACTCTCCTTACATTCATTTCTATACCACTGGTTGAAAACAAACTAGTTCAGAGGCATAATATCCTTCAATGTCAACCTGCATAGCATAAGCTGGACCTGATAAAATTCTATCCCGACTACCGCCAGGCTCTTCGCTTTCACAAGTTACTTCAGTTGACACTTTTGCCTCTTGCATTTCTATATCTATTTTTGATTATTAATCCTTACTCTCGTTGGTTCTGTAGTTTCTTATTGTCTGGTAATTTCCGTAACTAAAATTACGAATTTCACAAAATTCAACTTAAAGAGGGGAATATTCTCCCGTCAATTTTTTCATGGCGCTGTTTATTCTTCCGGAATATCTTACCAGGTCGAATACTATCACTATAACGAATATCCCAAATATGACTGTGACTCCGAAAAATACACCATCAAGCGTAATTGAAATAGAATGGTTTGGAAGAACTATTGTCGCGGTGATAAGCAGATACTCAATTGCTGCAATGGAGACGCCATAAAGGTAGATAAGCTGGTTAATCATCCTTGAAACAAATTTTACTCTCTCAAGATCTACGGAGGGTTGGAGAGTTCTCTTCATGGAACCATACAACTTCTCTATTTCTGTTCCGGAGGATCTTGCTGCACCACTGACCGCCTCTGACACTTTATCCGGGTTGTCATTGGCACTGCTGACCAGCCTTTCTGCTGCCTTGCTTGCCTGGCTGCTCACAAAAAAGTCCAGAAGCTCCTTCATGAAGGAAAGGTTCAGCACATTCTCAAGTTCAGAGACCTTGCTCTCCAGATCCCCTATATATTCCCCAAAACTGCCCTTTACAACGCGCGCTATGACAAAAGTTACAGCTAGTATAGCGGTAGGGATAAGATAGAGAATTAGTTCCATTACTGAATAGGAACTGACTTTCTAGTTAAAATATTTTTACATTGAAAAATGATTGGAATGCGAAACTTAACCTTTTATGAAATTGAACTTCTTGAGATCGTCAAGTAGATTGAGACCTTCGGAAGTAATCTGGTATTTCTGTTTCGCACCGCTGGAATCTCCAATTTCAAGAAGTTTGCCCTCAAGCAGTTCGTTTACTGCCCTCAGCGCAGAACGATAGTTGAGATTGCATTTGTAGATAATTTTGGTAATTCCTATTTCTCCGCTGCCCTTTGCCAGTGTCAGAATATCATGGATAATCCTGGTGTGGTCCCTCCTTCTTCTGCTGGCAGCATCCCTCTTTTCGTCCATGGAGGCCATTGATTCCTGTTCCATTGTCTCCTGCCTGACTGGCTTGCTGGGTGTTAAGCCAGAAGCTTCCACTTCTGAAATTCCTTCAGAAGTTATTCTAAGGAAACCGTCTTTGTCCTTCAACACAATTGATTTCACCACAGGAACTGAAAATATTCCAGAAAGGAAATTCTCATACGGGGTGATATTAATTGATGTGACCGCATACCTCTTCTGAAGAAACAGATTCTTAGCTCTCAAGTATAGAAGGACTATCTGATCCATTCTGTCTGTTTTGTTCCCGGAAAGGATATTTATTGGTATCACATCTTTTTCATTGTTCATTGAAATCAGTGCGAAGTCGAATTTGTGTGCCGTTCTGCCCTCTCCTCTAATTGTATAATCTTGTTTCAGGTTCCATTCCTTCAGGTTGAAGACCATCTCATCTGACCCAATAATTGCCTGAGATCCCTTGGGGTAACCCAATTCTGAAACTGATAGTTCAGTCTGTTCAGATATCGAAACCATATTCCAAAACAATACACTGATTATATATGTATTTTGTTATATTACGCTATTGTAGGGTGTCTGACAAAAATAGCGAATATCGTCATGTCAATCTTGGTAGGCGTTGACGTGTCAATGCTGGACTTAAATATCGTCTGTGAGTTAATTTAAACACTCATCTGAATTTGTCTGACAAAATTTATATCCTTCCATAATAATATCTAAGGCATGAAAGATCGTGGCATCAGTCGAACATTCTGGGATGAAATTTCCAGGATTAAGGCCATAATGAAGGAGATGTCCGCACCCAGAAAGGATGAGCACAATTAAAGTTAATAAACTCCTATTGACTCCTCCTTTCAGTGGATACCAGACATAAAGCCCTATACCTAATCTATGCAGTGGTTATCTTGAATACTGCCTTGCTGCTTTACATTGCTTTCCTCAATGTTGGACTGTAATCAGATCAGCCGGCAGAAATTAACCATGTTAATCACAAATTTTTTAAAAATCCGTGTTCTTCAATCTAAGTTCATAAAATAACAGGTGAATTAAATGGCCCAACTAAGAGACCTTGAAAAATTCGAAAAAAATGCACTGGATGCATGTAAGGATCCCGAATATAGAGAGAAATTGCAAATATGGGTTCAGAAACATAAGGAACCCCTTGATGATTTTGGCCTGAAGAAACTGAAGGACAAAATTTATTCGCACCATAGGAAAACCGGTATTCAGTAATCCACGGTGTCTTTCCATTGAAAGCCTGCATCCTAACAATAGGCAATGAGATTCTCAAAGGCAAGACCGTAAACACCAATATGGCTCATATAGGGCGTGCCCTCACATTTTCAGGTTACGAGGTTTTCAGATCACTTGTGGTTAAAGATGACCCGGCGGAAATTGACTGGGGCATCAGAACTGCACTTGCCTCGGCAGATCTTGTTGTGACCAGTGGTGGCCTTGGCCCCACTTTTGATGATATGACAGTGGAATGTGTATCAAGATCTCTTGGCATCCCAACTGAAATCAATCAGGCTGCACTGGAAGCATTAAAGAGGAGATATGCAGGTCTGAACATAGAGCTGACTGAAGAACGGCTTAAGATGGTGAGGCTCCCCGCAGGGTCCAGGGCGCTGGATAATCCAATTGGTTCAGCTCCGGGAGTTTTGATAAAGTTTGATGAGAAGAGAATTCTGATCCTTCCTGGGGTTCCTAAAGAAATGGAGGCCATACTTGATTCGGTCCTGGATGAATTAAGGATCCCGGGAAGGGTTTACTATGAAGAGAGTTTCCAATTAACGGGAATAATGGAAAGTGCTTTTGCACCTCTTGCCAATAATGCCATGAAAAAATGGATAGGGCTAGTTTATGTAAAGAGTCATCCCCAGAGATCAGAAATTTCCAGCCCCAAACTGGAAGTTGAAGTATCATCTTCTGCAGAAACTGAACAGAAGGCCATGGAGACTGTAAGAACTGTCATAAATTACCTGAAAGGAAATTACCAGGACTTCATTGGTAAATAATCAGTGTGCCCCTGGCGGGAACACTATGTTATCGTAATCCAGATATCTCTTATCCTCAAACCTCAGGTAATCAGGATTAACTCCTAATTTTATGGCCAGATAGTATGCCAAATAGTAAAGCGGAACCATTGCAAGAATAGGATTGAGATAATTGTTAGACTGCTCCTCCACTTCAAGGCTGTAATCTCCTTCTCCGTTTATTACAAGAGTCTGTGTGTCAACGGTTTTGCAGGCTTTGACTATGTCCTTGGTCCGTTCATTTACCTCTTTTGAGTTGATGATGACAACCAGAGATCTTTCATCTATAACCGAAGTACACCCATGGTTAAACTCTTCAAGCTCAATCCCCTCAGCGTGAAGGTGCGTAGATTCCTTGAGCTTCTGGGCAGCTTCCCTTGCAGCAATTAGTGACGGGCCAGCTCCCAGGACAAATATATCTCCCGGTTTTCTGAGGTTAACTGCAACCTCATTTACAGGTTTGTCCAGAGTATTGATGGCTTTTGTTATTGTGTTCATAAAGTCTGATGAATCTATTCCAAGGTCCCCGTATGCATTGGAAATTTCAAGTGAGGCAAACGCATTATCGAAAAATGCCTTTGTATTGCAGAGTGATTTATCAGGAGAATTTCCGATTACAATCTGATGGTCAGAAGATTCGAGAAGCGGAGTTCCGGCATAATGAGATACTCCCACCCTGAACACATCCTTTCCGGTTCTTTTCATTGCATCCACTGTTGACTTGGTCTTGCCTGTGTGTGAGAATCCAACCAATGTTCCGGATGCCCTGTAATAATGTTCAAGTTCATAAGATTGAATGCTTTTCCAGGGTTTTCCGGAATCCCAGAGTACCTGCGCGCCAAGCGTGGACGAGTGGTATGCAGTGCCATTGCCTGTAAAGTATAAGCTGTCTCCTAGAAAACTGTAATCTTCCTTCTTCATAATTTCAAGCGTGCTTCTGATCCCGGCAGGTGTATCCTGAAGCATTTCATACATCAGGTAAGGATGCCGGGAACGAATTTCCGGAAGGTCATCTGTCATAACTTATGATTGACCCGGCAAATATAACGGTTCCCCAAAAAATTCCTTACAAATTAACTAAATTTTGAGGAGCTCTAAACGTTTTGTGTTGGAGGCTGTTCCATCTTTTTCTCTTCGCCCTGTGCTTCTTCTTTCTTTTCCCCAGCTTGTTCTTCAGGCTTTTCCTCTGGTGCGGAACTTGGGAAAGGCAGCACAGTGTTGATGACTACCGATTCAATTGATTCCCTTGATTTCAGCAGCATTTCAATTGATATATTTCTGCTGTTTGCCTCCTCGCAAATAGAACGGGACTCTTCAGGCCCAAGGATTTTTCTTTTTTCGCCTGCGTACTTACCTGGACCCTCTGAAGTATACATAATAGTCAGCCTGGTTATTTTACTGCAGTCATACATCTCAATCTTCTCTTATATTCTACCATGGAATTAGAAATTTACGTCTTTTTAGTCCTGCATGAACTTATTTACAAATTCCTATCAGATAATCTGCCTGCTCAATTGATAAATATTTCATATCATGGCTGTATTCATGGATGAATGCAACTTACAGGAGAGGATTACTCAGATCTCGTGACCTATCTAACCGGGCTTTTCAGCATCAAGAAGATCCCTGAAATCCTTGTTGACAGGTTTAGAATGAGATATGTTTCCTGTTTCATACTGGATGGGCCCGATTCGGAAAAGGGAGAACTTGTGGAAAGATTTCCTGAAGATGACGAGAGGGACCGGATCAAATATGTGATCTTCAATGTGAAGGGGCTTCACGAAACAAATAATACCACTGTAAAGATCAACTGGGACTCCATCGAAATATTCCCGGATGTGGATGAAAAAATTGCCAGGGATTTTGTTGATGTCCTTGACAGATCGACATTCAGATATTTCTAAAGGATATATCCCCCTCATGAATCTGCTTACTGGAATTGTTGGCGGGAAAGAGAAAGTTTTACTCCAGCAGAACAGAAGATTTTACACGTTTGTTAATTGGTCGGAAGAGCCGGCAACAGCCCTGGAGGCCATGAAAATTTGGGATACGATTGAAGGGATGGACATTGCAGAAACAGGAAAACCTGAAGCATATGGAGTTCCGGTCAGGCCAGAGAAAATCCTTCTTCCTGCCGTAAATTTCAAAAGCCATTCAGTCGAAACTTCGTTGCCTGAGTTGAAGGAGCCTTATTTCTTCTGCAAGTTCCAGCATGCATTGTTGCCGCACAAAGGGAATGTCATAAGGCCCAGAGGCGTAGCCCAGCTGGACTATGAAGGTGAAATCGGCATAGTTATTGGAAAAAAAGGGAAGTACATCAGTGAGGACAAAGCTCCTGACCATATATTTGGATATACAATTGTGGACGACATAAGCTTGCGGGAATACCAGAACAGCGGGACCCAACCATATGGAAAAGACTGGGTACTGGGCAAAAACGCAGACACTGCCCTTCCAGTTGGACCATGGATTACACCTAAGGATGAATTCCAGGGATTTCCAGCAACCATTGAAACAGTTGTAAATGGGGAGATAAGGCAGTCTGGCTCCACTGATGACATGATATTCCCGGTTTCAAAATTAATTTCCAGGTTGTCGCAGGTAATGACCCTTGTTCCAGGTGATATCATAACTACAGGGACTCCTTCTGGAGTTGCCCTTCATACAACCAAAAAATTCCTTCAACCGGGAGACACTGTTGAAATCACAGTGGATGGAATTGGCACCCTCAAGCACGGCATAACTGATGATGTGACTGCATACTGATGTACAGGCACGACTCAGTAATCTCCGTATCAGCACAGAAACTGGTTTCAGGGTCCGGCATAATCCTTGGAAAATCAACAACCGGAAAACCGGTATCCATGGATCCGGACTGGCTGGCGAGGCACCTTGTCATACTGGGAAAAACTGGTACGGGTAAATCAAACATTCTTGTCCAGATCATCAGAAATATAGTATCTAATGAAAATGGATCTGCAATAGTCTTCGATCCGCATGGTCACCTTGGCCGGCAAGTTGGGGCAATGTTCCCCGAGAATTCCATAGTAGTATCACCGAAAGCCCAGACATTCAATGGGGAGGACTTTGCCATGCAGTTCAATGCCATTTCTGATGGAAATAGCCAAACCTCTGCGGAACTCTCTGCAGGATGGGTCAAAGACGCTTTCACCAATGAGGGGGTATTCTCCCAGGGAACCTGGGGGCCGAGGCTTGAAGTGGTTTTTACTTCTATTCTCAGAGAGATAATAATATCCAGGGAGGATGCAACTCTTGGCGATCTTCTGGATCTCCTTACCGATACAGGGAAGATGAGGAGGTTTATCTCCGGTTTGCAGGACCAGCAGCTGAAAGCCTTCCTTAAGATGCAGATTGCAGACTGGAGGGGCTGGAATCAGTATGTGAGCAGTTCCATCAACAAACTTCTACCACTTCTGACTAATTCCGGCATAAAGAACCTTATTTCTTCACGGAGAGATTCCACTGACCTTTCAGGGATTCTTGAAACTCCAGGGAAAATAGTCATACCTGAAATCTGGCGGGACGCAGTTCCTGAAGAGACTTACAAGATCATCACGGTTCTTATCCTCTTGAAGGTATGGCTGGGCAGATTTGGAGGAGGAGAAAGATCCCCCGTTTACATTGTCTTTGATGAAGCTCAGCTTATTCCGCCCGGCATTCTGAACCGACTTTTAAGGGAGGGAAGAAAATTTGGTCTTAGAATTATAATGGCCACCCAGTTCCTTGGAAGCGAAATGCATGGCCTTTCCGAGACGCTCAGAGGAAATGTCTCCAACATCATCAGTTTCAGCCTCTTTGAAAAAGATGCGGAAACCATATCCTACAATTTCTTTTCGGGGAATCTTGCAAGGAAACTTGCCGCTACCCTGAAATCACAGGCAGTTCACAGGTCTGTATTGTGGTGCCAGGGCACTGATGGAATATCCGGTCCACTTACATTCTCACCACACCTGCAGGATCACACCCTGGATGAGGGCCTTTTTGACAGGATCAGAAACGCATCTGTTCTGAAATACGGCTCTAGACTGGAAACTTCATACCAGCCTCCAGAGAATACAGACTTGCACGAGTTCCTTATTACGGAATTTCAGAAGTTCCTTCAAATTAAATCCATAGGATCAGACAGAAACGTTTCAGTGGACGGCATATATCCTGACCTCTTTTTTACACATGAGGCATCAACCTATTACGTTGAGGTTGAGGTATCGGACCTGGCCAATTTTCAGAGGATATTGAGGAAACTGCAGGATTACTCAGGAAAGCCGCTCGTCTTTATCACTCCACCAGGCTATTCAATGCATTTGTTTGACAAAATCCTTGAGAAACTTTCAGAAATGGATAAACTGGGGGAGAAAAATTCCGACCCACTTGGCAAAGTCAGCATACTTGAGTATGATCATGGTTTCCAGTTCCTTGCTTCCGGCAGGTTAAGGCAGCTCAGGATGGACTATTTACGATATGGCAGCTATTCAAAATCACTTGAGGAACTCAGGCATGCTGAAATCAGGAATTTTATTTATTCAAGATTCATAAAACAAGGAGTTTTCAGGATGCA
This sequence comes from Thermoplasmataceae archaeon, assembly GCA_046705365.1. Classification (GTDB taxonomy): domain Archaea; phylum Thermoplasmatota; class Thermoplasmata; order Thermoplasmatales; family Thermoplasmataceae; genus JAJZOM01. The sequence goes on from JBJKQM010000045.1 coordinate 27,052, forward strand.
GTTCCCTTCTGACGAAGTTGAGAAGACTTTCGGAGCACACAACGCCAAGAAAGCATGGAATTATCTGTGCGGCGGTTCAAAGTTTATTAGCGTCAGGGATTTGTTCAGGGTGAAGGGCAGTGATACAAAATTACAGTGATTTTTCTGATATTCCACTTAAAACATTACCTTTCATAGTCCTCAGGCCGGATGAATTGAGCTACAGGAAACTTTCTGTCAGGTTTGATGATGAAAAGTGGCCTACAGTTTGGTTTATTGTAACATCAGGGAATAGGGAATTCCGGGTCAAGGAATTCTTCATGGACTGGTTCTTCACCGGATTTCCAAAATCACTTTTCAGGGATTTCTCGACCTCTTATTCTGAAGTTGAAAATATACCGGTAAATGATCTTACATTCTTTTATGGAAAGAATTATCACGGCCTGGACTCCGCCTCTGGCTATTACTTCGGCACACAGATAGAAATCGAATGCAACAAGCCAGTTACAGCCGAGGAAATGAAATCCATCGTGGGAGATTTGATTAAGAAACCATTGAACAATGAAAAATTGAAGGATTTGCAGTTCCCGGACAGGTCACATTTTACTAAAGGCCATGACAGCGACTGGTTTGAGGACAGGAGAGTTAGCCGCCTGAAATGGGTGAGAACCCCGGACATTAAACTCAGTATTTCTGGACACACACTGGAAACCAGCGGGATCGGATTCATTGACGTAGATCACAAGAAACACCGAATACTGATTCTCCAGGAGAACGGATTCCAGAATGCAGTTTGGGTGGAAGTAACTGACTGGGACATCAGGCTGGAGCATGTAGTTTATGATGTTAGGATTGGGAAGGGATTCTACACCGAATCAATAGAAATGAAGCAAGAACGCATTCTTTACCGGGAGCCCTCAGGACCAGGCGTCCTCAGGGCGGACAGAGGAGATGTCCGCATTACTATCGGGTTTTCCCCAGGATTCATGCTTGCAGACATGGTAGGATTTAAGCAGAAAATAGATGACCTGGAAGATTTTGTAGAAAAAGTTCTGGTCCAATCACTTCAGGAAACAGAATAACTCTTCGCTTCACCTATGACTTTTGTTATATCTTCAAGAGATGTCCTGCCCGTGTTAATGTTTCTTGGACTTGGGTGGTAGCAGCAGTACACCCTAATCCCGCCAAACTGGTAATATGAACCATGAGAGAACTTCAGGCCATTTATCTTGTGTCCTTCCTCCCTCATTATTGCCTTTACGGAATCAAATGCCACTGTACCCAGCGCTATTATTGCCCTAAGATTGGATAACAGACGGATCTCATTCTTCAGGTAGGGAAGACAGTTGGCTATTTCTTCTTTCTTAGGCAGGTTGTCTGGTGGAACACAACGAACAGCCAGTGAGAGATACATGTCGCTGTACTTTAGACCGTCCTCCCGACTCTCAGATTTCGGCTGATTGGATAGGCCATTACTGTAAAATGCAGATAGGAGGATCTCTGAGCTTTTGTCCCCTGTAAAAACTCTACCCGTTCTGTTCGCGCCTGAAGCGGCCGGCGCCAGACCGACCACGAGCTGCCTCCCGTTGATGTCTCCGAAGCCAGTGACAGGTTTTCTCCAGAATACTTCATTCTTGTACTTAGCAGAATTGCCCAGAACCTCTCCTCTGAATGCAACCAGCCTCTGGCATTTTCTGCAGTCGACTATGGAGTCGTTCAACTGGTCAAAGGATGAGAATTCCGAGTCATTGTGAACCATATAAACTCTGAACGAAACATAAAATAAGACACTTGAGGTACTAGTACTATGGCAGTGCCGGTTTCCACTGGAACAATATACATCGTTGAAGTGATCCTGACAATACTCATCACCTGGATTGTCGTATCTATTCCGCTCTATTTTGCCGGCAAGATAATATCAAAAAAGCATACTACTTTTGGAAAAGCAATGCTGGCGGCAATTGTCGCACCAATTGTTACCCTGTTCTTTTTCTTCATAGTAACCGCAGCCCTGACACTGTTTCTGGGTCCGCTGGCAGTGGTTGTTGGCCTCATTATAGCCATACTGGTGCTGAGTTATGTGTATGCCTCCATATTTGACACTGGACTACTTGGAGGATTTGGAATAGCTGTTCTTGCAACAGTGATCTCATACGTCATTGCTTTGATTGTTGTAGCTGCCCTTGCTCTTGTGTTCGGGGTTACAACGCTCCCACTGCTGCCGGGAAAAGGTTCGCCTTTCCCATGAATGTTTTTTTCACTATTATAATTTTTAGTGTTTATTATTTGATTGCGTATAGTAAATTAGATATGTATAAATAGGAAAGTTCCTATATATTTAATTGGGTTAGATATGTTTCAGGAAAATGACTTCTACAAGGAAACTTACAACTTTGTTAAAGCGCATAAGGCCATAGATAATGATTTTATTAACAGGTTTGCAAAGGGAGACATCACAGAGGATGAATTCAAGCGGTTCTCCATTGAATTCTACCATTTTACTCGAGAGTGGGTGTCCATTCTTTCAGTACTGCTCGTGAACACCCCCGATGAGGATGATGCTGCAAACCTCACCACGATTCTTGTCTCCGAGCTTGGAGATGAGAATCCACACCACAGGCACGAGCTGCTCTACAGGATGTACCTCAGAAGTATAGGGATCGAACCTGCAGACCTTGTAAAGAGGGAACAGGTTTCAAGCACCAAGTCATGGCTCGACGGTATGAGAGATTATTTTGGGGGCGATCATTTTGAAGCACTTGGTGCAGAATTCGGTCTTGAAAACATGGCGATTCCCATGTGGGACAAAATTCTTGCAGGAATGAAAGTGTGGGTTCAGAAGCATCCGGAATACAGCAACATGGATATCAAGTACTTCACCTTCCACCGTGAACTTGAAGAACACCACGAGGAAGCGATGGAAAATGTACTGGGAACCCATGCAAATGATCCTGTGGCCAGAGAGAAGTTCATGAGGGGCGCCCAGGGAATATTAGACCTTGAGGAAAAATTCTGGCTGGGACTTTCAGACAATTGAAGTCCCACAGATAACTACATTATAACCTTCTTATTTTCCCATTTGTGAATACATCCGATTCCACCTTTTTTCTGATGCGCCATGGAGAAACGGACACCAACAGAAACCATATATGGCAGGGTTCACAGGATATACCCCTTAATGACACAGGAAGGGAGCAGGCTCGAGAAGCTTCCCTAATAGTAAAGGAAATCAACCCGCAGTATGTAATTACAAGCAATCTGGCCAGGGCTATTGAAACTGGAAGAATAGCAGCACAGCTTGCTGAAAGCCCAAGATTCATTGTCAATCCCGGCTTGAGGGAAAGAGCCTGCGGCGCAGCGGAAGGGCTCACAACATCTGAAATTAAGGAGAAGTATGGCATTTCCATGACCATGACCAGTATGGAACTGGACAACATCCCTGGGGCTGAGCCTTATACCCACTTTGCGAGTCGCATAATGTCCACACTGAATGACATATATAAGAATTATTCCGGGAAGAGAATCCTGGTTGTTTCACATGGCGGTGTCCTGAGAAGTTTTTACAGCAACGCAATAGCAACACTTCCTGCCAACGGAATGCACTTCAGGAACTGTGCAATTATGTCATTAAGGATGGAGGAAGGAAAATGGGAGCTTGTGGATAAATACAACACCCTCAATATCTAAAGAATTATTTTGTGCCTGAACATGGCACTGTATGCAGATCCAAAAAGAACAGAATGAAATTTTTGTGAAGCTTGAAAGAGGAGAGGATGTTCTTCAGACACTAACTGAAGTCATAAGCAGCAACGATGTAACTTCCGGAGAGATAATTTGGGGGATCGGAATGATCAGGAACCTCCAGGTTGGGTACTTCAATGGAAAAGAATACGAAAAAGAAACATTTGAGAAAGCACTTGAAGTTGTTTCATTCCATGGAAGCATAGCAGAAAATGAACCGCGATTCCATATCCACACTTCCTGTGCAGGACAGAATCATGGGGTGGTTGGAGGTCACCTTTTTGGTGGAATTGCGGACCCGCTTCTTGAAGTAAGGATAAGAAAATTCAGCGGGATAAAAGCCAGCAGGCAGGACAACCCTAAAACCGGCCTCAGAGAATTATATCTCTGAAATTAAAACATTCCTGTGAGGAGTGACCTTATTTTCTCGGGGTCACCTTTCAATTTCCCCACTATGTAATCAAGATCATTCTCAGTGACTCCGTAATCAGTGAGCCTCATTCCCAGCCCCAGGGAGTGAATGAAATTCTCAACGTATTTCGCAAGCCTCATTGCCGCATCCTGCTGATTTCCAAAACTGAAGCCCATTTCTGTTGATAGGTTGCAGAGAATATCAGGGGAGTCACGTGCGTACATTTTCATTACTTCAGGGAGTGTGATGCAACTGGTTATGCCATGCGGGATTTCCCATTTTGCCCCGATGATTTTTCCAATATTGTGGCTTAGGCCCATTGGCGCATCAAATACCTCAAAATATGAATACCACGCTGCCAGAAGGCATTCATACCTCGCTTCCAGGCTGTCGAACTTCAGGTTATTGAACAGTTTTTTAACTGCCAGCACGCTGAAGTGCCTTGCAACTTCGCTTCCTGAGTTTGATATCAGTGTCTCAATCGCGTGGTCAAGTGCCCGTATACCGGTGGAATGCCAGAGGTCCGGCGGTGTTTCCATTGTTGCTTTCGGATCCAGGAAAACGTAGGATGGCGTGATTGCCTTGTCCCTGATTCCTGTTTTTTCGCCACCTATTGTATATCCGGCGATGTGGGAGAACTCAGCAGCCGATAGTGTTGTGGGGATGGCAATATGCCTGACTGAAAGATCGTAATAGTACCTGACAACCTTTGCTGCGTCATTTACACTTCCTCCGCCTACAGACAATATGACGTCACACTGGTGATTCCTGAACATTTCGGTTGCGTGCTCTATTTCTTCCATGGGTGAGTGCTGGGAAATTTCGCTGAATTCAGAAAACGTAATTGGAAGGC
>JBJKQM010000046.1:0-3074 GCA_046705365.1 Thermoplasmataceae archaeon
CCCAGGGATATGCTTCCCATTACTTCCGGCGGGGAAAGTCCGGTTCGCTTCAGTGTAGAAGCACCATATGTTGAGGAGAAAATGGTTCCGGTTATTTTCACGGGTGGCTGAGAAATCGATATGGCTGCGGGAATAATAATGGAAAATGTTGATGAGGTAAGCAGGATTAGGATTACCGCCAGTGAAATTGTGTATTTCATAACTCTTGTCATTGAGTAGGCCACCCTGGAAGGATAATTCAAACAATTAACGGGATGTTATATTAACCTTTCATAAAAAAGATAAGTCTCGATAAGTTAAATAAGGGCTCGAAAATCTTGTGGAGAAAAAGCCCCGTGGTGTAGTGGCCAAGCATTTCGGACTTTGGATCCGACGACGGCAGTTCAAATCTGCCCGGGGCTATTTAAGGTGGGCAACAGTGATAAAAATTGTTGGTAGATCAGGGTTTGAGCACAGGATCGATTCGCCTGAAAAGGTAGAGGACCTGATGATATCTCTCGGCCTGAAGGAGCAGAGTTATGTCTGTATCCGTAATGGTTCTCCGGTTACAAGGTTTGATACGGTTTCCCCCGAGGATGAAGTAATTCTGATGGAGATTTTTTCAGGGGGATAGTGTTATTTCAGTTCCTTCTGGTAGAATTTGCCTATTACCAGGTATTTCTTCCCGTTCTTCACAGGATCGACAACCTGCATTTTTTCCTTGAGATGGTCGATGTTCTTCCCTATGCTGAATTTCGCAAGGTTTGACCTCACCACATCTTCAAGGTCACGGTTTTCCACTGCAATATCAGTGCACAGCCTGTTTCCGCAGACATACGGGCCAAGAAGAGAATTTCCGGACCACTTCCTTATGAAATCCATTGCATTGGTTGCATCCACAGGAGGCCCGTAGTGAATCCTGGTTCCCGGCAACCTGTCATTCCTGCATTCCACAAGTACCTCAATGTTTTCTGAGAGATCAACTTCTGATGCCATTGGGGAGAACCCCTCTTCTTCAAGTATCTGCACGAGAATGTTCCTGAACCTCACTGCCTGGCTGAAGAGTATGTCCTCAATGAGATCGGGTTTTTCCAGCAGAAACACTCTTGCGGCTGTACCTCTTTCCCTGAAACTTTCAGGGGCGTATTCCCTCTCTGCACTGAAGTACCTTATATGGGGGTTCTTGAGAAAGAGCCTTGAATTGATCTTCATCCGGGAAAAGTTCTCCTCGCTTATTGCAGCTGCAGCGTTTCTTGTAATGTCAGTTGGATCTATTATGACCACTGGGGAATCGTACTTCTCAGGTTCTCCTTTTCCATCCTGGAGATCAAATTTCAATGGTCCCCTGGTTGAACTGAATTTCTCAATAACCTTCATCACGGATCCGTACTTGATGATCAGGAGCTCACATACATAGCCTGAGAACCCGGCAACCTTTATTTCTGAACCATATACGCCAATTGATTTCATGAAGAGCTTCAGGAGCCTTACCTCATCCCTACCGGATTCACTGAGGTTCTTCAGTACATATTCCGTGTGCAGTGGAGTCCGGTCAACAGAGCTGATGATCCTTGCATTTGGGCTCAGTTCAAAACATGGGACAATGTCAATTTTCCTTTCGCCCATGTAACCTGAGACATATGGATGCTCAGCGTATTTCTCCCTGCCGTCGGGGATTACCTCATGACCTATCTTCAGGCCAAGCTTCTCAAGTTCCTGATGCGTGTATTCTCTCTTGAATACAACAAAAATATCCAGGTCCCCACTTGCAAGATTGGTGCCTTTTGCAACGGAACCTACCAGCAGTACTCTTGCCTTCACATTGAGCTTCTTCACCACAGCTTCCGTCTTTTCAATAATAGATGATGCTATGGCCTTGAGCTCGTTGTTCTGGGCTTCAGTTGGCTTCTGTTTTTCCAGTACTGCCTTGAAGTCAATCATTGGGGAAGTAGATCCAGAATTGCCTTTGCAGGCTCACCGTCTGCTTTCTTGAGCGCTTCAACTGCCTTTTCCTTTGATACAGAGGCCTGCTCCATTACGAGCTTGATGTCCTCCTCGCTGAAATTCAGTACTTCGGCCTTTTCCTCCTTTGATTTTGCAATTTCCTTGAAATTGCCGACAATCTGGAAGGATTTCTGCCCCTGTGCTTCAATAAGCGTGACCTGGGCCTCAGTTATCATGTAATCCTTTGAATCACCCTTCAGGATAACTGTCTTCACATCGGTCATTTCGGTGGACTTGATGCCCATCTGAGCCATCATTCTCTTTACTTCACGTGAGTTCATTCTTCCGGGTATCATGAATATCTGTGAACAATAATTGACCTCTCACATATATATGATTGCTCAGGTCGTGTGAGTACTTGGAACTCCCGGGCTCCTTTCAAGCATAAGCATGACGATGAGCATTGAGATTGCTGCAGGTATGATTGCAATCCCGAAGAGAAGCCTTGGGGACCCGGCCCACATGGCGGCACCTATAAGGGGACCAACGATGCTGATTGGAACTGAAAGGAACGATATGAGTATCCTTGATCTGATCTGGTCGCCTTCCCCCATTGATTTCAGCATTATGTCTGATGATGCGGAATCAGAGAATATCCAGAGGAGAATGATGAAGTAGCCCGCAATAAAAAGGAAACTGGAAAGCACAATAGAAAGGATCAGGAACGGGACAATAAGAAACACGGGCCTGAACATGTAAAAGATTTCCCTCACAGGCTGGAAAGGTATTTTCTGCGCCACCCTGTCGAGCAGGTAACCAATTATTGAGAAGGCCCCGAAGATGAGGAATATGTCCTGGTTCAATATGTGGTCCTTCACAGCCATTGCAGGGAGAAAAACAGCTGCGATGCAGATGGACAGATAGATCAGTGCCTGTATTGTGAGAAATGGAAACACCACTTTCCTGTTTACAACCATGTCTATCGACTTCAATGGTGCGATAGCGTTTCTTGCCAGATCCTTGAAGCTGGCTTTCTGGACAAAATCTGTCTGGGGAGGCTTTGTGGAAAGTGAATATGAGAGGGAGAGGAACCCTACCAGAAGTGCAACAACCGATACGATGCCGTAGAGGTTGAGGACATTGTTTTCAGG
>JBJKQM010000047.1:0-44051 GCA_046705365.1 Thermoplasmataceae archaeon
ACTACTGCCGGACTTTACACCCCCCTATATGCGTACAACAACGAGCAGCTTCACAATCTGAGTGCAAGCGGGGCCGGAACTTCCGCCAGCCCTTATGTGATTCCGGGCCCATATTACTATTCCAATCAAGGAATTAACGTAAAATCTCAGCTTTCTTCTGTTTTTTCACAGATTAATGATTACCTGTTTCCCACATTCAATGGGATATTGATTTCCGGCACCACTGACTATGCCGTTTTTGATGGATTCCAGACCTCCGGTGGTAACCCTGTCTTCCCGGTTCTTTATCCGAAGTCATCCCTCCCTGCTCTCACCAACTATTTCCAGGTAACGGATGGCAATTACCTCAACATGGTGTTCTACAATTCTTCCCACATAATTCTCAACAACAGCGTCATTTCCGGATGGTTCAGTGCTGCAGTATACAGTGGCCTCAACATAAACAATATTCCCGTTGTTGGGTCCCTCCTGCTGTGGAATGCCACCAGTACTCTTGTGGAGCATAACACAATACTGAGCGACGGGAGTGGAATTCTTGTTTATAGCCCGCAAAATGAACTTCTGAACGATGTAATCTGGAACAACACTTTTGGCAACGGCAATGCGGTTCCGGCTGGAGCCTTCTTTGGCGCTGATCCCATAGGGCTGACTTTGGCAGGAAGTGGAAACACCGTCTACAACAACATATTCAATTCCATAATACCGATTGCCAGTCTGGATGGAAATGGCTCAGACATTTATACCGGAGGCAATGCATCATTTACAAACAGATTCAATATTACCAGCGTGCCAGCATCACAATCCACCACATTTGACGGGATATCCCTCAGCGGAAGCATTCTGGGATTTGATTACCAGGCAGGAAACTATTATTACAATTATTTTGGAAACGGCTCACAACCATATAATGGAACAGGTGTGGGTTTTGCCTTTGCCGGGCAGGGCGCATTGAATGGAAGCATAAACTACGGTTACGACTTCTCGCCTCTTGTTAAGTTTGGTTACTCTACAAATGTCTCCACTTCAGGACTTCCAGGTGGATACAATACTTATTTTGACATCAACAACGGCATTTACCCGGTTTCTCCCGGGACATATACCCAGCTCTACCTTCCAAACGGTTCATACGATATCCTGGGCTTTATTCTATATAACAGCCAGATGGAGTATCTTCCAGAATCTGTTCTGGGAAACGCCAATCTTACCAATGGCTATTTTGCTGTTTCCGGTCCGCTCATGAATATTTCTGTGGCCTATTCAGTCTACTATAACCTAACTGTTTCTGAATCAGGGCTGCCTGCCGGAACATTGTGGGGCTTCTCAGTTCCTCAGGCCGGAATTGGATATACTCTTACCAATTCGTCCCAATCCCTTTTCGTTGAGCCCGGTTCGTATGATATATTTCCCCAGGCAGTTGCCGGCTTCTATTCCATACCGGAAGCTACGCAGGTCCTTGGTCCAACGCAGTTCACTGTTTATTATGCCAATCTGACCACCAATGGAAACGCCACCACATATTCTGTCAGTTTCACTGAGAACGGTCTTCCTTCCGGTACTGTATGGGGCCTGCACATTGGCGGTAAGAACTATGTGACTGGCAACTCCACCATAACATTCATTGATGTCCACCCCGGAACATACCAGTTCAGTGTCCTGAATGTCACCGGATACTCGGCAGTGCCCTCGGGAACATTTACTGTGGGGCCGCAAAATGCATCCGTTTATGTTACATTCGTGAAAACTCAGGGAACAGACTGGGCGCTGTACCTGGGAATAGGAGCAATTGCAGGTGTTGCTGCAGGGGCAGCTGCAGCGTTCATCAGGTTGCGCAGGAGGTAGATTTCGGGATCATTACTGTCTCCTGTGGCTCTATAAAAAGTTGATAAAGAATATGCCCAGAACTGAAAGGATCACTCCCAACACGAACCTTGTTCCTATAGCCTCACTTTTGAGGAAGGTGTAAGAGAAAGCAACAGTAATGACCGGCGTGAGGGCAATTACAGGAACCGAAATGAAAATTGGGGCATATGAAAGTCCAGTATACCTGAGAACCTGTGCTATTCCAGAAGCGGTTCCTGCAATCAAAAGGAGCTTTATGCTGCCCCCTGGAATGGACTTTATTCCTGTAATAAGCTTCCTGCCCTGCATGGGAATGTATGAAGCAAGCCCGATGGAATAAGCAATCAGTGTTCCGTCTATGGGCAGGTTGCTCATTAGCCCCCCATATCTGATCAGTACATCCGATATTCCGACCATTATGGCAGCACCCAGGGGCAGCAGGAGATAGATCAATGGAAACGATTTCTGTGATTTCCTGTCCAGGCTGACAACCAGTATACCGGCAGTGACAATAAGGTCACCAGCCACTTCTATTAATGTAACATGCTCCGTTATGAGAATAAGGGAAAATATCAGGGCAAATATGGTTCTAGAAGAAACAATTGTTGTCGAAGTTGATGGCCCGACCCTTACTATGCTTGAATAATTCAGGGTTCTGCCAATAGTGAATCCCGCAAATCCCGTGAGCGCATATACCAGAACTCCAGTTGGTGTTATGCTTCCTATCCTGAAAAGTTCACCTGTGGCCATAGCACTCACTAGAACAGTTGTCTCTGAAGCCACCATTGTGAGAAAGATAGAAGGGAGGACAAAACTGCTAATTGCACCCTTCTTCACAAAAATATTAGAGACTGAAAAAGACAGTGCTGAAGCGAATGAGAGTACAACGCCGAGAAGCAGTTCTGTTGTCAACTTTGATAACCTTTCAGTGCGGTGGGTTGATTTCAGGTGATTTTATAGCACAATAGATCCCTTATTCAAAACTTTGCTCTAATTTTAGTGTGTAAAATAATAGGTGTGCAGTACACACCTTTAGATTCTCAAGCTTCCCTTTCGGCAGAGGTCGGGGAAACTGGGTTTTCTTCCCCGGTCTTGAAAAGTCCCATTTTTTTAGCTTCCTTCATTGATTTCATGTAGCCAAGAATGCCAATGACTACAACCACAATAACCACAAGGAAGAAACCTATGCCGAGCGAATCCAGGTTGTGGATCTTTATGCCAGTGATTATGCTGATGTTGTTCAGTCCCGGGAATGCCAGTATAAGTACTCCTGCAAGGAAGAATGCGAGGCCTCCGTAAGTGAGAACGTATTTTGTAATTCCCCTTGAGACAACCTGTAAACCTTTTGCAGTTAGATTCTTGCTTCTTGTAAGCCATGCTCCGAAGCCTGCTCCCAAAACAACCTGCATTGTCATAGTTCCCAGCCCGAAAAGAAGACCTGGAAGGAATCCCAGATATATGGATGGCATTGCAGGGGCAAGAACTGTGTATATTATGAGCGCGAATGCCCCGAATCCGAATCCGGCAAGGAGGCCATGAACAAATGCCAGTTTGAGTGGTATTGGCCTGCCTTCGTCATCTATTACAGGGTTCGACATGTGAGTGAGCTCTTTTTCTTCACGCTCGTCGTTGTGCCTGTGGATCCCAAAGAGCCTGTAGAGACTCTTTTCTATGCCATGGAAATGGGCTACGTGTCCCCTGCTTGTAATATAGACTCCCGCAAAAGCCATGCCGATACCCACTACGATATAGCTGATCCCGTCAATCGAAGCAGACATGAAGATTCCGGCAAGGGCCATGAACGCGATTTCAGAAAGTATGGCCCTCTGAAGTGTGAAACCGCTGGAAAAGGTCAGTCCAGCCTTCATCCCTTTTCTTGAACTGTAGCTTCCAACTGCATATGAGAAAGTGATGGGCCATGTATGCTCATCCGGAGTTATTCCATGAATAACCCCAAGTAGATATGATGTCAGAAGTACCACCAGAAAGCCCGTATCAGTTGGATTCCATAGATTAATGAATGACGTTGGTTACACCTCTACAATGGGTTTGCCGTGTGGGCAGGATCTTGGATTGTCTATTCTCTTGAGCACCAGTTCTGCATTCTCAACAGGAATCAGGTAATCAATCTCACCTGCCTCCATGCATGCATTTTTGGCTGAAACCCCACTCTGGCAGAAAAGTGATTCAAAAGTCCTGTGAACGAGGATAATCTTCTTCGTCAGTTCCCTGCCCTTCTCGGTAAGGACCACCATTCCGTCCCTTGCCTCGACGTAACCTTTCAGGCGGAGGCGCTTTATGATGTTCAGGGCAGTGGGAGATTTTACTTTCATGCTTTCAGCAACCTGATGCAGTCTCACCGGGAACTCACCTTCTGATTCCTCCCTGAGGAATACCAGACAGTCCCTTTCACGCTTTGTAACTAAATTAGTAAGACTAACCATACATTAGCATACTACTAATGTTATTAAAGCTTGTTATTCTTATTCAGAATCGTCACATTACATGGCATACCATAAGGTAAAATGCCCGGAGCCCTACAAATTGCGAGCGCAGGTAAGCGGGTCAAGTAAAATAGGCATGATGCACTACTGGAAATATGCTGGATCAACCCGGGGACGTGAACAGTGTCGGTCAGATAGATTTCAACAAACTAGATGCACTTCTCATAGACCTTGATGACACCATTATTGAATACAGAGGTTCATGTATTGCAGGCCTGGCAAATGTCTGCAGGATCATGCCGGATCTTTCCCGCGTAGATCTAGGTAATCTTGAGCATGACTTCAGGCTCATTCTCAGGGATAATCTTCCCTATCTTCTCGACGGCAAACTTACCCTTGAACAGGAGAGAAAACTTAGGATAAAGACACTCCTTTACAGGCATGGCATTGCATTGGATGAAGAACTCCTGGAAAAGGTGGATGGGTACTTTCAGGAAGGGTTTCAAAACTCCAGGGGCGTAATAGAAGGTGCAGAGGATCTTCTCAGATTCTGCAGGGATAAGGGAATTAAAGTCGCCGTCGTCACAAACGGAGAGGCAGGAATGCAGCGGGACGCTTTGAAGGCATTCTCCCTTGATGTTTATGTCGATTTCCTTGTAACTCCTGCTTCATCTTCCGAGATCAAACCCAGCAGTGAGATCTTCAAAAGGGCACTGTCACTGACCGGAGCAGCCCCAAACCGAACTCTAATGATAGGAGACACTTTCCACCGTGATATTGTTGGAGCGCTTAACATGGGAATTACGCCAGTCTGGCTTAACAGAACGGGTGAACCTGTGCCGGATGGCCTGCAGGTCATTGAAGTGAGATCCTTGAAAGAGCTGAAATTATGGAAACAGGGGGATGGAGACACTGTCGTTTGACCTTGACAGAGACAGCCTTCAAAGAATTATCTCAGGTTACAGACTGGAAGAACAGCCATCTCTGATCAGGCCTGCTTTTGGAAAAGGGTCCATAGCTGAAATACCAGGATATCTCAAGAGCAGCCTGGGCCTTAATCCAAAGAGACCTATACCTGACATAATAGGCGGTTCCAGAGAAGATGTTGACCATATGGTATTCTTCCTTCTTGATGGATTTGGCCACAGCACCCTCCAGTACCTGCTGGAAAAATATAATGCCCACAATACTGGCAGTTTCCTTGAACAAAGCCATTATGCACCTCTTACTAGCGTGTTCCCTTCCACAACCTCCACTGCAACTGTTACCTACCAAACCGATCTTCATCCCGTTGAACACGGCATAATTGGCTACATATCATATCTCTCGGAGCTTGGAACCATGGGCAATATGATAACACTTGATCCCCTGGGAATGCCGGGTCGTTCTTTCCTTGACGGGGGATGGAGCGTGCCAGTCATAGATGAGAACGGAACAATCTACCATGAATTCAATGCTAACCGCATTGATCCACACCTGTACCTGCCAAACGCCATAAAAAACAGCGGGATGACAAGAATAACCGGCAAGGGTTCCATCCTGAATCCGTACTATACCGTGTCCCAATTGATGACAAAGTTGAGAAGGAACATTGAGAATGCGAGACGTAAAAGTTTCCACTACTGTTACATATCCAGTGTCGACACTCTGTCACACAAAGTGGGCCCATACACGGAGGACACCGCAATGGATATAGAATCGATCTTCCACCACATAAATGAGCAATTTATCAACAAAGTCATCCCGGAAGGCAAGGTTGGAATTACAGTATCCGCAGACCACGGGCACACGGTAATACCCCATGAAAATGCGGTGGATTCCAGGAATGATGAATTACTTTCAGGTATGCTGAGAGCACCTGTTTCTGGTGATTTCAGGGCACCTATCCTCAGGGTCAGGGAAGGAATGATGGAGCAGGCACTTGAGCACCTGGAAAGGAATTATGGAAATGACTTCATTATAAAGACCGGAAAGGAGACCCTGAACCGCGGCATATATGGCAGCGGAACAGTCTCAACCGAAAATTCGGACCGTTTCGGTGACATAGTGATGTTTCCCCGCAGGGATGTTGCCCTTTATGACTCTGCCCTTGGCACACTTGACTTCAAGTTGAGAAGCTTTGACCTGATTGGAATGCATGGTGGGTTAAGCGTGGAAGAAATGATTGTTCCTTTCCTGACCAGGACTCTGAACAGCAAAAAATAGGGAATAAATGAAGCATCACTGAATGTGTGCTTCAAGGAACCACAAGTACTTGTCCGCACTTCTTGATATCTCAGTGTAGAGGTCTGAAGTTGACAGGTCACCAAGTTCAGCGGTTCGGTCTATCATCTCTCTTATTCTCTTTGAAAACATTGAATACCTCTTGACAAGTTCCTTCACATGATCAGTGCCGTTGGTTGAATGACAGTCATAATCCGGGAGATAGGATGTCTCAGCAGCCATTCTTACTGTTCCCAGTGCATAGCCGCCAAGTGATGTCGCCCTCTCTGCAAGCATGTCAATAGCTTCCTCTATGCCATCGGCAAGATCATCAAACAGTTCATGCAGTTGAAAGAAATTGGCACCTTTCACATTCCAGTGTGCCTGTTTTGTCTGCGAATAAAGGTCAGAAGCTGCCGCGAGATCCACATTCAATAAATCAACGATTTCTTTTCTGGATTTCTGCGGTATATCTATGCTGGTATGAAATTCCAGATCTTTCAGTGCTTTCCCTTTCATAGCCATGTTCTTAATATTCCATTCTGGTAATTAAACGTTCAAGAAGGAATTTGCCACATTACAGAACAAGGAAATGCACATGGAATGAAGGCTGATCCGGGAATCCTAAATTCTATAACATTTTGGCCGATACCGTTTAGATTTCAATGCAGAAAGCACTATTCTATATTGTAGCTGGAGAAAATGAAAGGGGAAGGGCCATAATGGGCCTGCATGTGGCCAGGAGGGCCCATGAGTTCAAGAGATTCGCTGATGTCAAAGTGATAATCCAGGGCCCCAGCGAAAGACTCATAGTCGATGAGGACTCCGAAGTGAAGGAACTGGTCAGTTACCTCATAAAAAACAAAGTTGTGGACTCAGCCTGCAGCGTAATAGCCAAGAGGCTGGACATTGAAGAACCCATTTTGAAAAGAGGAGTCGAGCTTAAGCCTTCCGGTGAAAGATTGGCATCCTACGTGAACGAAGGATACGTCCCCCTCATATTCTGAGTATCAGGCTTTGGTCAGGTCAGCCAGATTGCATCTGGCCTGCCTATAATTTTCCAAGCAGGACGTCGGCTGCAACCCCAAGGGGTTCCCATGCTGGAGAGAACGGCGGGGAATATGAATAGTCAATTCTTGTCAGATCCTCAATTTTAAGCTTGCTGTAAAGCGCTGTTGCCAGTACGTCAAGTCTCTTGGCAACTCCTTCCTTTCCAACAAGAACCCCTCCAAGAAGTCTGTGGGAGTTCTCATCCGCGATTAGCTTGATCTTCAGGGGTGATGCGCCGGGATAATATGATGCCCTTGAAGTTGAGGTAATTGATGATGAAACGGGCCTGAACTTGTTCAACCTGGCCTCTTTTTCATCCAGGCCAGTCCTGCCAATCTGAAGATCGAACAGTTTCACAACTTCTGTTCCGGCTATACCCGGATATGTTGTCCTTTTTCCGGCGGCGTTCTCGCCTGCTACCCTTCCGCTCTTGTTGGAACCTGTGGCAAGAGGGAAATAAATCTCTTTCCCGGTGACTATGTGGCTTGTTGTTGCAACATCTCCAGCAGCAAAGACCATTGGTGCACTTGTCTGCATCCTTTCATTAACCACAATGGCACCTGACCTGGCTATCCTTATTCCTGCTGCAGCGGCAAATTCACTGTTTGGTCTGACTCCGGTTGCAACGAAAACCGCATCTGTCTCTATTCTTTTGTCTCCTGCCTTTACTGATGTGACCTTTCCATCTTTTTCCTCCAGGGAGGCAACTGGTGACTTGAGCAGGAGATTGACCTTGTTCTTCTCAAGTTCCTTTGATATCATGAAGGTGAATTCTTCGTCCAGCCCCCGTAATACGTTCTCGGAGCGCTGAGCAACTGTTACGTCCTTGCCCATATGGGTCAATGCTTCTGCGATTTCCAAGCCAACGTACCCTGCACCTAGAATTACTACCTTCTGGATAGTTTCAAGTGATTCTTCCAGGGGGAGAAGATCATCTATGTGCCTTAAAGTAAATACATTCTTTTTTCCCCTGAAGATTTCCGGTATGTCCGGTCTGGCGCCGGTTGCAATTATCAGCCTGTCATAGTGATCGCTGAATATTTCACCTTTTCTGTTGACGGTGACTTCCCTTCTGGAAGTATCGAGTCTTTCGACCCTTGAACCCAGCTGGACATCTATTCTTCTTTCCTGCACAAACTTTGATACAGGATAGTGAATGAGATCGTTGAAGTCCCTGACTTCTCCACCGAGATAGAAGGGCATCCCGCAGGCTGAGTAGGAAACGTGCTCTCCTGCCTCGTATACGACTATTTCACTTTCTGGAGCATATTTCCTGACCCGGGAGGCTGCACTCATTCCTGCAGCGTCGCCTCCTACCACGATTACTTTCATCCGTTTATCAGTACATGTTAGTTGTAACTCATATTTATGCAATTTCTGTATTGTTTGAGCGGTTGAACGCAACAATTATGGCTGTTTAAGTGAGTATATTTAATTAACAATATCTGCTAATTCAGAAAGGCTGCATATGGCAGAGATAGAGAGGACAGGGCTTTGGGAAGTATTCATATCGAACCTGATCAGGATACTGAAGTTTGGTACGATAGGGATCTTTACTTTCGGCATAGAGGAAACCGTCATAGGAACCGGATACACATTCCTGGGTTCTGAATATCTAATCCCCATCAATGTACTCTCTGTTCTGTCAAGCGTAACAGTAAGCTTTCTGTTAAATGAAAACTGGACCGTCAGGCATGAGGGATATCATGGCGGACAGTTCATTGGTTTACTTTGGAGGTGGCTGAAGTTCCAGGGTGTTTACGTGGCAGGAAGCGCCGTGGGGGTGCTGGTGCAGCTGTCCATTTACCACACTTATGGACTGCATCCAATACTCGCCAACATTATAGGTGCCATGGCGGGATATCCCCTGAATTACTTCTCCACCATGATCTTCGTTTGGAAGATAAGGTTCTGGGAACCACCGCAAACATAGGAAAAATGCTGATTACCTACCTTGTTTCTGATTCCCTATTTCTCGACAGGAACCAGGACATGGACATTTCCAGTTCCTCCCTCATCTCGTAGTACCTCGCCTGGTTTATCTCACCTGAAATCAGCTGCAGATCTAGGGCCTTCAGCCTGTTTTCCAGATCCTCCATCCCCTGCGATGAGTAATCATCAATGAATTTTGACAGGGAGTCGTAAAAATACCTCCCCGTGGATGACAGTTTGTATTCCACCTTGGGCCTTTTCCCGCTGGTAACCCAGATCTTCTCAAGTATGCCATAAGATAGCATTTCCTTGATATGCTTGTCAACTGCCTGCCTTGTGATATGAAGCCGCGAAGCAATATCATCAGGGGCCATTGGGCTTTCAAGCAGTGTGGACAGCATCAGCTTTGATCCTGAGGTGAGTTTGTGGACTATTTCATCCATCATGAAATGAGGGTTTCATTAATTTTAACCTTTTGGTTGTATTATTGAACTTATTTGTTGCATAAATCAATTTTAGGCTTCAGTGATTTAAATAATTAGTTCAAAATAATTATAAATATTCCACATCCATAGAGAATTGATAGTGATGGAAGACAAATACATGGAAGAACTGAAAAGAAAACTGGAACAGGGAGAGATTAGTCAGGAGCTTTTTGACGAGATAAGCAAAAGGTGGAAGTCCAAGAATGAGGGCGATGAAGGAAATGCAACCGGGAGCGATTCAGGATCCACTGAAAAACATGGTACTACGAGTGTTTCAGGTTCCGGCCATTTTTCCAGCGTGACTGCTGAATACTTCAGGATATCCGGTTCCGGCAACGTCTCAGGGGATGTTGATGTAGACAACATGACTGTCTCAGGAAGCGGGAAAGTAGGTGGAAACATCAAGGTGACAAATATCATGGAGACCTCAGGTTCATTAAGGGCTGACAAACTTGTTGAGGCAGGAACCATTGAATCATCCGGATCACTCCATGCGGGCAGCATTAAAGCAAATCTTGTTGATGCTTCAGGTTCCCTGAAGGTAACTGGGTTCATAGATTCGAAGAGGATCGACATATCAGGTTCATGCACCGCTGAAAGCATCAACAGTGAAGAACTGGAATGTTCCGGGGTTGTAAGGGCCGAGAGCATGAAGGGAGGCTGGATCAGAATTTCAGGAGGAATCAGAGCAGAATCAGTTGAATGCAGGAATTTTGAGATGTCCGTAGAGGGCGGAGCCCACAGGGGCCAGATAGGAAGACTTCTCGCTGATTCTGTAAAAGTAACATCCAGGAAGAGGTTTTTCAGGAGCACTCTTGAAATCGGCGAAATTAGGTGCAAAACGGCCAGCCTTGAATGCGTGAAGGCACAGAAAGTGTTTGCAGACGAGGTAGTGGTAGGTGACGGTTCTGAAATAGATTACGTGGAGGCCAAGGTGATCAAGACTTCAGGTGATGCCGTAATCAGGGAGAAAAAAATAGTTTAGGCATCAATGGTTTAATTCTGCCATTGATTTTGCCTCTTCCATTCCTTTTTCGAATGCCTTAAGGTTTATTTCGAGGGCTTTTCCTGAGAACATTTTCCCAAGCTGTTCCCTGACTTTCTCCGGGTCAAGCTTCAGCCAGCCGGTTCCAAGGGCAAAGCCAAGCAGTGCCGTGTTGGCAGCTTTCGCATTGCCCAGGTTGTTTGCTATTGCGAGTGCATCTATGAACCTGACTTCAAAATTATCTGATAACTCGCTTATGATTCCCTGAACGTCAGGATATTCCTCGTGGTGGATACTCAGGGTTACAGGAACCAGTTTTTCTGTGCTGAGAATAACCCTTGACCCCTTTGAGGCCCGCGACAGAGCCCTTCTTGCTTCTATGGGTTCTGTTCCTATTGTTAAATCCACTTCTCCTGTTGGGATAATGGGTGCGTGGAAATCTCCAATCCTGACATCAACCGATACTGAGCCCCCCCTCTGTGCGAGTCCGTGTATTTCTGACATTACGGCTTTCTCGCCCTGAAGGATTGCTGCCTGTGATATGATCAGGCCAAGTGTAACTACACCCTGGCCCCCAACTCCGGAAATCAGAATATTAGTTTGCATTTGAAGTCACCTCTATAGCCCTGAACGGGCAGACATAAGGCTGTGAACACACACCGCACCCATCACAGAGCACCGGGTCAATAGTGACTTTGCCTCCGCTTATTGAGAGTGCAGGGCAGGCAAAGTTTTCAACGCAGTTGAAACAGGATGAACACTTTTCAGGAATTACCTGGTACTTAGGCATGTTTCCTTCCTTCTTCATCCGGTTGTCCCTCAGGATTGCACATTCCCTTTTGGCAATGACCACTGCAACCCCATCATGCTTAAGGCCACCCATTATTGCTGCAAGAGTTTCCTTCAGATTGTACGGATCAACTGTTTTGACATACTGGACTCCGAGTGATTCAACTACCTTCTGTATTGAAATGTTGGCTGCATTTCCCGGGGCGAGGTTTAAGGGTGTTCCCGGATTGGGCTGCCTACCGGTCATTGCGGTAACATCATTATCCATGATAACCACAAGCATCTTTGATCCGTTTTTCACCGAATTTACAAGAGGAGGTATCCCCGCATGGAAGAAGGTCGAATCCCCGATGAAAGCTATTGGCATCTGATCAGTGGATTTTGCAATTCCTATACCGGCACCAATGGATGAACCCATCTCAAGAAGGATATCCGCCTCCTCGAAAGGCTCGTAATTGCCAAGAGAGTAACATCCTATGTCGGCAGAATACACCGGCTCCTTTATTCTGGCCATCTTTACTGCCCTCTTGACCGCAAAATACGTGGCTCTGTGTGGGCATCCTGCACAGAGAACCGGGGGCCTTAATGGTAATGTCCGCTCCTCCCTGTATACATCTTTGTCCCTGACCTTGAAACCCAGGAGTGGGGACAGAGATGTTTCCATGGTATCAGGGGAAGCTTCGTGGCTCATTGGAATTGTTCCATCCAGTTTCCCATACACTGAAGCTTCCGGGAAATGCATCTGGGCTATGTTCCTCACATCTGACTCTATTATTGGGTCAACTTCCTCCGCTACTATGATAGATCTGTGCCTCTTCAGGAAATCGAGCACAAGTTGTTCAGGTATGGGGTTGGTGAGTCCAAGTTTCAGGACTTCAGGGTCAATTCCGTTCTTGTTCAGGACATCCCTGACTACATTGTATGCTTCTCCTGAGGTTATTATTCCCACTGGTGAATCAGGATTTCCCTCAGTCCTGTTCAATTTAGACAGGCTGCCGGATCCCCTGAGGGCATTCATTTTCTGTATCAGTTCCTCCTTGTAGACGTAGGCATTAACAGGCAGAGAAACATAGCTCCTCCCGGATTTATCCAGGTGCCCCGCTTTATCAGGAGGGTTTATCTCCCCAAGTTCCACCTGGGCCCTCATATGGCTGATCCTGGTGGTGGTCCTGAAGAGAACCGGCAAACCTTCTTCCTGTGAAAGTTCCACCGCAGCCTTGAGGAATTCTTTTGCCTCCTGTGGATTGGACGGCTCTATGAGCGGGATGTGGGCCAGGTGGGCATAATGCCGGTTGTCCTGCTCATTCTGTGATGAGAACATTGAAGGGTCATCGGCTGTCATTATGACCATTGGCCCTTTGACACCAGTGTACGAGATGCTCATTAGAACGTCCGATGCAACGTTAAGCCCCACATGTTTCATGAAAACGAAGGATTTCAGGCCAGAAGCTGAGGCTGCGAATGCAGTTTCCATGGCCACCTTTTCATTTACAGAGAATTCGAAGTTTAGTCCCGCATCCCCGGCTATTTCGTAAAGGACATCCCCTACTTCACTTGATGGTGTTCCCGGGTATGTAGTGGCAACAGCAATACCTGCTTCGATGACCCCTCTGGCTATAGCCTCGTTTCCCAATAGAAATAATTTATCGCCAGCCTTTCCTGTAAGGAGGGGTTTGTAACTTGACATGATTATTACCACGTAATCATGTATTCATGACTATATCAAATGATACCCTGTAATTTAAGTATGTGAAAGAGTAGCAGGGCCTAGAAAAAGTTCATTCCCTTAAATCTATATTACCATTCTTATTTTAACGGAACAGTCATGCCTTCCTTCACTGAATTTCAGGTTTCATGACACCGAGAGCTTGGCATCAACTGCAACAACTGAATGTTCTGAAGCAATTATGGGATTGATGTCCAGGGATTCAATATCATATTTTCCCGAAGCAACCATATTGCTGATTTTTATCAGAAACCCGACGAGAAGATCACAATCAACCTTTATCCCCCTGAAGCCTTTGCAGAATTTACCGGATTTGATTCCGCCTATCATATCTACTGCATCCTCCTTCTCCACAGGTATCTTCCTGAAAACCACGTCCTTGAACAATTCTGTGTAAATGCCACCTGTGCCCAGCATCAGGACATGGCCGAAGACCGGATCCCTGACGACACCTGCGATGAACTCAACTCCGGCCGGGGCAGTTTCTTCCAGCATGAAATCCGAATCAGGAAATCTGGTCTTCATCTCTTTAAAAGACATTTTGAGTGACTCTATGTCGCGAATTCCGAGCTTCACACCTCCCACATCAGATTTGTGCAGGATTTTTGGATCTGAAACTTTCAGAACCAGCGGATAGTTAAGCTCCATTCTTTCCGGGAATTCTCTAATTATCATTCCCCTGGGTGTTTCAATACCGAAATCCCTCAGGATAGCTTTGGTTTCAAATTCGGAAAAATTCCTGTTTTTCTCCGCGAAATTACTGTTCTTTGCCATTATTAAGCCTCCTTCTAAAAACACCATACTGGTAGAGTGCCTTCATTGAACGGACTGTTCTCTCAATTGACGGATAAGCCGCCAGGCCTGCCTTTTCAAAATCCCTGAGCAGGTCCTTGGAAAGCCGGTTCCCGATCACGCCAACAACTGTTGGTTTCCTGGATGCTGCACCGACAAGTGGAGCCAGGATATTCCTGTCTATTTTGGGAGTCTGGGGCAATGCATAGGCAATAATTCCATCCACTGCATCAGATTCCACCAGCACTTCCAGTATTTTACCATAGGATTCGTTGCTGCCGTCTGCGGTAAGATCAATTGGATTGTTGACAGAAGCTATGGGAAGAGCATATGATCTCAACAGTTCAACTTCCCTACTGTCAAATTTGGATAGAGAAAGAGCGGGAAGATCATCAGAGATAGAAAGAAGGTCTGTTGTGAGTACACCAACGCCTCCAGCAGTAGTGATTACAGCAACCCTGTTGCCATCCATTGGCCTGGAATATGCCAGAGCTTTCCCGAAATCAAGCAACTCTGTTTCGTTGTATGCCCTTACCACTCCTGCCTGCCTCAAAACGCCTTCAGTTACCCGATCATCTGAAGCCATGGCACCTGTGTGAAAAGACGCTGCAATGGAAGCTTCCCTTGATCTCCCGGTTTTAAGCACCACCAGTGGTTTGTTCCTGCTTATAGATCTGGCAGTTTCATAGAATCTGTTACCATCAGAGATGCTCTCAAGATACATCACAATTGATGCGGTCTTGCTATCCGAGTTGAACATATGGAGAAGATCGACCTCATCGATGTCGGAGCGGTTTCCAATGTTTACGAAACCGGAGATTCCGGTGCCTGTTTCTGTCAATGAGTCCATGACAAGAAGACCAAGTGCTCCACTTTGTGAGATAAAGCCAATTTTCCCCTCACCGGGATACCAGATCCGGTCACTTGGAGTCAGGGCCGTGTTTACTTTAGAATGGGGAAAAATCACACCAACTGTATTTGGCCCAATTACCCGCGTATCCGATCCGGATATGGTGCTTTTCAGTTCTGATTCGAGGTTCCTGCCCTTTTCGCCGGCCTCTGAAAATCCACCTGCTACGGCAATCACAAATTTTACCTTCTTTCTTACGCAGTCTCCTATTGCACGGACTGTCTTTTCTGCAGGAAGTGCTATTACAACCAGGTCCAGGGGTTCAGAAATCGAATCCAGATCCGGGTGGCATTTGTAACCCATGATTTCACTACTTGACGGATTAACCGGGAATATCTTGCCCTTGTATCCCTGTTTTACAAGATTGTCCATTACTGCGTTGCCGATCTTGGTGCTGTCAGATGATGCCCCCACAACTGCAATAGTGGCTGGAGAATATAATGCCTCAAACAAACTGAATCAACATTTCAGTCACTTGCGCAGTATTAAACTTACACCTAACATTTTCAAAAATAGGGATTATATTTGGCTCTAAATTTATCCACTATATCTTTTCCACCGCTATTGACCGTGCATTGAGATACTGCAGGACCTGATCAAAATAGTCCTCTTGTTTGCCGATCCATTCTGTAGCAAACACACCATGTTCAGGAACGAACCCTTCCAGGATACCTTCCGCTATGGCAGCAGCGGAATAGCCAGTCATTCTGGACATTGATGTTGTTCCCGTTTTAACATCATAATGGTCCACACACTGGAATACTGTCCTGTTTCCATCCAGTGATCTGACCTTCAATATGCTGAGGTCCCGGTAATCCCCTGCAAGTTTCCGGAAGATTTCATTTGAAATTCCCCGGGCAGAGCAACCTTCCACCTTTTCATCACTGAAGTATCCCATATCCCTGAGAAACTTCATCTTTTCCAGGTGTCCCGGATATCTGTATGTTTTCTCTATCACCGTTGCATCCCTGAAGGTATCAAGTATTGTCGCAAGACCATCTGAATAGAATGTTTCAAGGCCACCCAGCTCATCAATCTCCTCGTTCTCAATGGTTTCAAGGGGTTCTGCTGTTACCACTTTTCCGTTTTTAAGGTAACGTGCAGGCCTTGTATATTCATCAATCACACTGCTGGCATTGAAGGTTGGAAAGTAATTCATAGGGGGGAGCGGCTTGTCCTGGAGGCCACCTACCAGTATTTCTATATCCCTGGACTGTTCTGAATAATAAAGCCATCCTGCCAGTATATTTGATAATCCGGGGGCAAACCCTGCATGGGGAACATACAGGGATTTATTGGTTCTCGCGAGAGAATCCAGCTCAAATGGATTGTAATCTGTGAATGAGATGTCAACAACCTTTTTTCCCTTCTTCAGGAGATACTTGATAATTTCAGGCGCGACCTCTGACGGGAGTGCCGTGACTATCAGATCAGCAGTTATGAGGCCCCTGAATTCATTGACAGGACCGTCGAAAGTCTCTACCCCCTCAAGAGCTGCAAGGGCTTTCGGATTGCTGTCAATTACAGTTACATCATTTTTCCCGGAAAGATCCCGCGCGATGACAGATCCCATCCCTCCTGCGCCAATCACTACTATCATGATTAAACAGATAGCATAATTTCTTAAAAATTTTCAACTGGGGGAATTTCTCTAAAAAAAGATGGATGTAATGTGATGTTCAGTCTATTGCTTTACGGAAATTGCCTTTTCTACCTTCTTCATTATATCATCAGGTATTGTGTGCATGTTGTGGGCTTCCTTTGCATGTGCACCAATTTTTGACATAAGGGCTCCCCTCTCGCCTGCGCTGGTTTCAAAACCGCATTCCATACCTATATCCTTGCATTTAAAGCTGTATGAAGTCATTTCGACCACTTACTCATAACGACCCAAAATTGCTCTAAAGCCTTTTACCCGAATATGTTAAGGTGTCTTGTTTCCCAAATAAAATGCGGCCTCAGTGAACTTCAGGCATTAGCTCACTAGGGTCTCTTAAGGGGATTTGACACCCATTCCTCTCCCCATTTCTTGAGGTCAGAAAGCGCATCTTCAAGTGATTCTCCTTTTGGAGTGAGCGAATACTTTACCCTGAATGGCCTTGTGCTCTCAACATCCCTGTTGATAATTCCATGTTCCTCGAGATATTTCAAAGTGGATGCTAGTGTTTTGGAGTTGACATCTGGTATATTCTTCATGAGTTCGTTGAAACCCTGTGGACCTTCGGAAAGGTACCTTATCACAATCAGTTTCCACTCCCCGCCTATCTCTCTAATTGCATTTACAATGGGGCAGGCTTCTGCTATGATTTCTGGCGCAGATTTTCCTATAGTAACTTTACTTTCCACCATCTTCTTACTAAAAAGTTACATAAAGTATTTAAATTTATCAACACTATTGGATATAGTTTATGAAGTTACTTACCAAAGGTAAGTTATTTCGACAACAGAAGGTAGAATAGAAATGACTGAAAAAACATGGGTACTGGATAAAGCTCACTCTGCAATGGAATTTAGCGTGAAACACATGATGATATCAACCGTCAGGGGACACTTTGAGGACTTTGACGGGGAAATAAATGGAGACCTCGATAATTTCTCATCAATGAATGCCAAGATTTCCATCAACGCATCGAGCATTAACACTGCAAACGCTGATAGAGACAAACACCTGAGATCGGATGACCTTTTCTCAAGTGAAAAGCATCCTAAAATAGTGTTTCAGTCAAAGAAGGTTTCACTGAATGGTGAAGATGTGGAGATTGTGGGGGACCTTACCATCCGGGATATAACTAAGGAAGTAGTCCTGAAAGGCGAATTTGGGGGCAAGCTAATCGATCCATACGGAAACCAGAGATTTGGACTCACAGCTGCCACATCCATAAACAGGCAGGATTTCGGGGTCAAGTGGAACATGGTTCTGGAGGGGGGAGGCCTGATGGTCGGAGACAAGGTAAACCTCAATATAGCTCTGGAAGCCTATGCTCCTGCCGAATAAATTACACTTTTTTTGTAGACGGCTGTATTATGCCATGCCGTTTTTGTAATCCTTTTTTCCTTCTTTTTCGTGTTTTCCTGAAATTACTGCAATAAACAGTGCCAGAATGGCTATAAGGAAAATGACAAGCTCAGTGACCGGTATCCCTAGCGATGCTGAATACGGCACTATACTGTCCACAAATCCGAAAGGCAATGCTGCCGCAAGGTACCTGTATTTCCCTGTTGAAACAGAGGTGACGACAAGGAATCCCCAGGAATAATGCACAATAAGTGAGGAAATCCTCTCTAAGACTGAGTAACCCACAATCGGGAGAGCAGAGATAGTCCCGTAGAATAAGGCAGGATTTCCTGCAAGAAGCTCGTTTGATACGAAGCTGGCAAGGGAAGGCGGGCCTATGGCAATTATGAGGTAGTTTGCCGTAAGGTTTACCAGGGCAAGCCCGCCCACCAGGATGGCGTTTTCCATGAATGCCAGTGAAATACCGTATGCCCCTGCATTTTCCTGCCTGATTTTACTTCTCCAGTGCCTTGCAACAAGATATGCACCAAAAACTTCCAGTATTGATGTCTGAATTCCAAAATAAAGTGCTGTTTCAGGGCTGACATAGCCAAAGCTGCTTTCCATCGGACCAAGGGTGAAATGCTGTATTACAACTTTCAGTGAGATTGCCACAAAGTATGAAAATGCAGCAAGCATGAACACTGCAAGGGTAAGTCCCTTTTTCCTGTAGATAAAGGCAAGGGCCACAACTATTCCGATGGACCCCGCAGGTTCCAGGAAGTAAATCGGATTGAAATTTACCGCTGCCACCATTTTTCTCTATCTCCGTATTTACTTAACTCAAGTTTTTTGGAATAGGGTAGGGAGCCTTTATTTGAGGAGTTCAAGTGCAGACCTGAACATTATTTCCACTCCATTCCCCAATGCACTCTCATCCAGATCATAAGTGGGACTGTGCTGAGGACTGGTTATACCTTTTTCCTCATTTCCCACCCCGAGGAAATAGAATGCACCTGGTACCTCATGAAGGTAATACGCGAAGTCCTCACCACCCATTGAAGGGTTAGGGTGCATCACATTTTCTGCACCAATGACCTGGGTTGCTACCCTACCCACAACCTCCGAAACAGATGGAACATTGAGAACAGTGGGATAACCGGCAAGGAACTCGTACTCACATGTCGCACCATAACTCTTGCACAGGGCATCCAGGAGCTGTTCAAGCTCATCCCTAATCTTCTCCCTGGTATCAGAATCGAATGTCCTTACTGTCCCTGTAAGCTCCGCATGTGCAGCTATTACGTTGTACCTGAATCCTGAATTGAAAGTCCCGAAAGTCACTACTGACGGCAGGAATGGATCTACCATCCTGGACACAATTGTCTGTGCCATGACCACAAACTGTGCCGCTATTACCAGAACATCAACTGTTTCATGTGGGGCAGAGCCATGCCCACCCCTCCCGTGAATTTTTACCTTGAATTCGTCGGCATTGGCCATTGCCTCTTTTGGAAATGTCATTACCTTGCCGGCAGGATATGAGGATATGACATGCTGGCCCAACACATATGACACGCCGTTAAGGGCACCACCCTTGATAAGTCCAATTGCACCTCCAGGAGGGCGCTCTTCCGCGACCTGGAAGAGGAGCCTTATAGTACCATTGAATTTATTCCGTTCCCTGACTGCCATCTTCGCTACACCCAGGAGCATCGCAATGTGTGCGTCATGCCCGCAGGCATGCATCACCCCTTCATTCTCGGATTTGAAGTCAACCTTGCTTTCCTCTGTGACGGGAAGCGCATCGACATCAGCCCTCAGGGCGACAGTAATTCCATCATCTTTTCCCCGGATGTCTGTGAACAGGCCTCCATTGGGAATTGTTTTTACCTGTAAGCCCATGGATTCAAGTTCTTTTTTTATAGTTTCAAGTGTATTGAATTCCTGAAAACTTAGTTCCGGATGCCTGTGAAAATGTCTTCTCAGATTAATTACATAATCAGTAACTGCCTGATCCACCATGTAGAAGAAAGAGATTGTCATCCTAAAAACTTGACTTTGATCCCTCAAATGCATTCTGAAAATCCAAGATGAAGTGCAGAACCTTAAAATCAGCTTTTAGGTGCGCCTAAATGATTGTTTTAAAGACCTAACTTATTAGGGGTCTTCTTTTTGTTATCAGGCATTTATTTCCTGCAAAATGTTCCAATTGAATTTGGGAGGACTAATTGCATGAATGAGAAGTTTTACTATGCGGTTATCACCGCCATAATCGTAATTGGAGGAATTGGAATCGGTGTGGCTTATAATGCCTCACTTTCGCCCGCTGGAAACACCACAACGTCACCACCATCGACTGCTTCACCAGCAGCTTCGGTGCAGCCTTATTCACTGACCCTTGTGATCACAACCCAGAGCTATTTCAACTCTTCCGCGCCAGACCAGCCTGCTTTCTTTGTGTTACAGAACAACACCCTTGTATCTTCTGCCAACATCAACCTGCCCGCCAATGTTCCAATACATCTTACAGTGAGGAACTATGACGACGGCCCTGCTGACACTTCACAGGTTTACAGCCAGGTTGTCGGAACAACCAACGATCAGGTATCCGTGTACAATGATACTATTCTTCAGTCCTACGCACTGAATGCATCAAGCACACAGGCGTCCGGAATCGCCATAACAGGAGGAATTGTTGCAACATACTTTGACAACCTGTCAATCTCACACACCTTCACAATCTTCAGCAACACCACGCATAAGGTCGTTGTAAACATACCAATTCTACCGCTCACAGTTGAACAGGCAACCTTCACTCTGAGTCAGGCCGGAGGCTACACATGGCAGTGCGAAGCTGCCTGCGGTGCAGGCTCAAGCGGCTGGACAGGTGCAATGGCAACACCCGGTTGGATGACTGGATATGTAACTGCAAAGAACATGAGCACTGCAAACCAGCCATACACACTCAACCTACTCGTTGTCCCGGGACAGCCATGGAACTCAACACAGACCCAGCCAGCATTTATAGTGCTTTCTGACGGTGCTGCGCTTTCAAGCGCCAACATCTCACTGCCTGCAAACACAAAGATTGTTGTGAATATCTTCAACTTCGATGGAGCAGGACCACTTGTCCAGAACAGCTACGCTAATGTTACTGGAACAGTTGGTGGCAAGATATTCTACCTGAACAACAGCATGGTCAACTCAAGCATAACTGGATCATCGTCCAACCCGACTGGCATAAATGTCAGTGGAGGAGCTCTTGCGTCATCAATTCCGGCCGCTGAGGCTTCACACACCTTTACAATTGAACTTGGTTCAGGTTCAACCATAAACATACCCATTGGCGACTCATCCACAGTGCAGGGTTCATTCTACATAAACCAGACTGGTGTCTACAACTGGGCCTGTTTTGATGAGTGCGGTTATGGAACAAATGACATGCAGGGTGCAATGTCAAGCCCCGGATGGATGATCGGATCAGTATACGTTTACTGATCCAACATCAAATTTTTGGAGAATTAAGATGAATCAGGAAAATGAAACGGAAACGATTGAAGTTGAAGATCCTTCAAAAAGGACTTTCCTCAAGTACATGACTGTTGCCGCTTTCGCAGCCGCATCCGCAGGCGCACTGAGATCAACAATACAGAACATAATTCCAAAGAGTGCGGGGATAACAGGCTGGCCTGATCTGCTTCTTGTGGATTCCGCAACCGGGAAACCCATAACAACAAGTGACATCAAGGTCAATGATGGAACAGTTGTAACATTTGATTACCCACTCCAGGGCGAACCGAATTTTCTGCTCAGGCTTGGAGATGCCAACGGGAATGATGTAAAGGTCAATTCTGTAAATGTGAACGTGCCTGCAACAGGCAAAACGTTCCAGTCTCCTGAAGGAGTTGGCCCCTACGGTTCCGTGGTGGCTTCCAGTGCAATATGCGAACATCTCGGTTGTGTTCCGCCCATCATTCACTATTACAAGCCCGGAAGCAGCATTCCCAATGGGCCATCCGGAGCGAACAACCCGGGCATCGTCCACTGCAACTGCCATGGGAGCTCGTACGATCCGTTCAAGGGATTTGGTATTTTGCAGGGACCAACCCAGAAGCCCCTTCCTAACGTTAGCCTGAAATATGACAAGGCCAAGGACCAGTATTACGCTATTTCGATGGTGGGGCCAACAATTTATGGACACAGCAGCGACCTGTCGGGAGGCAATCCGCTTCCGTCTGATTCACAGACAGAAGTGACGTCCCAGTCAACATAGAGAGGTGTATGAAACTTGAATGACAAAAACAAGATTGAAAATTCACTGATGGTAAAAATGCTCAATGAGCCAAGGCCAATACCCAGGCGTGTCCCCGACTATATGAGAAAGAAGGGTGGCGCGTGGTACTGGACTGGTGCAATGGTTACAGTCGCATTCCTCTATGAAGTGATTACAGGGCTTGTTATACTGATGTATTACCAGCCTTCCCAGGCTTATACCAGCACGGAGAATTTCGTGAATAATGTTCCTTTCGGATCACTCATACTCACCACACACCTGTATGGTGCATACATGATGATTGTGCTGGTCTACGTGCATCTCCTGAGAAACCTTTTCGTGGCAGCTTACAAGAAACCGAGAATGATGCAGTGGCTCACCGGCATTATCCTTCTTGCCCTTACAGTGGGAATAG
Organism: Thermoplasmataceae archaeon; assembly: GCA_046705365.1. Classification (GTDB taxonomy): domain Archaea; phylum Thermoplasmatota; class Thermoplasmata; order Thermoplasmatales; family Thermoplasmataceae; genus JAJZOM01. The sequence goes on from JBJKQM010000047.1 coordinate 22,841, forward strand.
GATTCTTTGGCTACTCCATGAGCGGAGACGTTCTTTCTGCAGATGCAACCGATGTCGGAACCGGAATTGCAAGAGGCATACCCTTCATAGGAAACTACCTGTCACTTATCTTCTTTGGAGACGGAACGCCAACCTCGCTGTTCCACAGGATGCTAGGCTGGCATATTGTTCTCGCAGCCGGAATAGGAATTCTCTTCATGGGACACTTCCTCATGGCAGAATACAATTCGATTATGCCTTCCCACAAGGATGCAAACTATGTGGCTCCGGCTATTGACGAGGAAAAACCGCAATATAAGCCGTGGTACCCGCATAACTTGCTCTACATGCTGCAGATTGGAATGGTGACTATTTCAGCGATTCTCATTATTACATCAGTGCTTGCCGCACTGGGTTCGGCAGTACCGGCCCTGTTCTCCCCATTCCCGCAGGTTTCGCCTTCCAGCCCCCTGGCATCAGGTGTTCCGGCATACCCGCCGTGGTTCCTGCTGTTTGTATACAAGGCAGTTGACTTCAGTTTCATGGCAGGCCCGGGACCATTCTATGCGACCCTGATATTTGCTGGAATACCAGTTTTCTACCTGCTCCTGCTGCCATTCCTGGACACGTCTCCCAGCCTGAAGCTTGTGGATCGTCCCATTACGCTAGCCATGGCAATCCTTGGAATATTCTTCTTTGTGGCCCTTTCGGCTTGGGGAGCACTTACTCCCGGTGTGGCCATACCTGATGCACAGGTTGCCGCGTTCTTCTTCCTGCCCATTCTTGTTGTTATTCCCCTGGTATATTACCTTGCAAAGAATTACACAAGAACTGGACTGGATGGAACCCATTTCTCTGTCCTGAGCATTACACTGGTTTTCCTTGCTCTTTCCGCACTTGGCATGGGAATGGTTCTTGATGCCCTGATAAACACAGGAAGCGGAGTATATTACGTTCCCAGTGTTCTCCTGGCAGTTGTCATTGCACTCCTTGTCACAACAATGTATTACACAATATGGCACTCAAAGAATGGCCACCTGATCAAGACATCAAAACCGCTCTCCAGAAGAACGAGAAACGCCCTCGGAGGAGGGTTCACACTTGGAGCATTCATAATAATGACAGTGATAGAGCCGTTCAGCGTAACGTCAGCTTTCCAGGAAGCCCTATTTGGAATTGGCCTTGGGATTGTGTTTCTAATTGCAGCAGCCAATCTAAGATTATATAGATCAGTCGCCCTCGGTGAATAATTTTAACCGGGGCAAAAATTTTTTTTAATTTATCTGGACCCTCGCTTCCTTATGATCTTGAATAGATCCGACAGTGTCATGACACAGAATATTAGGCCGACAATAAGGCAGAGAAACAGGTATATCTCAACGTCCACAAAAGCAGATGAATTAGTGTAAGGTAGTGTGAACTGCCCTGCAAAGCCACCTGTGAAGAAGATCATGAGAAGTATTACGCCATCAAGAATAGTGAAGACGAAGAGCCGGTTTATCTGTGAGAATATTGGCTTTTTCATGCTCTCCGTGGAAAAGAGCGGCAACACTGCTACTATCATGGCATATGCAGTGAGAAGGAGACCAATGAGTGTCCCATAGAGGCCAAGCAGGCCAGGATCTGAGAAGAATGACACGAACCTGTTTGTTATAAGGGTGGTCAGAGCAGGATCCTCCAGAAAAGTCACCACGTTATTCTCCAAGAGGAATGTTCCAACGAATGCCAGTATGAGTACTGTTTTGAGCTTGTAAAAGCTCTCCAGTTCGTCCTGTATCTTAATTGAAGGCAACTTGAAAGACCATAAAATTAATAGTTATTTAAATCTAGTTTTACCTTTCGTATATATCTGGAACCTGCCCATCATGTCCTGTTGACCAAACTTCTAATCCACCAGACTGTTGCACATGGATCTTGCGTATACCAGGTCCTCCATGGTATCAATATCAACAAAACAGTCCGGATCTTCTATTGCAAGAAATTTGACCTCAGAGATGTTTCCCTGTATTATCTTCTTGGCTCCCCTGTCCCCTGCAAGGCCAAGCAGATCTGAAAAATACTTCCTGGAGAATATGGCCGGAGGCATGGTCTCTCCCGAATAATAGGACGAGGAAATCCCATCGTCAGTATCCAGCCACAGGGAAATGAGCTTTCTGTAATTTTGTACCCCATAAAACGGCATATCTCCGTTAACTATCATCACCGCATCCGGATTCCCTTCCATCTTTGTTATTGCTGCCTTTATTGAGCTTGACATTCCTGAAGCTGGGTCATCATTGATTATGAAACGCACTCTTGGATCTTCTACCGTTCTGTCGTTTCTATGGTTATCCCTGGTGACAACGTACACCCTGCCAACCCCGCTTGCAAGAACCTGGTCGATGCACCATTGCAGAACCGGTTTTCCGCATAGCTCCTGTGAGAGCTTGTCTATCCCCAGCCTGCGGGAAAATCCTGAGGCCAGGATGACCCCGTAAATTACAGCCATTAATTATTAATGACCAATGGATAAATATTGTTTCCCCCTGATTGCAAGGGATCGCAGTTGAAATCTACTAGTTAAACGGATCTGTTTAAATTAGCAAAAGCTAAAATAGAAACTCCAATAACAGAGATCATGGAAAACTACGATTTTGCTGGCAAAATCCATGAAATGAGTTCTAAAGGGCAATCATTCGTAGTGGCAACCGTTGTAAAGACTGAAGGTTCTTCTCTGGCAAAGCCGGGATTCAAGGTCGTAGTTTATGACGACAGCGTAATATACGGAACCCTGGGTGGTGCCTGCCCTGAGGGTGTCATTTTAGAGGAAGCCAGGAAAGTCCTGGACTCTGGCATTCCCAAGAGCATAAAGATTCATCTGGAGGAGGCCGGAGAGGCAGTTACCGCCATGATTTCCAAGAAAACCGAGGATGAAATATACGTGGAAACTTTCTGCGGAGGAACCATTGATGTCTTTCTTGAGCCATTCAAGCCATTTGAAAGACTTGTCATAATAGGGCAGGGTGGAAAGGACGACGTTGAGGAGAATCTTGTACACCTTGGAAAGAAGCTGGATTTCAGGGTCACTGTTATTGACCATGCACCATCGCTCCAGGAGAAACCGGATGAGCTGGTTTCGGATCTGGCATTGGATCTCTCTAAATTTGAATTTACTGACGACGACTACATTGTCGTACTTACAAAAGGAGAGAGAGATATAGAAGCACTTATGGCTATATCCGGCCATACGCCCGCATACGTTGGCCTTATGGCAAGCAAGAAGAGAGTGGCACACGACTTCGAAGAACTCAGAAAAAAGGGCGTTTCTGAAGAATTCCTTGAAACTGTCCATACGCCTATTGGCATTGACATATCGGCAGTGTCTCCCTTTGAGATCGCCATAAGCATAGCTTCTGAGATAGTCCGTACTAGAAGAACGCGTTCATCTGCAAATGAAAAAAAGACACCTAAGATAAGCCATTAAACTTTAATTTTCTAATATTTGCAGCCTTACTATAAAATCTAGTTTTAAGTAGTTGGAAGGATTATTTGATACCAATGATGCCTCCAGCTTTTGAATATTTTGCACCGACTGGCATTGATGAGGTTATTGATCTCCTTACAAAATATGAAGGGGAAGCCAAGATACTTGCAGGTGGGCAGAGCATTATCCCGCTGCTTAAGTCAAGAATATCAGAGATACCATATCTTGTCTCCCTTTCAGGATTAACCGATCTTTCCTACATAACAGAAGGGAAGGATAGTGTCAGGTTGGGTGCCATGACTATTGACAGTGACATAGAAAATTCAGAAACCATCAAAAGACATTTTCCAATACTGCACGAAGCAGTGGAACAACTTGCAGATCCACTTGTCAGAAATGTTGGCACAGTGGGAGGAAATGTTTCCCACGCGGATCCTGCAAATGACCTGCCGGCTGTTATGCTGGCCCTTGATGCGACCTTGAGAACCCGTGGAAAGAGCGGCAGGAGAGAGATCAGGGTCGACGACTTCTTCCTTGACACTTTCACTACTGCACTTCAAACAAACGAGGTTCTTACCGAGATAGAACTGCCCATCTGGAAAGGCAAATCCGGAGGTGCATATGTGAAATTCAAGAAAAGCACCTGGAACTTTTCAGTTGCAGGTGTGGCTGTCCAGCTCGAAATGGAAGGCAATGTATGCAGGAGAGCAAGGATAGCCACCACATCCGTTAATCCAAAGGCCCAAAGGTCCCATGAAGCAGAAGAACTGCTTACCGGCAAGGAGCTAACACAGGAACTTGTCAGGAAAGTCGCGGACACGGTTGCCGAAAACGCAGAACCTGGAGAAGACTCCTACGGTTCGGTGGAATACAAGAGGGAAATTTTGAGGAAACTTACAAGAGAAGCGGTCACAAAAGCTCAGAAGAGAGCAGGAAGTGCACAATAATGAACAAGAAAAATGTTTCAATAACTGTAAATGGAGAGGTAAAACAGGCAGAAGTGGAGCCAAGAATGCTTCTTGCACACTTCCTGAGGGAAGTTGCCGGGCTTACTGGCACCCACATTGGTTGTGATACCACAAACTGCGGCGCATGTACGGTTATACTGAATGGCAAGGCAGTAAAATCCTGCACCATTCTTGCAGTTCAGGCTGACGGGAAGAAAATACTGACCATTGAAGGACTTTCAAAGGGAAGGGATAAACTGCACCCTGTCCAGCAGTCGTTTGTAGACAAACACGGCCTTCAGTGTGGTTACTGCACCTCGGGCATGATACTAACCTCATACTGGCTCCTGAAGAACAGGAAGAATGTCAGCGAAGAGGAAATAAGGGCTGCCATTTCTGGAAATCTCTGCCGTTGCACGGGATACGACAACATAGTTGAGTCAATTGAGGACGCCCAGAAGAAGATGGAAGAAGAAGGCGACCCCCTGGAAGAGCAGGAAATAAAGGTTAGGGCGTGAGGTGAATAAGAAATGGAACTTTCAGAAAAATTAGTTAGAGGAGAAGGTAGATTCGTAGACGACATAAGCATGCCCGGAATGCTTTATCTGGGATTTGCAAGAAGCCAGTACGCTAGGGCGAAACTCCTGAAGGTATCAGGGGGGCTAACGCACAAAGATATCAAGTTTGACGTGGCATCCGCCGGAGAAGGTGCAATGAAGGGATTTGAGGCACTAGCTCACCCGGTCCTTGCAGATGGTTTTGTGGGATATGTTGGCCAGCCCATTGCCGCGGTATATTCAGATAACCCCTACCAGGCTGAGGATCTCATCGATTCCGTGGACATAGAATATGAGCCAATGAAAGCACTTGTTGACCCGGAAGAGGCAGTCAATGCCTCCCCGCTTTACCCTGGCATAAAGTCAAATGCAATTGTCGACAGGATGTTCGGCAAGGATTTCACGCCATCCAGCGATGATATCGTAATTGAGAAAAAGATGGTCAACAGAAGGGTCGCTACAAACCCAATAGAGCCAAGAGGCATAGTTACAGCATATGACGGTGACAAGCTGACAGTATGGATCGGCACACAAAGTGCCCATAGCACCAAGGAAGGCCTGTGCGAGGCCATGGGCCTTGCCAAGGACCAGGTCAGAATAGTACAGGTAGACACCGGAGGTGCATTTGGCCTGAAAGGAGGGATTTTCCCCGAGTACATAGTTGCATCCTACCTTGCAATGAAAGAAAAAAGGCCAGTCAAGTGGATCGAGACCAGGAGAGAACATCTCATGGCAAGCAGGCCGGGAAGGGGAGCAACTGCAAACCTGAAGCTCTATGCCAACAGGAAAGGCAAAATTACCGGACTCAAAGGTGATGTAATTGTTGACAATGGAGCTTTCACAGGAGGTTCTGGAGAGTTCTCGCCAATGTTCATAACCCGGCAGCTCGCTGGCCCATACCAGCTTGACAACGCATATGTAAGGGCCATTTCTGTTCTCACAAACAAGGCACCCCAGGGACCTTACAGAGGGGCAGGGAGACCTGAGGCCATGTATTTCATTGAGAGAATGATGGATGGCCTGGCAGACGAACTGAAAATGGATCCAGTTGATCTCAGGGCAATAAATGCCGCGAGAGAAACATACACCTCACCTCTTGGGATGAAAGTGGAAAGATCTGACCAGTTCTTGGAAGCCGCCAGGAAAGAACTCAATTACGACATGTACAGGAAGAAAGACAATGCCGGTTTCGCATTCATCATCCTTTACCATGCAACTGCCGGAGGCGAATCTGCAAGGATCCAGGTAAAAGACGGAAAACTCAGGGTCTGGACCGGCGGAAATGCCCATGGACAGAGACACGACATTTTCATAAAAATGCTCCTCAAGGAAGAATTCGGGGTGGAAGGAGATCTGGTCGAAATCATGAAGGGAGACACAGATCAGCTTGAAGATGGTGTTGGAGCATGGGGCAGCAGATCCTCCATGGTACTCTCATCAGCTGTTATTGTTGCAGCAAGGAAAATAAAGGACCAGATTGTTAAGGAAAATGGAAAATACACTCTGGATGCATTACTTGATGGATCATGGGATACTTATGAATTCTACAAGTATGACCAGACTGAGAGCAGCCTTGGTGCCAACCTTGTAACCGCAGACGTTGACGATTATGGCCGGGTGAAAGTGAAAGAATGCCTGTCGTACTATGATGCAGGAAGGGTTCTGGATCCCGACAATGCCAGGGGGCAGAACGCAGGCGGCGCAGTCCAGGGAATAGGGCAGACACTTTCAGAGGAGCTGGCATTCGACGAGGATGGCCTGCCTCTGATCACATCGATATCTGATTCAGGTGTGCTTTCAGCTGATCTGGTGCCAAGATTTGTCATAAAGTTCCACAAGTCAGAGTCTTCCCTGCCATCTAGAGCCAAAGGAATAGGTGAAGCGCCAACAATTGGAGTGCCAATTGCCCTGTCCAGAGCAATTGAACTTGCTACAGGCCTGCCTATTGATGAGACACCCATAAGGCCGGATTATCTTCTTTCCGCAAGGAAGGAATGAAATCCCTAAATTTTTTATAATCCCTTATACATTTTATTACTGTTTCCGACTTCTGTGAAAATATCCGAATCTTTTTGCGCAACGTTAAATAATTTGAAATGAATATTTATATATGAACAACGGTAAAATTGCTGCAGTGTTTGGGGCAACAGGCCTAATAGGAAAGAGTGTTGTCGAGAAATTGATTGCAGCCGGCTGGACTGTGAGGGTCTTTACCAGAGATACACTGAAGAGCAAGCAGATTTTTGGGGACACCGTTGAGCATTACAATTGGAGTTATGACACTGAAGACTGGAAACCTCACGTAGACGGGACAGATGCTGTCCTGAATTTCAACGGGGCACCCCTTTTCCAGAAGTGGAAGGGAGATTACAGGAGGGAGATCATCGATTCCAGGATCAAGGCAAGCAGGCAGATATCAGATGCCATATGCAGGGCAGGGAAAAAACCACCAGTATTCATAAACGGGTCAGCTGAAGGTTACTATGGCCATGACTCCTGGGATGATACCAAGATCACGGAAGAGCATGCGCCTGGAAAGGACTTCTTCGGTGAACTTGTAAATTCCTGGGAAAATGCTGCCTCTGAGGCAGAAAAATGCGGCACCCGCGTTGTAAATATCAGGACCGGGGTAGTTCTTTCGACCGGTTCAGGTGCCCTTCCCCAGCTCGTGTCCGTGTTCAACAAAGGCATAGGGGGCCCGATAAAACCTGGCGATCAGTGGATGCCCTGGATACATGTGGAAGATGAGATAGGAATAATCCTGTTTGCACTGGAGAATGAAAAGGTAAAGGGTCCAATAAATGCAGCGTCCCCGAATAATGTGAGGATGAAGGAGTTCACACAGGAACTGGGAAAGACTCTTGGAAAGCCATCAAGGATACCAATACCGCAGACCCTGATCAAGCTCATGATGGGTGAGGTTTCAAAATTGCTCATAAACGGGAACAGGGTGATACCTGAAAAGGCGACCATGCTGGGTTACCAGTTCAAGTACCCAGATCTTGCCCCTGCTCTTGAGAATCTCCTGAAACACTGATTGCTTCAGAGATACCCCATATTCTTGAGCAGAACGTACCCAGCGGCTACGTCTTCCAGGCCCAGACCCATTGTCTTGAATAGGGTCCTCTTCCTGCCATAATACTGGCTTTTCTCCATTTTCATGAGGTCTCCCAGGTTGATGAGTTCCTTCTCAGGGTGGGTCTTCCTTATTCCAATTATTTCCCCGGATTCATTCATAGCCTGTTCAAGATCTTCCACTATGAGCAGGTCGCTATTCAGTAGAACGTCTTCTGCTGCCTCCCTTCGCATTGGAAGGTTTCCACCGCAAAGATTGACATGGTATTCATCTCCTAGATCCGCTCTTGAGAATATGGAATCGTTGGAGTCCGTGATGGAGTTGACAATTGTTGCGTTCTTCAGGGCGTCCTTCACATTGTCATATGCCCTTATGTCCTTACCCAGTTTATCAGACATCCTTGAAGCAAAGGCCTGTGCATTCCTGAATGTCCTGGAATAAACCGATATGCTTTCCAGGTCAAAGACTTCATTCATGCCTTCAAGCTGGGTCTCAGCCTGGAATCCTGAACCGACTACTGCCATGCTCTGGTTCCTTCCGCTTACTATTCTTCTGGTGACCATTGCAGGAAGTGCCCCTGTCCTGACCTGGCCCAGCCTGTCCGCTTCTATGACAGCCAGGAGATCATTGTTCCTCGTGTCGAAAATAAGAACCACAAACCTCGCCCCGTTCCTGTTGGCTATGTATGTCTTCAATCCTGCGAGGTTTCTCTTTCCAAATACGCCTGGCATGGTGTTAAAGACCGTTCCATCGAATAGTATCCTTTCTCTCGGCCTGTAAAATGAGGAACCGGAAGCAAGTGATTCGAATGCCTCCTCGAGAACATTGATGGTATCTTTCATTCCGAGATTTTCCCGGACTTCCTGCTCAGATATGTAATGCATAACTGAATATGTGTAATATTTTAAAATAGGTTGCCCGCAGATTTCCTGACCCTGTATGAAAATGTATTAGAGTAATCACAAAATACGTGGGCCATGGGACCTTCCATAGAGTCAGAGAAGCTAAAACAGTACGTTGGCCAGAACAATTCATACTGGCTGGAACAGAATGGTGAAGATGTGGAGATCCATTTCTCACCGGAATTTCCTGAAGCTTCATCGCACCTTCCGGACGGAAAATCTGTCGAACACATTATGTACGGGAAAGAACAAGACGGCAGAATCTATTTTCACCTTTTCAAGACCATAAGCTCTTTCGGTGAAACAGACTCAGAACTCCAGGATGAGGATGACCCCATCATGGAGTGGCTAAAATATATCTAAAGAAAGGTGCCTACGAGAAGGGGAAGCAATGCAGTTGCGTCTCCGTAAACATTTGAAAACTCTGCATCCTCCCTCATTTTCTTCCAGGATATTGCTTCTTCAAGTTTTGCACCTGACAGGGAACCATCATATTCCTGGGCGGTAGTCAGGTATACTGCATAATCGAGCCCACCCCTGAACTGGTTCCACCATATTGTGTGGTGCTTTGAAATTCCTCCTCCAATCATCAGGGCACCGGACTTTTTTGCATCGAATATAATGTCTGAAAGTTCATGTTCATCCTGAAGCAGATTGATCTTGAAGTCCCTGTTTCTCTCATAAAAGGACCACAATTGTGAACCGAAGGATCCATCGGTCATACCTGGAATGAAAACTGGAATATTGTTCATGGCAGCATTGTAGAGGATAGAGGAACTGTCATTTATCTTAAGGCCCACTTCCTTGAGCATTTCTGCACCTCCCCATTCCTTCTTCTTCTCATATAATTCCTGGATCCAGGGCTGGACCTTGTTCTCTATTATCTCACCATAGCTCTCATCGGGAATGAAGACGTTTCCAAGCCTGTTTATGGACATGTTCTTGAGTTTCCTGTCGCTGAAATCGAAGGAACCGCAGTAATAATCCGTGAAAACCCTGGCGATGTCATGATCCAGTGTTCCATTTGTTGTTATGACAACGTCTACCAGCTTCTTCTTTACCAGCTGGTTGATTATTCCCCTAGTGCCTGTTGAAATTATATCAGCAGGAAATGACAGAAATGTCGTATTTTCCTCTTCAAACATCTTTTTTAAGATGGCGTTGGCTGTTGCAACCTTGGCTGAGGTAAAACCTCCGGATAGTGAGAATTTTTCAATTAGTTCTGAAAGAGTAGTATTTCCATTTATCTCCAGATCCTTCACAGGGATGTTTAGGAGTTCGTCTCTGTCCATGATATACTGAATTCCTGTATTCATATTAGACTTACAGTTTTACAGACAAGTCAATTAGGAATGAAAAGCTACAGCATTATGGTCAAGGTCAGCCCAAATTCCGTGTTGGTTACTATTGATGTGCAGAAAGGATTCGATGACCCAAAATGGGGAAGACGCAACAACCCCAACGCTGAAAAAGTCATGAAGAAGGTTTTGTCAATGTTCAGGGAGAATGGACTGAAAGTGATTCATGTGAGGCACGATTCCAGGAACCCTGCATCAATCCTGAAGGAGGGGAAGCCAACATTCGAATTCAAGGATGAGGTAACTCCGGAAGCAGGTGAGAAGTTAATTGTAAAACACGTGAACAGTGCCTTCATAGGTACAGATCTGGAGGATGAACTGAGGAAGTCCGGAAATCCTGAGGTATATTATCTGGGCCTTGTTACTGACCACTGTGTCAGCACAACCGCCAGGATGTCAGGCAACCTTGGATTCAAGTCCTTTGTGATTGAAGATGCCTGTGCCACTTTCGATACCCTGGATCACAATGGCGAGCTGATTCCTGCTGAAATTGTTCACAAAGTCAACCTTGCGTCCATTCATGGCGAATTTGCTGATGTAGTCAGTTCAAAGGATCTTGAATTCTGAATTCCAGATCGAGATTACTTCATTCTACGTTTGAACCCTGGAACGTCAGCTGGTTCCCAGGTTCCGTCAGCCTTCCTCCTGTAGCCGGTGTCGTAATTCTCCATGGCGTCCATGGAAGAATGCATCGAATCGGTTGGGATCATCATATCCCATCCTTCGCCAAACAAATCCAGTTCTCCGTGATCGGGATAATTGACTGCATCTTTCGATTTCCTTTCATCCTCAGGCCAGATTTCTACATCCATGACTTTAAGGTCCTCTCCCCTGTCTGCCAGAAACTGCGAGGATAAATCGGGGCCCGTGGGTTTTGAGATTAGATCGCCTTCCCTCACCTCCACTCTGTGGCCACCTATTCTTGCAGTGCCTTTTCCTTTAAGCACCAGGTAGAATTCCTCCCTCGCGGTATGGCTGTGGAATCTGGAATAAGTGTTTCCACTTTTTATGACATATGTCCTGATGAATGACCTTGTGGCGCCAAGCACATGGGAGTAGAAGTTGTGGTCGCCGCTTTCCATCTCCTCATGCATTTTACCCACAGCTGAAGAGCTTTCGTAGCTTTTGTTCAGATTGACCACAGGAGGGGTCCAGAGGTTTTCTCCTGTGTTTTCTATATCATATGCGCCATTACCCGGAGCAACAGCATAAACCTCATCGCTCCAGAAAGACGCTGTCCGTACAATGAATTCCATGGCAGCTTCAGTCAGTGGTGGCGTCAGGATGTATACGGTATCCGGCTTGTAAGGCCTTAGATAGCCAAGTCGTGTGGAAAGTTCCCACCAGATCCAGTGGCGGAAAGTTGTTATTTTAGCCTTGACAAGCGGTGGGATGTCTCCCATATTATCCGGCAGGTAGAGTTTCCAGGCAACGTCTGCCCTGATTGAGTTTTCCGGCCTGACATTTTTTGGGGGGTCTATCAGTATCTTGATTGCCATTTTATCAAGATAAAAACCGTATCGATGTAATAACATTTAGCAAAAGATATGTGGTTTACTCCTGCAACTGTTGTAAGGCTAACAAATAATTATTACATGTGCCATATCTGATGGATGTTGCTTGTTAATGCAATAATCCTGTTCATCCACATCTTTTTTGCCATCCTGTTTGTGGGAGGTTCTTTCTTCATCTGGCTTGTAGTCTGGCCAACATCATACGAACTCACTGAAGATGAGAAGGAGAGGACCAGGATAGTGGGCAGAATCGCCAAGAGGTTTGCCCTTTTTACGCACATCTCAGTTGCTGTGCTGGTTGTTACTGGCATTTACAACGCAACATGGTACCTTGGAACCCTTTCTGCACTCTTCAATACAACAGGCGGCCACCTGCTTCTTGCAAAAATCATCATAGTAGGGATTGATCTCATCATCATATACACCAACAACCTCTACCACGGGAAGAAAATAATGAGGCTTGCCAGGGAAGGCAAGCTTGAGGAAGTCAGGAAAATAAGGAGAACGACCCATCTCTTTTCTTTCATCTCCCTGGCACTACTGCTTGTAATAGTTCTTCTTGCAACGGCCCTGCAGTTCTATTAGGAGATACTTTACTGAGTCTATGTTTTAGAAATTTCATAGTTTAATCACAGTGGGTAAGTTTATTACTTGAACCGATTGAACCATCATATGGCCAATGAAGCCCTAGAAACCATTAACAAGGCACTGGACGGCAAAGACAGTCTTCTGATGAAGAAAAAGATCCTGGCCGCAGGTAAGAACTATGCAGTCATGGATGAAAACCAGAACCCATTATGCTATGTTTACCTGAGCGCAAAGCAGAACATTGTAGGAAATTTACTCTCAGGAGCCCTCGGATCCTGGGCTGGACGTGAGATGGCATATAGTTATGTAGTACAGGATGCCTTCAACCAGGAAGCACTTATAGTAAAGAAAGGAGCTGGAGCGTGGAGCGCCAATTTTGGTGTCTTTGATGCAGTTTCAGGAGAACAGCTTGCCATGATTTCACTAAAAAGGAGCCTCATAGGAGGCATGCAGGCGCAGTGGACTGAAAAGGAAAACAGCCAGGTGACCATGATGACAAAGGGTAATGTTATCAAGAGACAGTACTCAATCCAGGATCAGAGTGGTGCTGAAATTGGGCATGTGAGGCACAAGATTGCTGCAGTAAGGGATGTCTGGAACCTCAGGCTCAGTAATGGAGCCAATATACTTAATGCAGCTCTATTCGCCACAGTACTTGATTTTGAGAAAGAAATGTAACTCTTCAGTTACATTGAAAAAAATGATAGTGTCAACCAAGAGTGCCTTTTCAAAAAGGCATTCACGGTTTGTAACTTGCTGGAAAAATAAAGGTGGGAGTCTGCTTACCTTGCAGACTGTGCGATTCTTTCCATTTCTTCTTTCTTGCTTACAGCAAAGGAAGAAGCGTCGTTTCTGCCTGCATTCATTATTTCATCTGCAAGGCAGTTAGCGATTGGTTTCTTGTTCTTGAATGATGCATTTGTTGCGCCTACGGCAATGTTTCGGAGAGCTACGTCCACCCTTCTTGAAGGTGAGACATCCACTGCTTTTGGAACTGCAATACCACCGTATTTCAGTCTTGTAACTTCTTCCCTTGGTGCTGCATTTTCAATTGCATTAACCAGAATCTGAACCGGGTTCTGCTTGGTCTTTTCAGCAACCAGATCGAAAGCTTCCCTGAGCACCCTGTAGGCACTGTACTTCTTGCCCGTCCATTTTTCTGATCTCATCAGTTTGTTGAGAAGCCTTTCCACAGTGTTCACATTTCTCTTGCCTGCAGAATAGCTTGAATATCTTCCACCGCTGTGCAGGTTTACGTTGGCAGTGAGGTTGATGTATTTTGAAAGACCCTCATCATGCACCTGAACGTCATTTATCGAGAATTCACCCAGTATCTTGAGTTCTGCCATTACCTCACCGTCTTCTCTTTTCTTCCCTTGACAAGTTCAAGGAGTGAGATTCCATTCACCTTTGCAACCTTGTACCTAACTCCAGGGATATCTCCCTTACTTCTTCCCTGTCTTCCCCTTATACCTTCTACCAGAACTTCATCATGTTCATCGATGTAGTTGATAGCGCCGTCTCCCGGGGCGAATGCAGTTATCTGCCTGCCATTCTTGATAAGTTGGAGTTTGACACACTTTCTTATTGCAGAGTTAGGCTGTTTGGCCTCAATTCCGATCTTTTCTATGACAATTCCCTTAGCGGAAGGTGCCCCCTCAAGAGGGTCACTCTTTTTCTTCAGGTTTAGGACTCTCTTTTTGTACTTTGAGTCTGACCACCTGAACTTCTTTCTGCTTGATTTAAGCTTATTTCCAGCGTTTATACCGTTCGCCAATATACCACCTGTAATCTTGTTGAATTAGATTGAGCAGGCATGGGATATGCTAAACGATATATAACGCCTTTGATTCACAGCAGAAACCTCTCTCCACATTCCACCTCCTGCCTGCAAATTGCTATTGCAAGTTAAGTGTAATATTTTTATTCTTTCAATTGTTTTTATTGACGTGACTGTTGGCATCTTCACTATTGTTGCATCCTTGAGCCTGACCACTTACATCCTAATTGCAATTGGCCCAATAATTCTTGTTGGAGCGGCTTTTATGTCAATCAGGCGTGGTGCTTCCAGGAAGCAGTTCTTTGCCATGATCGTCACGGCCATTGTCATACTGGGAGGAATGATGGTATTCTTCCATTACAGGACAGAAGCTCCCGCCACCATCACTGTGGGAAATGGATACATACAGATATCATCCCCTGAAACCGGAACCATGAATTTCAGTTCATCACTGATATCCGGAGATTTTGTTTCCCAGATAGGCAGCGGTAACCTGAGCCTGGTGAGGCAGCATGGTTTTAATAACGGGACAACCAGGATAGGCGTATTCACTCTGGGAAATGGTGCAACTGCATACGTGGTGTCATCACTTCCCACGGACCTTATCGTGAAGCTAACCACTGGAAAGTATCTCATAGTCGGGGCCTCAAACTTCACAGAAATGGTAACAATGTTTCATAATGAAGTATACCCGGGGTAAATTCATTTCCTCAGGTAACTGTCATCGCCACTGATCCAGTCGCTTCTTATTGGACTGAATGTATCCATTACAACTGTATCTTCCAAAGCTGTGACTTTGTGGGGGACATTGGGGGAGAAATCGATTGATTCTCCTTCCTTTACAACCAGTTTCTCAGTGTCGGTTTCCACCAATATGGAACCTGAAAGAACTGTGGTGATCTGTTCATTGATGTGCTTATGCGATGGTACAACCAGACCGTTCCTGAGCTCCAGTCTTGCCATGGTTATGTTCTGGCCATGGAACACTTTCCTGGTGAGGCCTTCCTGTAAAATCTCATTTTCCTTTTCAATCCATGGTATCCGGGTTGCTTTCATGGATGGTATACAGGCAGGTGGTTCTTTTAACTTATTGGAGTACGGGATTGCTCACTTTGTCTTTGAGACTATGCGCACAACTTCTGAGTCCTGCAGGATGTGATCTTTGCCAATCGCCCGTTTTGTCCTGCAGTCTATTGCCCTGATGAAACCTTCCCCGATGTCAGTGTGGACTCTGTAGGCAAGCTCAAGCGCTGTAGTGCCTTCCGGAAGAAGGAATGCATCTGGAAGTATGTTCCCTTTATTGTCGCCCCAGGTGCCTTCATCTGCAACAGGATAAACTACAACGTAGCCAAGCACGTTTCTCACGGCAGTTGATATTATATCACTTATTCTGGTGACGTGTGGCTGCCTCAGGAACCCGCTGATCATTTCAAGTGCTTGACTCTGGGCATGATTAAGTGAGCCGGTTATGCTGAAATCTTTTGAAAGTGAGTCTATAAGCCCTGCCGCCATGGCCTTTTCCAGTGTAAGTTCATATTCACCGGAAATGAAGAAGACGTTTGGGTCGAAATTCCGTATTTTTTCGATGTTTTCCTTTGAAGCGGAATCTGCTTTGTTGCCCACCCTCAATATAGGTTTTATGTGTCTGAATATAAGTTCTGCGAATGCCCTTGCATCCTCAGGCTTCCACGAAGAGAGCTTTTGAGGGAAGTGACCCTTGGTAAGTATCAGGGAGACCTGCTGTTCACTTATGCCGAAGGACGCGATCTTCTTCTCGATGGATCTTTCAATCCTGTCACCGGATGCATCTGCCTTTCTGCCGTACTTTTCCCAGTCTCTGTAGAGTCTGTCCGCCATCCAGGCATATATCTCATTCTCAATGGTCAGTATGTCTTCTACAGGGTCCTTTGCTTCCTGCAGGGGTGTCCCATCCGGTGCAGTCAGCCCCGATGAGTCAAATACATGTATTATGGCTTCTGAATCCCTGAGGTTGTCAAGAAATTCATTTCCCATACCCTTGCCTTCACTGGCTCCGGGAATGAGGCCGGGAACATCGATTACCTCGACAGGTATACGGCGGATGCCATCGGAACAGCTACCTTCCCTTGGAGTGCAGTGTTTTTCAATCTCTGTTTCTGGACACTTGGAATTCAGGAGCGCAATGCCTACATTAGGCTTAAGCGTAGTAAAGGGGTAATTGGCAATGTCTACCGGGCTCTTAGTCAGGGCAGAAAACAGCGTTGATTTCCCGACATTTGGTTTACCTATGAGCCCTATCTTCACCGTAGACATGGTAATTTCATTATTGCATTTCCGTATTTGAAAGATACAATGTGTGTTCCCTGTATTCTTCACAAATTGTATTGCTTTTAAATAATTGCAGCTTATACAAATGCACGACTGAACTGATTACCAGAAAAGCCTTGCCGGAAGACGTGCCGGCCCTTCAGGATATAGCTGAAAGTGTCTGGAAAACTTCACTGAACTTTAATGATGAGATCAATGACACAGGAACCATTTTTCTCGTTGTGGAGGAACAGAATACACATGAATTTGGTTTAAAGGCTTACGCCATAATGAAAATTTCAGCCTGGAACAATACAGGAATCCTTCTGGAATTTGCTGTCAGGAAAGAATTCAGAAGGAGAGGTATCGGCAGATCCCTGATTGAAGAACTGAGGAAAAAAGCCCATGAAAAAGGCATACGTGCAATATTGATAGAGACTCAGCCCGGAAATCTAGAAGCAAATGAATTTTACAATTCCCTTGGCCTAAGAATCTGCGGATACAATGACAGGTACTATACCAATCGGCCTGAAACCCCAAGAGATATCGCCATTTTCTATTCAATTGATATAATTTGACTCAAAACACGCATCCAGGTTTATTTGGCGAGACAAAGATCGAACTATGGAAACATTGTAATAACCAAAATCACCTATCACTCTTGTTATGAGTAAAGAGGGTGATAAACTGCCAACGGGAAGAAAATTCGACGCTGTCCTGCTTGATCGCTTTGTTTCCCATTCTATGCAGAATGCCGGGGTTCCTGGACTTTCCCTGACATTGACACAGAATGGAAAGATAATCTATTCACGAGGTTATGGCCACAGAGATATTGAAAATCGCAAGCCTGCCACCGAGAACACACTGTACGGGATAGGATCTGTCACCAAATCCTTCACCTCAATGGCAATAATGCAGCTTTCAGAGAACGGACTGATTGATATAAATAAACCTGTTAATGAATACCTGAAAGAGTTCCATCCTGATGCTTTATCCGAAAAAACGACCATAGCGCACCTTATGTCCCACAGCAGCGGCATACCTGCAATAAACGCTTCTGAAATCATGCTTTTCAAGGAAACGGGGACAGATACCACCTATATTCCATTGACTGGCTACAGGGATTTCATGGACCTGATGAATGAATCCGGAGGAGAGAGGCACAGCCCCCCGGGAAATAGATTCTTCTACTGGAATGAAGGGTACACCATGCTCGGCAAGATCATTGAAAATCTTACTGGCATGCCTTACTCGCAGTATGTGCACGAGAACATTCTGGAGCCGCTTGGAATGGAAAGATCTGTTTTCCATGAGCAGAAAGCAATGGCTGACCCAGATCATGCAACCCCGTATTACCGGCAACAGGACGGAACAAACACCCCATCAAGAATTTCAGACGAATCCACGGGACATGCTCCCGGAGGACTCGTCACAAGTTCACTGGAGCTTTCCAGGTATCTGGCACTCTGGACTTCTGACAGAAAAGGTCAAAAGGAAATAGTGAGTGAAAAGAGCCTGAACGAACTTATAAAACCAAGGATTAAGACATTCTTCGGCACACATTTCGATCCCATACTGTATGGCTATGGCTGGATGTCTATGTCAGATTTCTTCGGCCATACTATAGTGGCACATTCCGGTAGCGTAGCTGCTTCTTCGGGATATGTAGGATTCCTGCCGGAACTTAAGGCTGCGGTTTCCATCGGTGCAAATACGTCAGACGCACCAACTTCCAAGATTGGGATGTATGCGCTTTCGATGCTCATTGATGGTGTTGATCCTCAGGAATTGCCGTTTATAAAACTGGCTGAAAAAAAGGAAAAACTGAAGGGGCATTATGAAGATTTCAGGGGATACACCAAGGTGGATATCTTTGAGGGACAGGATGGCCTCCTAAATATGAAGCTGGAAAGCGATGAATTCCATGTCACCCTGCCGATAATACTAGAGAAGGATGACGCTTACACCATTAGCAACGACCTGAAGATGGAACTCGAGATTCGAATGAAAAATGAACGTGAAGTTGAGATATTCTTCGAGAGGCACAGATTTGTGAAGAAGTAATTTTACTGGAGGTTTACTGAGACTTTCCTCATATCGTAGCCTTTCGGGCACTCCAGTTTTTCTTCTACTTTGTTTATAACTGCCCTGGTCCCATCCCTCATGTGGATGATGTTGCACTTCTCAATATGAGGACAACTGATGTGGTCGCAGTTCATGGACTTCATTGTCACGGATGAACCTTCCTGGAGTTTCTTGCCGTACTGCATGTGCACTACTTCCGGCACTTCCTCAATCTCGACTGTTGCTACCTTGTCCTTGTTGAATACAAAGCATGGGTTTTCCTTGTCCCGTACCTTGAGAATCCTGTAGGTCTTTCCCGGATCAAGGTTAAAACAAACATTCTTTATCCTGCATTCTGAACAGCCAACAAGAGGTCCTGAGAATGTAAATTCAAGTCCCTCACTAGCCAGGTCTACACCAATGAGCGATATCTTTGGCATGCTGCGGGCACCGTTAGATGATTCCTGTGATTTCGAGAGCTTTTTCTGAGGCATTTAAACTGATATCCTTTTCCCCAAGTATAGTGTACCTTTCTGGCCTAATCGTATGGGCGCTGGCGAGTGCCTTGATTATAACGGAATCCGGTATCTTGTAATCTCTTGCCCTAACAGATAACCCCATCCTGCTGTATGCAGATGAGAGTTGCTGCCAATCTCCTCCATGCAGAAACATAGACACAACGGAACCTATTGCACACTGCTCTCCATGTATTGATTCACCAGGATTCGACATTTCCAGCGCGTGAGCAATAAGATGTTCACTCCCGCTGGCAGGCCGTGATGAACCAGCAATGGCCATTGCTGTTCCTGAAGCAAGGATTTGCTTGGTCACAAGCCACACGGATTCCTCAACACCTTCGAGGACCATGTGGCTCTTTTCCAGCAGTTCCCTTGCTGCATACTCTGAAATTGCAGCCGCACTGGAGCTGTATTCTTCCCCATGCAGCCTGCTTGAAAGTTTCCAGTCAAGGAGTGCCGTTAGGTTGGATATTACATCTGCAGCACCTGCTTTCAGGTACTTGTAAGGAGCCCTGGAAAGAACTGCCGTATCAGCTATAATAGCAATAGGCATGGAACCTTCCTGTGAGAATGTAGAGCCAGGCCTTTTGATTGAGGCTCTGGGGGATGCGATCCCGTCGTGGCTTGGTGAAGTTGGTACACTAACAAATGGAACGTTAAAATCATAGGCAGTTTTCTTGGCGAGGTCAATCTTCGTGCCTCCTCCTACTCCAACAATGAGGCCAACCTTCAGCTCTCCCGCGATTGACTCAATTGTCTCGAGATTCTTTGTATCTGCCCTTCCAGTCTTTATGACATGGACATCATACCCTGCATCAGAGAGGATGTTTTCAACCTCTTTTCCGGCAAGGCCATAAGTAATATTTCCTGTGACTATAATAATGGAACCAGACATCATGTATCTTCCCACAACAGGCACAATATTAGGCAGGACACCGTGTCCCACATATACGTCCCTTGGAAATTGCATGGTCTTGAATTTTTCAAATTCCATTTCAGATTGCATAATCTACTCACTTATAAACCTTAAGACTGTTGTCAGACACTAACGAGTACAAATAATAAAAATAATCAATTGGAAAGTATTTTTGAGTGTTCTGAAAAATGCAAGTTCAGGATTGAGCTATTCCAACCGGCATTGTCGCGTTTGTCTCATAGGCATATTCATCCTTTGATACTGCGATCACGCCTACATGGATGTCCCCAAATTCTGCAACCTTGTCTTTCAGGATTTCTTTCAGCGGCCTCTTGCCTATCTGGATATAAATGTCGTAGCACATCATTCGCTTGATGATCTCCTCGCCAATTCCAGTGGCTACAACTGCCCCGTTCGGACCAGCATAGATGCCTGACCCTGGAAGCGGCGTATCTCCTACCCTACCACGCATCATTGGAGATGCACCACCGGTGGACACTGCTGCTGCGAATTTCCCGTTGACCCTCGCCACTGCACCAACTGTATCCTTGTGTTCCGGAAAACCAAAAGCTTTTGCAAATTTGTAGTACTCCCTGTACCTCTCCGGTAAATCTACCTCTTTTCCATTAAAGAAATCCACTGTCTTCTTCCAAATCTCTTCTGTCCTCGGTGTGGATGGATCGTGATCGTCAAAACCCATAGCCCTGGCAAACTTAAGTGCCCCATCTCCCGTAAGAAGTACGTGAGGGGTTTGTTCCATCACAGCCCGTGCAACCAGTATGGGATTCTTCACCCTTTCAATTGCTGAAACCGCGCCAATTGCAGTCCCTTGCATGACGGCGGCATCCATCTCTATGGAACCGTCGATTCTCTTTACTGAACCTGTACCTGCATTGAAAGTGGGATCATCCTCGAGGTATCTTACACCCTCGCACACAAGATCCAGTGGATTGCTTTTATGCGCAGAGAAGGCCCTGTCTGCATAACTTTTCATAAGCTCAGTATGGGGTTCCCCCGCGCCTGCACCACCATGAAGAAGAAGTAGATCTGACATGCCACTTTAATATCAGTAACATTTAATTTCTTTTGGACAGAAGCCAGAGTGAACTGTCAACTGAAACTCTTAAATAGCTACTGAAAATCAGTGTTGAAAACTCCCGGACTGATAATTGCTATCAGATCCGGGAAGGATCACTTTTAGGGCCCGTAGTCTAGTGGTATGATGTCTCCCTGACACGGAGGAGGTCACCGGTTCAAATCCGG